>NZ_JARVSX010000023.1:0-261484 GCF_030208975.1 Pseudomonas sp. ME-P-057
TCCCCCGTTTGCTGCGCGACAGCGCGGCGTCTGGACGACGGGGGATCTCCTACAGTCGTGTTGCAGGCCGAAAATGCGCCAGCAAGCCGGTTTCTGTGGTTGTGTTGCAAACGGACATGCACGGAGCGCCGGGGGCGGCATTCCCACGGGGACCGTGGGAACGGCCATCAACAACTGCGGCGCTTACCCCTTCCACACCTGCGCATTCACCAGGTCCTGCGGCTTTTCGCCCAGCAGCGCGGCACGCAGGTTTGCGTAGGCGCGGTCGGCCATGGCCTGACGGGTTTCGTCCGTCGCCGAGCCAATGTGCGGCAGCGTCACGGCGTTGCTCAACGCAAACAGCGGCGATTCGGACAGTGGCTCCTTCTCGTAGACATCCAGCCCGGCGCCGCGAATCGTGCCGTCCTGCAGGGCTTTGATCAGCGCAGGCTCATCAACGATAGGGCCGCGGGCGATATTGACCAGAATCGCGCTCTTCTTCATCAGCGACAGCTCTCGCGTGCTGATCATGTGTTTGGTTTTTTCACTGAGCGGCACCACCAGACAGACGAAGTCCGATTCGGCCAGCAGCTGATCGAGGGTACGAAACTGGGCGCCCAGCTCCTGTTCGATGGCAGTCTTGCGGCTGTTGCCGCTGTACAGAATTGGCATGTTGAAACCCAGCCGACCGCGACGCGCAACCGCTGCGCCGATGTTGCCCATGCCGACGATGCCCAGCGTCTTGCCGTAGACGTCCGTGCCGAAATGAGGCGCTTCGATGCTGCGCTTCCAGTTGCCTGCCTTTGTGTACGCGTCCAGTTCGGCGACGCGGCGGGCGCTGCTCATGATCAGCGAGAAGCCCAGGTCTGCGGTGCTTTCCGTCAGCACGTCGGGGGTGTTGGTCAGCATGATGCCGCGTTCGGTGAGGTAGCCGACGTCGTAGTTGTCGTAGCCAACCGAAATGCTCGAGACCACTTCCAGTTGCGTCGCGCTTTGCAGCTGTTCGCGACCCAGCTTGCGTCCGGCGCCAATCATGCCGTGGCTGTGGGGAAGGGCGTCGTTGAACTGCTCGTTGAGATCACCCTTTTTCGGGTCAGGGATGATCACATTGAAGTCTTGCTGCAGGCGCTCGGCCATTTCCGGGGACACGCGGCTGAAGGCAAGGACGGTCTTTTTCATCGGATAGCTTCTCTCGGGCGATTCAGAAGGGCGTTGCGTAGCACGCTAACATTCTTGCCGAGGGATTGGCAGGGCCCCACTGATCGCTCTCACAGGCAGGGTGGCCTTGCGTTTAACTGGTCTGTGGCAGCACATGGGTTTGCAGATCGGCTTCATGGGCCGCCATGATTTCCGGCAGCGAGCCGCGCAGGTATTCCACCCAGGTTTTGATCTTCGCATCCAGGTACTGCCGCGACGGATAGATCGCATACAGGTTCAGCTCGTGGGAGCGGTACTGCGGCAGCACCCGCACCAGCGAGCCATTGCGCAACCCTTCGATCGCCGAGTAGATCGGCAAGATGCCGATGCCCATTCCGCTGCTGATCGCTGCCTGCATGGCGTCGGCCGAATTCACCAGAAACGGCGAGTTGCCGATGGTCACAGTCTCCTGACCTTCAGGGCCGTCAAAGGCCCATTTTTCCAGCGGGAAGACCGGGCTGACCAGGCGCAGGCAGGCATGATTGAGCAAATCAGCCGGTCGGTGCGCCATGCCGAATGCCTTGATGTAGGCGGGTGAGGCGCAGACGATGCTGTACGTGATGCCCAATCGCTGGGACACGAAACCCGAGTCCGGCAGCTCGCTGGCGAGCACGATGGACACGTCATAGCCTTCTTCAAGCAGGTCCGGGACGCGGTTGGTCATGGTCAGGTCAAACGACACGTCCGGGTGATTGCGCCTGTACCGGGCAATCGCGTCAATGACGTAATGCTGACCCACGCCGGTCATTGAATGGACTTTCAGCTGCCCGGCCGGACGCGCATGGGCATCGCTGGCTTCTGCTTCCGCTTCTTCGACGTAGCCCAGAATCTGCTCGCAGCGCAGCAGGTAACGCTTGCCGGCTTCGGTCAGGGCAATACGCCGCGTGGTGCGGTTGAGGAGGCGGGTCTGCAGGTGGGCTTCAAGATTGGAGACAGCGCGCGAAACGTTGGCGGTGGTGGTGTCCAGTTGTGCGGCGGCAGCGGTGAAGCTGCCCGCTTGCGCCACGCACGTGAAGGCGCGCATGTTTTGCAGAGTGTCCATTGGCCGTTCTCAGGTGAGATAGCAAATTGTGACATGAAGTTACTGATCCATGTCAGCCATACCCGAGGATTATCTCCGGTTCGGTAACAAAGATTCGCAGAAGTCCCGGCTTATCGCCGTGCTAGACGCCCCCTAGAATCGCTGCACTCCAGATTCCCCTCCCATTCAGGTAATTGCAGCAGTGCCGCGTCGTCTCGTCAGAGGGCTCAAGCCCCTCAGTGTGTGGGCTTTAACGTTACTCATCAGCGGCTGCATCGGAACTGGCGGAATCGCCCCACAAGGCACCTCGTTGTCGCCTGACACACTGGCTACCGACGATGCCATCAAGGCAGCGGACAAAGACGCTCACTGGCCTGCCGGGCAGTGGTGGCGCGCTTATGGCGACGAACAACTCAACCGCTGGATCGAACTTGCCGCGCTTGGCAGTCCAAGCCTGGCGCTGGCGGCTGCACGCGTTCGTCAGGCCAAGGCCATGGCGGGCATTGCCGAATCCGCAGAGTCACTGCACGTCTCAGGCGACAGCACGCTGAAACGGCATAACTGGCCGACGGATCAGTTCTACGGGCCAGGTGAGCTCTCGAACACCAGCACGTGGGACAACAGCGCCTCGCTGGGCCTGAGCTATTCCCTTGACCTGTGGGGCCAGGAAAGCAATCACTCCGAGCAGGCGCTGGACATGGCGCACATGGGCGCGGCGCAAGAGCGTCAAGCCCAGCTGGAGTTGCAGGACAATATCGTCCGCGCGTACATCCAGTTGTCGCTCAATTACGCCCAGCGCGACATCGCCCAAGCCACGCTCGCTCAGCAGCAGCAGATCGTCGAACTGGCCCAGCGCCGTTTGAACGGCGGCATCGGTACTCATTTTGAGGTCAGTCAGGCCGAAGCCCCGTTGCCTGAAACCCGCCGCCAGATTGATGCGCTGGACGAAGCCATCACGCTGAGCCGCAATCAAATCGCCGCGCTGGCAGGCAAAGGGCCGGGCGAGGGCGCAAGTCTGCAGCGTCCGACGCTGTCCTTGAATACCGCGTTGAAGTTGCCGTCGGCGCTGCCGGCCAAACTGCTCGGGCAGCGGCCGGATGTGGTCGCCAGCCGCTGGCGCGTCGCTGCGCAGGCACGGGGCATCGATGTGGCCCACGCTGCGTTTTATCCAAATGTTGATCTGATGGGCAGCCTGGGCTACATGGCCACCGGCGGCGGCATGCTGGAATTTCTCGCGGGCAAGAAATTCAACTACAGCGTGGGTCCGGCGATCACGTTGCCGATTTTTGATGGCGGGCGCTTGCGATCTGAACTTGGCGTGGCGTCAGCGGGTTATGACGAAGCTGTCGCGCAGTACAACCAGACCCTGGTGATGGCGCTGAAGGGCATTTCCGATCAGTTGATCCGCCGTGAGTCGATGGACAAGCAGCAACAGTTCGCCGATCAGTCGGTGGCAGCGGCGCAGAAAACCTATGACATCGCGATGGTCGCCTACAAACGCGGCCTGACCGATTACCTCAACGTGCTCAACGCGCAAACGCTGCTGTTTCACCAACAGCAGGTACAGCAGCGCGTCCAGGCCGAGCGCCTGACGGTGCATGCGGAGTTGGTGGTGGCGCTCGGAGGCGGATTGATGGCCGGCCATGATTCGCCCTCGCCGGAAAAGACCGCCGTGCCGAAGACGCCGGTGTCGTTGGCGGTGTTTGATCGATGAACCAGATGATTTTGTGTTGCCTGCGCCGGCCCCATCGCGGGCAAGCGCGCTCCTACAGTGGTATGTGCTTGCCCATTGATGACCGATCCGCCATCGGCGCCGGTCGGGGTGGCCATAGGGCGGGATTTGCCATCGGCGCCGGCGGGGCGGATGACGATCGGGCGCGGTTTGGCATCAACGCCGGCGGGGCAGGCAGGACCCTGTCACCTGTAGGAGCGCGCTTGCCCGCGAATGCGGCGGGTCGGCCGCTGCAGGTCTTGGAACTGACATGAGCCAAGCCCTGCACTGGTTAAAAGCCCTGGAATGGCGCCGCGGTCTCAATGACTGGGCACGCAGCGACGGCGTGACCTGGATCTACATCTTCAAGGTGCTGGCTGCAGCGTTCCTGACCTACTGGATCGCCATGCGCCTGGAACTGCCGCAACCGCGCACGGCCATGATCACGGTGTTCATTGTCATGCAACCGCAAAGCGGTCAGGTGTTCGCCAAGAGTTTCTACCGTCTGCTCGGCACCGTCGCCGGCTCCGTGGTGATGGTCATGTTGATGGCCTTGTTTGCGCAGAACAGTGAGCTGTTCCTCGGCAGCCTGGCGATCTGGGTCGGCTTCTGCTGTGCAGGTGCTGCGCGCTATCGCAACTTTCGCGCGTACGGTTTCGTGCTCGCCGGCTACACCGCTGCAATGACTGGGTTGCCGGCCCTTGCGCACCCGGATACCTCGTTCATGGCGGCCATGTGGCGGGTCCTTGAAATCTCGCTCGGCATCGTCTGCTCGACATTGGTGAGCGCTGCCATCCTGCCGCAAAGTGCGGGTGCGGCGATGCGCAACACCCTGTACCAACGCTTTGGCACCTTCGCCCAATTCGTCATCACCGGCCTGCGCGGCGAAAGCGATCCGGCGTCCTTTGAAGCGAGCAACGTGCGCTTCATTGCCGATGCGATCGGGCTCGAAGGCCTGCGTGCGGTCACGGTGTTTGAAGACCCGCACATGCGTCGGCGCAACGGTCGGTTGAATCGGCTGAACAGCGAGTTCATGACCATCACCACGCGCTTCAACGCGCTGCACCAGTTGCTCGAACGCCTGCGTCGGCGCGGTGTGACACCGGCAGTTCAAGCCATTCAACCGGGCCTCGCTGCATTGACCCGGTTGCTGGAGCCCTTCGCCGGACGCGCGCTGACCAACGCCGACGCCGCGCTGCTCGCCAATCGGCTGAGTGTCTACAAGGCGGATTTGCCGGAGCACGTGCGCAGCCTTCGTGCCGAATTCGTCGGGACCGACCCAAGCGACGACGAGCTGCTGGATTTTCATACTGCCTACGAACTGCTGTATCGCTTCGTCGATGACCTGCATGACTACGCCCAGACTCACGCGTCGCTGGCCGATCACAACCATGTGCGGGAAAAGTGGGTCGAACCGTTTGTCTCCACCACCAGTTGGTTATCGTCCCTGGCATCGGGCGTGCGCGCGACGTTTATTCTCGCGGTCATGTCGGTGTATTGGGTAGCGACGGCCTGGCCAAGCGGCGCCTCGATGACCCTGGTGTCCGCCGCGACCGTGGCGCTTTCCGCGACCACGCCCAATCCCAGGCGCATGGCGTTTCAGATGGCCTGCGGGACATTTGCAGGCGCACTGCTGGGGTTCTTTATCACCTTTTTCGTGCTGCCGCGCATCGATGGTTTCCCGCTGTTGTGCGTGGTGCTGGCGCCGGTGTTCGTGTTCGGCACATTCCTGACCACCCGCCCGCAATGGGTCGGTTACGGGCTGGGGCTGTTGATCTTCTTCTGCATCGGATCCGCGCCGGACAACCTCACGGTGTACAACCCCTATGGGTTCATCAACGACTACATCGCAATGGTCCTCGGCATGCTTCTGTGCGCCGCAGCGGGGGCGATCATTTTGCCGCCCAACAGCCGCTGGTTGTGGCAACGGCTGGAAGGCAATCTTCGCCAGCAAGTCAGTTTTGCGATCAGCGCGCCGCTGCGCGGGATTCGGTCCCGTTTTGAAAGCCGCACGCGAGACTTGATGCACCAGGCGTACGGGCTGGCGGCCGGCAAGCCCGAGGTCCAGCGCAATCTATTACGCTGGATGTTTGTGGTGCTGGAAATCGGCCAGGCGATCATCGAACTGCGCCGTGAACAGGACATTCTCCCGGTGCATCCCAGCTACGCCGAATCGCAGCCCTGGCGGCAGGCGATTCGGGCCATGGGCCGTTCGCTGATTCGTCTGTTCATACAGCCGGACCGCCACAACCTGGCCCGCAGCCTGTCCGCTGTCGATCACGCGATTGTCTGCGTGCAAAACACCGACGAGCCCTTCGCCCCGCACTTCGACACCTCGGCGCTGCGCCGGGTAAAAAGTTACCTGCACTTCATCCGCACCTGTCTGCTCGACCCGCAATCGCCGCTGGCAGGTGATGGGGCAGAGCAGGCTGTCGAGGCCACGCCACAAGGACAACCCCATGCCACGTGAACTGGCCTTTCATGGCGTTTACATGCCCACCGTCACCGTCATGTTTCTGGCCGCGATGGTGCTGTCCTGGGCGCTGGACCGCTTCATGTCCGGCCTCGATCTGTACCGTTTTTTCTGGCATCCGGCGCTGCTGCGCCTGAGCCTGTTCAGCTGCATTTTCGGCGCCATGGCGCTCACTGTTTACCGTTGAGGCTCATGGTTTGAGATGAAAAAGTTTTTCAGTCTGATCGCGACTTTGTTGATTCTGGCGTTGGCCATCTGGATTGGCCGGCTGCTGTGGATTCACTACATGGACACGCCCTGGACGCGCGACGGTCGGGTGCGCGCCGACGTCATCAATGTCGCAGCGGACGTCAGCGGCGTGGTGATCGATGTCCCGGTCAAGGACAACCAGCCGGTGAAAAAAGGCGATCTGTTGATGCAGATCGATCCCGAGCATTACCAGTTAGCCGTCAAGCAGGCCGAAGCGATGGTCGCGTCGCGCAAGGCCACGTGGGAGATGCGCAAGGTCAATGCCAGCCGGCGCAAGGACATGGACGCCTTGGTGATCTCTGCTGAAAGCCGTGAAGACGCCAGCAATGTCGCCACCTCTGCCCAGGCGGATTACCAGTTGGCCATCGCCCAACTCGACGCGGCGAAGCTGAATTTGCAGCGCACCAGAGTGCTGGCGGCCGTTGATGGCTACGTCACCAACCTCAACGTGCACCGCGGCGATTACGCGCGAATGGGCGAGGCGAAGATGGCCGTCGTCGACCAGAACTCGTTTTGGGTGTACGGCTTTTTTGAGGAAACCAAACTGCCCCACGTCAGGATCGGTGATCCGGCGGACATGCAGCTGATGAGCGGCGAAGTGATGAAAGGCCACGTCGAAAGCATCGCCCGCGCCATTTACGACCGCGACAACCCCGAAAGCCGCGAGCTGATCGCCGACGTCAACCCGACGTTCAATTGGGTCCGGCTGGCCCAGCGGGTGCCCGTGCGCATTCATCTGGATCAAGTGCCGGAGGGTGTTGTGCTGGCGGCGGGGATTACCTGCACGGTGATCGTGAACCCCGAGACGGAAGGCCCGAAACACAACCTGTAGGAGCGCGCTTGCCCACGAAGGCATCAGCACGGACGACAGAGATGCGTCGGACACACCGGCGCCTTCGCGAGCAAGCTCGCTCCTACAGGACCGTGGGCGATCCGGCATTTCTTATCCGCTGACAGGACCGTGGGCGACTCGGCATTTCTCACCTGCTGACAGAGCCGGGTTGGACGCATGAACTCCGCACGCCGCAGGCATTGTGGGAGTGAGCTTGCTCGCGATGGCTGCATCCCGGCCGCTGGATATGTAGCGGATGTACCGACGTCTTCGCGGGCAAGCGCGCTCCTACAGCTGATATTGGCAACCACCCCAAACCTTCGGCGTGCCTCGGATTTGTAGGCGCGTGAGGGAGTCGGTATTTCTCACCTGCCGACAGAGCCGGGTTGGACCCAGGATGTCGGCACGCCGCAGGCATTGTGGGAGTGAGCTTGCTCGCGATGGCTGCATCCGGGCCGCGGGATATGTAGCGGATGTACCGACGTCTTCGCGGGCAAGCGCGCTCCTACAGCTGATATTGGTAGCCACCCGAAACCTTCGGCGTGCCTCGGATTTGTGGGAGTGAGCTTGCTCGCGATGGCTGTATCCCGGCCGCTGGATATGTAGCGGATGTACCGACGTTTTCGCGGGCAAGCGCGCTCCTACAGCTGATATTGGTAGCCACCCGAAACCTTCGGCGTGCCTCGGATTTGTGGGAGTGAGCTTGCTCGCGATGGCTGTATCCCGGCCGCTGGGTGTGTAGCGGATGTACCGACGTCTTCGCGGGCAAGCGCGCTCCTACAGCTGATATTGGTAGCCACCCGAAACCTTCGGCGTGCCTCAAGTTTGTGGGCGCGCGCTTTGAGTTGCGTCATGCGGCAGATTCCTGTCATCCGGCAGGTTGCGGTGCCGCCAGCAGCGTTCAGGGTGTTTTATCCAGTTTGAAACGCTTGCTCAGGATCCACTCAATCAGCGCCTTTGGCAGCAGGCGTTCTATCAGGGGCAAGGCGCGGCTGCCGTTGCCGGATCGCAGCAGGCGCGGCGGGTGGCGGCGCTGTACCGCATCAAGCACGTCGCGGGCAAAGTGGCCGGGCGGTGTTGGATTGCCCTGAGAGGCATTGGCCCTGGCACGAATGCTTTCACGCCATGGCCACCAGGGCGAATCCGGGTGGATGACCTGCTCGGCCTCGCGGCTGGCAGTTTGTGCAAATTGCGTGTCGATGGCGCCGGGCTGGACTTCCATTACGCGTATCCCGAAGGGTGCCAGTTCCATGCGCAATGCATCGCTCAACGCATGTACGGCGGCCTTTGACGCGCAATAGGCGCCGGCGAAAGGCGTCACCAGCACACCGGAAACGCTGCCGATGTTCACCACCAAACCTCGGTTGCGGCGCAGCAACGGAAACAACGCATCAGTCACCCCAACCACCGAAAACACGTTGGTCTCGAATTGCCTGCGCATGGCCTCAACGCCGCCGTCCAGCAAGGGCGCGATACCTCCGTAACCCGCATTGTTGATCAACACATCCAGCCCTTTGCCGTGCTCATCCAGACTCGCGGCCAACTGCTCAATCGCAACGCTATCGTTCACGTCCAGCGCGACAGCGTGAAACCCGGCTGCAACCAGCGCTGCTACGTCGGCGGGCTTGCGCGCCGTGGTCCACACGTCATGGCCCGCTTCCTTGAAAGCATCCGCCATGGCGCGGCCGATGCCGCTGGAACAACCGGTGATCAACACCACAGACATGATTCATTCCTTGGAAAAAAAAGGCTGGCGCTCAGCCCGAGAACGCGCCCTGCAGCCGTTCGGCCCGGAACTCCAGCGTCTGCGGCCGGTAACCTTGGCGGAGCGTCGGCAGCGGCAAGCAATCTTGCCACTGGCTACCGGGCAGCAATTCTCCGGGCCCGCGATAGCGCGGAGCGGTGTAGGTGTCTTCGGCCAGATTAACGGTGTCACCCGGCGCGTATGCCGCGATTTTCCAGCGCAGCTCAGTCAGTGCGACGCTATTGCCGTTGTCGATCAGCACCAACAACGGACGTCCCGCCGGACATTGCTGCGGCGCGTAGTCGACGCGCATCTGAAGACGCTCCAGGCGTTGCTCGTCGCGGCTGTCTTCCCAGACCACAAAAGCAGCCACGATGCCCAGGCCCAAGGCGGCCGCCAATGAGACTGGCAGCGCCCTGGACGGATAGCGCAACAGCAGGACCAGCCAGGTGAACAAAAGCACGGCGCCGAAAATCATCGTGTCGATCTCGCGATGGCAGAGGTGGGCATCGTACCGAAAGGGGAGGGGATTGAGCTAATGGTGGATCATCAGATCCAACCCAAATCTGTAGGAGCCGGCTTGCTGGCGAACCCGGTTCAAACGCCACTGGCGCAGTGGCTGAAGGTATTGGTTGGCCTGCAACTAACCGGCGCGGGGTCATGGAGCCGAGAGCGCGCATAAAAAAGCCCCCGAAAACCCTCTGCGGATGGGGAATACGCAGAGGATTGACGGGGGCTTAATACTACTGGGTGAAGCGGTATTAACGGGCGATGGTCTGAGTCTTCACGCCAGCTTCCAAGCCTGGGGTGGAGCGACCGTACACGTCTTCGAAGCGTTCGATGTCGTCTTCGCCCAAGTAGCTACCCGACTGGACTTCGATGATTTCCAACGGGATCTTGCCTGGGTTGCGCAGGCGGTGGACCGAGGCAATCGGGATGTACGTGGACTGGTTTTCGGTCAGCAGGAACACGTTGTCATCGCAAGTCACCTGAGCGGTACCCGACACAACGATCCAGTGCTCGGCACGGTGGTGGTGCATCTGCAGCGACAGGCTCGCGCCCGGCTTCACCGAAATGCGCTTGACCTGGAAACGGCCGCCCATGTCCACGGAGTCGTACGAGCCCCACGGGCGATACACTTCGAGGTGGTTCTGGGTTTCGCTGCGGCCTTGCTCGTTCAGCGTGTTGACCAGTTGCTTGACGCCCTGAACCTTGTCCTTGTGGGCAATCATCATGGCGTCTTTGGTTTCGACGACAACGATGTTGTCCAGGCCAATCACGGTGACCAGTTTGCCGTTGCCCTGAATCATGCAGTTGCGGCTGTCCTGGATAACCACGTCGCCTTTGGTGACGTTGCCGTTTTCGTCTTTCTTGTGCACGTCCCACAGCGACGACCAGCAGCCGACATCGCTCCAGCCCGCATCCAGTGGCACTACGCAGGCGCGTTGGGTTTTTTCCATCACGGCGTAGTCGATGGAATTGTCCGGGCAGCAAGCGAAGCTCGCCTCGTCCAGGGAGATGCTGTCGCCTTCATGCTTGCTGCGCTCAAGGGTCAGCAGGCAGTTGTCGTAGATGTCCGGATCGTGCTTTTTCAGCTCTTCCAGATAACGGCTGGCGCGGAACAGGAACATGCCGCTGTTCCAGTAGTAACCGCCGGCTTCAACGAACTCGATGGCGCGTTGCTCATCCGGTTTCTCAACGAACTGCTGCACGCGGCTTACGCCTTCAGGCAACAGCGCATCGGCGGTGGACTTGATGTAGCCATAGCCGGTTTCAGGCTTGGTCGCCGGAATCCCGAACAGCACCATCTCGCCGCGCTCTGCAGCAACGGTTGCCAGAGCGAGGGCGCGCTGCAGGGCTTTCTGATCGTCGATCACGTGGTCGGCTGGCAGCACCAGCATCAACTCGTCACGGCCTTCGTTGGCCAGCATCATTGCGGTGATGGCGACGGCAGGCGCAGTGTTGCGGCCAAACGGTTCCATGATCACAGCCTGAGTTTCCAGACCCAATGCACCGAGCTGCTCGGTGACGATGAAACGGTGGTCCTTGTTGCACACCACAACCGGGTGCTGCATGCCGTCGAACTGCAGGCGCTCAACGGTCTGCTGGAACAGGGTGTGTTCGCCGGTCAGTGCCAGGAACTGTTTAGGAAACTGTTTACGCGAAAGAGGCCAGAGTCGGGAACCGCTACCACCTGACAAGATCACTGGAATCATTTTGTTTCTCCGTTAAGCAAAAATCGTTCGAATGGGCTGTAGGTACTTCGGTCTTTCTGGTTTTTGTCTTGCATCGTTCGGCGTCCTCCTGGCTGGCTGCTTGCTCCGCAGTGCCTGACGCCGACCGCTTGATTCCGTGAATCTGGCGGCGCGCTCGGGATCAAGCGCGCCCGCGGTCTTTCGACCGGCTTCAAACCATTACTGAGTGGCAGTCGGGCGCTTGACCCAAACTGGCGACAGGTTGCTGCCGCTGCCGGTGACGTACAGCACGGCGGCTTCACCACGCTCCAGCGCAACAGGCTTCAGGTCGCTGACTTTCTTGTCACCGTCGAACAGCGCGAAGCTGACTTTGACCGGGTTGATTTCGCGCTCGCCGGTGCCCTTGGCAGCGACAGCCTTGACCACGTCGGTCTTGCCGTCAGCAGTTTTCAGGGTCAGCGACTTGTCGCTCAGGTTCTGTACGCGAACCAGCGACTTCTGCTTGTTCTTGAATGGCGGCTCTTCAACCAGCTGTGGAGCACCGGACGTGTTGTTCACGATGGTGTAGTAGTGATCGCTCGCCAGTTTCACCGGCAGGCTCTGGCTACCGATTTTGGCGGTGTAGTCGCCCTGTGGCATGAAGCCGAAGTCACTGCTGGCCAACGGGCCGATGTCGTTGAGGCTGGTGTTGCCGACGCTGGCGGTGATTTCGCTGTTGCTGGCGTTGTACACACGCACGAAGGTCGAACCTTTTGGTGCGGTTGGGCCGTACAGGGCTGCGTCACCACCGGCGAAAGCGGACAGGGACACAAAGCCCAGGCTTGCGGCGAGTACACAGGTTTTCAGCAGGTTGGTTTTGCGCGAACGAACTGGCATTGGGTTCTGCGAAGTCATAGTCAATAGTCCTCTCAGTTTTGCGCCCGAACGGGCGGCTTGGAGTTGTTGGCGTTGTCGGCCAGATTCTGTTGGGGGTCACGGGCCTTTTTGAGTTCAGCGATCCACTGGGGGTCGAACTCGGTCAGGTCGTTGTGAGCGGGCAGGTAACGCTCCGGGAATTCCCAGATGAGCACCTGCGGCGGGCTGCTCTTGAAGGCGTCGGTTTGCAGATACTTGAGCATCGGCAGGATCGGGCCATGGCCGTCTTCGGCGTAGTTCACGACGTCGGCGTGCAGGGCCTGCTTCAAGGCACCGGCAAAGTTCCAGTTGGGGTTGGCGCTGTAACTGGTGCCGACCAGGCCGACTGCGACCGAATTGTCTGCGAACAGCGCGTCGCCGCTTTCCCCACCGGCATCAGCCGGGTTGGTGCTGCGCTGTTGCAGATCGTCCGGCTTGGGCAGCAGGTTGCTGAACAGCGGATCCAGCGGCAGGAAGTTGGTCAGATCGCCCTTGTAGGGTTCAGTCGACTTGGCTTCGGTGACGAAGTTCTGCGGCTCAACGTTCAGCGGTGCCTGTTGCGCAATCACGGTGCCCAGCTGCTGAGCGACCACTTCGGCGCCCATCGGAGTCCAGTGAGTGTCGGTGCGCAGGAATACCTGGCCCTTCTCTTTGGCACCTTGCAGCGGCGTCAGCAGGTCAGGGGCGAGGATGCCGGCCTGATTCACTTGCGCGTGGAATTGCTGATACAGGTCGGTGTGCAGCGCAGCCGGCGTATTGTCGCCCACGTGCTCCGGGTACAGACGCGTCTTGGCCGGAACGATTGCCAGCACCAATTGCGTACCCTGCTTCTTCAGCGTGTCGCGTACGCCCTGGATGATTGCCAGGTTGTCTGCTTCGTTCTGCTCGCTGTTGGCGACGGCATCGAACTCTTCGTCGGTGTACAGCCACTGGTCCTTGCCGAGGATGACGCCCGGACGGCCTTCGTTGAACAGCTTGTAATCCAGCGCGGCCCAGAGGTTGGTGCCCAGACGCTTGATCGGAAACTCTTCGTCGTAGTGGGTCTCCACCGCCTTGGTCCAGTGACCATTGAGCACGGTGGTTTCCTTCGACGTCGAGAAGCCGACAAAGCTGCGCAGCGACCACAGGCCCAGCACCAGCAGAATCGCCAGGAACAGGAAGATGTAGAGGAAACGTAATGAACGGGTCATGTCAGGCTCCTCAGAACTGGAAGTAAAGGAACGGCGAGAAGCTGGCCGCCGAAAGTTTAAGAATCGAAGCAACGAACATCAGCAGGATCAGCGCGCGCATCAGATAGCGCGACCAGTCGACGGTCCAGTAGGCAGGCTGAACCTGCGCTTCGGTGCCGACGATGAAGCCCGGTTGATGAATGCTGCCCGGGTTGTCGCCCGGTACGGCCTTGATCAGGCCTGGCTCGGCAGCGGCAGGACCGTCGGTTTGAGCAGTCTTGTCTGTCGGCTTGGCGGGAGCACGGTTGCGGTAGAAGTCACGCAGGCCGAAGAAGGCGAGGGTGATGTACGCCACAACAAGCGTTGCAACCTGCAGACCGGTGAGGCTTGCGCGGTTGAGCTCCGAGAGGCCCAGATCGCTGAAGCTGAACATCGCGCCATACATGCGAGCGGCAACGTGCAGGTTTTCAGAGCG
The DNA here is from genome assembly GCF_030208975.1 of Pseudomonas sp. ME-P-057. Classification (NCBI taxonomy): domain Bacteria; kingdom Pseudomonadati; phylum Pseudomonadota; class Gammaproteobacteria; order Pseudomonadales; family Pseudomonadaceae; genus Pseudomonas; species Pseudomonas sp. ME-P-057. Next base: position 13,940 of record NZ_JARVSX010000023.1, read on the forward strand.
GAAGATGACCCAGCCCATGACCACCAGCAGGAAGGTGAATGCCCAGCGAACTACGTTGAAGGTGCGCGGTGCGGTGTTCAGACCGATCGCCTTTTCAATCGCCAGCCATACACCGTGCCAGGCGCCCCAGACGATGTAGGTGATGTTGGCGCCGTGCCACAGACCGCCCAACAGCATGGTCAGAAACAGGTTGCGGTAAGTTGCGACCTTGCCGCCACGGTTGCCGCCTAGGGTGATGTAGAGGTAATCACGCAGCCAGGTCGACAAGCTGATGTGCCAGCGACGCCAGAACTCGGTGATCGACTGGCTGATGTACGGCTGCTTGAAGTTTTCCATGAAGCGGAAACCCATCATCAAGCCCAGACCGATGGCCATGTCGCTATAACCGGAGAAGTCAAAGTACAGCTGTGCGGTGTACGCCAGTGCGCCCAGCCAGGCATCGCCCGTGGTGGGGTTTTGCAGTGCAAAGCAATGGTCGGCGACCACGGCCAGCGTGTCGGCAATGAAAACCTTCTTGATGAAGCCCTGCATGAACCGCGTGCAGCCCTCGGAGAACTTGTCCAGGGTGTGCGTGCGGTTGTTGAACTGGTCGACCAGATCGCGGAAACGCAGTACCGGCCCGGCAATCAGGTGCGGGAAGATCGCCACAAATGCCGCGAAGTCGATGAGGTTGCGGGTCGCTGGTGTGTCGCCGCGGTAGACGTCGATGATGTAGCTGATGGACTCGAAGATGTAGAACGAGATACCAATCGGCAGCAACACATGCGTGAGAATGAAAGGCTCAAGACCTACGGACGTCATCATCGCGTTGATGCTGTCCACGCCGAAGTTGGCGTACTTGAAGTAGCCGAGGATGCACAGGTCGACGGCCACGCCGAGCAGCAGCCAGCGCTGTGCCGGTTTGGTTCTGACCCCGGCGGCGCCTACGCGCAGGCCGATCCAGTAGTTCCATAGCGTCACAGCTGCAAACAGTGCCAGGAAGTCCACTCGCCACCACGCATAGAACACGTAGCTGGCGACCAGCAGCAGCAGGTTGCGATAGCGTTGCCCGCTCAGGTAGTACAAGCCGAGAAACACCGGCAAGAACAGGAACAGGAACACGTTGGATGAGAAAACCATCCTTTATCTCTCCATTTGTCCAACATCAAAGGCCGAAGCCCCCCAAACCCCCCATGAAAAAATGGAGGGGTGAAACATGCATCTGCCGACTCCCTGCAGGAGTGAGCTTGCTCGCGATGAGGCCAGTACATCCGACATCGTTATGTCGTCTGGAAAATCGCTTTCGCGGGCAAGCGCGCTCCTACAGGTCTTGCGTCCGCCGGACTACTCCGGCGCGGCTGCTCTCAAGAACCGCCCTTGTCACCCTTGTCATGCGTCGGGTCATAGGTACGGGTCAGGTCGCCGCCGAGGCGGAAGTTCTTGAACGGCTGCATCTTGTGTTTCTGTTCAAGCACATCCGGGCCGCAGTCGTACAGAGAGCAGTACGGTTCGAGCCAGGCAAATTTCATGTCGGTCTTGAGGTCCGTCATGTCCTGATCCTGACCGTCCCGGGCCTTAAACTCGCTGCCCGAGTTCTTCACGCCGGCCAGCACGCGATCACCCAGGCGCTTGAGCGCACCGTTGTTTTCCTGACGCAGATCGACGCCGTTGGCCTGCGCGAAACTCGCGATCATGGCCAGCGGAGGAAGTGCGTAGTTGTGGTACGCCAGCGCGCGTTGCTTGCGCTTCAACTCGTTCGGCAGGAAGCCTTGCGGGTCAACCTGATTGGCGGCGATCTTGAATTCCTTCACCGACCAGTCAAAGAGGTCCTGACGGTTGGTCGCCACTGCCGTCGACATCACGGCCCAGGCCGCCCAATACGAGTGGTTGTTAGTCTTGTCGAGCGGCAAATTGTTCCAGTCGCTGACGACGTGATCCGCAAGTTTGCTGAACCAGCTTTCGATGATCTGCGTTTCCTGCTGGCGGGCGGCCAACGGGTGCGATTCCGAGAACTTCAAGCGCAGATATGCAGAGGACATGCTGCCCAGTGCCCATTTGCGCATCGACTTGCCGGTGTGGTTGAAATCCGTGGACTCCAGCGCATCGGCCTTGGCCCAGGTTGTCAGCATGTTAAGTGCACAATCGAGCTGTTCCGGGCGACCATCACGCATGTATTGCATCACCACCTTGCTGGTGGCGCGTTCCATGGTAGTGATGTCTTTGGTCGCATCGCGAAAAGCCTGATCGGAGACGACATTCAATGTGGCGCGTGCCTTGTCCGAACCCTCGTACTTGCTGCGGAACTGCAGCGGGCCGGTGTAGGGCTGCGGAATGGCGTCACAGTTGAACTTGTTCTGACCGCTCTTGAATTTCTCGACACCCTCGTAGTAACCCTGCGGCGGCACAAGTGCCGACGCAGCGCTCGCGCTGGTGGCAAAGACTGTCGAGGACAGCATTGCCAGCGAGAGAAGGGTGGGGAGCATCAGTTTTGGAGTGTGCATAGGAGCCTCATAACCCGGCTTGCGCGGTTTGATGCGCGACATTCGGGAACACGTTGCGTTTGCATACTTTCGCTTCGACCTGCTGAGGCGCAGTGCCCGCTTCCGGGCCCTGAACTTCCAGTGCAAGCAATTGCTGGTCAGCCCAGTCTTTGTCATCGCGCAGTTCGAAGGAGAAGCGCCCGTCGGTTTCAGATGTTTCAGGTTTCTCGATCTTCAAGTCTTCGTGGCGACCGTTCATGTACCAGAGGCGCGCCTGAAGAGTCTTCACCGAGTTGTCGGCGAACTTGATGTCGATCTGATTACTGCCGTTGCGCACATCCTTGATGCCGTTTTTGCCGTTGACCAGCAACTCGTTGATCCCTGGTTTGAGGGTGGTGCTGCTGCTCATGATTGCCGGTTTGCCTTCACAGCCGTTGTCCAGCAGCGACATCATCTGGCGATAGATAGTCTCCTGGTCCAGGCGATAAAGCGGCGAGAATTCCCAGATCAGAATCTTGGGAGGGTGTTTCTGGAAGTCTTCGCTGCCCAGGTACTGCAGCATCGAACCTTCGAGGCCGCCGCCCGGGAAGGCGACGTTCAGCACATCAGCACCAATGAATTCCTGCAAGAAGCCGGCGAAGTTGTAGTTCTTGCCGCTGTGGCTGGTACCGACCAGGGTAATTTCCGGGTTACCGGAATCACCAAACAGGTCGCCGTCGGCAGCTTCGCCTTTGGGTTCCGTCTCAAACTGGTCCATGTACTGGATGGCGTAACTCGTGCCGCACAATTGACCCGCCATATTGTGAAGAGTGCCCTTCTTGCCCATGCGACCTGACAAGTGGGTCTCGAATTCACGACGCGGAACACCGGCAAACGCCTGCATCTTCTTCACGGATTCGGCCACGATTTTCGCCGTGCGCTGGGCGCCATACGGCGTCCAGTGCTGGTCACCGCGGAAGTAGAAATCGTGAGCCTGCTGCTCGTTGGTCAACGGCGACAGGTCCGGCACGGTGTAGCCCATTTTCGCGAAGCGACCGAGCATGGCCTGGTAGTTGCGCAGCGCGGTGTTGTAATCGAACTTGTCGCGCTCGGCCGGGAACAGCTTGTTACGGTCAACCAACCCGCGGGTCGGCTGGTAAACGACCACCAACTCCACGCCCTTGCTCTTGAAGGCATCGTGCAGTTGCTGCATGCGGCGATAGCCTTCCGGCGTGGTGTCGAATTCGGTGCGCAGGTCTTCGCGGGTCCGGAACAGCCAGTCGCCCTGGGCCTGAACCAGCGTGGTGAAGTTCTGCTGGTAGCGGCTGACGTAGTTTTTCTCGTCGTGTGCTTCAGGGCACAGGCTGCAGCAAGGCTCGGCAGTAAAGCTCGGGGCAGTCGTGTCTGCGGCGTACGCCGCGTTGCTGGCGGCGAACAGTGCAGCGGTCAGGCCCGAGAGGCTGAGCAGTTTGATCAAGTGTGCGTGCATAGAAATATCTTCCTCAGTCCCGGAGTTGTTTCTGGCTTTCTACCGGGTCGATCAACACGGCTTTCTGCTGGCGCACCAGCAGATCGAGGATTTCGTCCTGACGATCGCCCAGAACACCGTTGAAGCTGATCCCGCTGGCTTTGGTCGGTGCAAGCATCGCGACCTTGTACAGCTCGACGCTCAGTGGCGAATCGATGGACAGCGGTCCTGAACCGTTGGAGGTCAGTTCACCGCCGACCATGATCATCGAGACTTCTGCATCGAACGGATCGAGCTTGATGTCCCGGTCAGTGTCCGACAGGTCTTTGATGTGGCCGTAGACGCCCATCAGGCCGTTGCCGATGGCCAGGTTTTCGTACAGCTTGATGTTGGTGCTATTACGTACCCGGATGCCGTGACGTTTGTTGGCGAACACGCGGTTGCCCCACAGCAGGTTGTCGGCGCTCTCGTACAACGTGATGCCGTCTGTGTGGTTGCGATAGATCTCGTTGTACGCAACCAGGTTGTTCACGCTGTTACGGTCAAGGACGATGCCGGACAGGTGGTTGTCGTAGCTTTTGTTGTTGATGATGAAGCTGTCGTTCACCTCACGGGAGACGATGATCCCGTGCTTCTTCTTCGTGCCGTACACCGTGTTTTCAGCAATGATCAGACCGTGCGAACGGTCGTGTGGGTCGATGCCGTAAACGATGTTGTCGTGGTAGGTGCTGCCCTTCACCACGAAGTCGCGGGTTTCATAGCAGTAGAAGCCGTACCACATGTCCGAGAATTCGGAGTTGACGATCCAGCCCGTAGGGTCCGGGCGGTTCATCTTCGCCTTGGTGTTCGGGGTGTACTGGGAAATACTGATCCCGTACGACTTGCTGTTGTTGTAACCCAGGCTCGCCACTTTGGTGTTGAACATGTAGGTCTGGGTACCGCCCCACGACAACAGGAACGGACGGAATTCCTTCGGCGACTTGTACGTCGACGGGCCGTTGGCCGCTTCGCTCCAGCCGGTCAGCTTGGTGTCGGACATGAACAGCATGTTGTCGTTGACCAGGAACGCACCGGCGTCCTGGGACAGACGCAGCTCGACGGTTCTCTTGTCGATTTCAAGAATGCCTTTTCTGCCGACCACGATCGGCAGACGTGCCAGGAACACGCCCGGCGACGTTTCGCTCAGGTACTGCTTGGGCACCTTTTTAGCGAGGTCCTGCAGGGTCATGTAGCCGTCGTCCACGAAGATGGCTTCGGGAATGCCGTGCTGACGCGCAACCCATTCGGCCATCTTGTTATCGCCGCCGATGAACTCCTTGAGCGAGTCCTCCTGCATCATGCGTTTGATCGAAGCCTTGCCGGGCTTGGTGCGCACGATCTTTTTCTGCATGGCCTGCTGGGTGTAACCGGACAGGTCGGGCAACTTGGGCTTGTCCATGAGCAACGGCTCGATGGGCGCGCTGGTGATGGAGTAGGTCTTGGCCTGATGCAGGCCTTTGACCACTTCACCCTTGCCGTCAGCTGGGTGCGCCGCCGGTGCAGGCACCGGCAGAGGACTGTTGGCCATCGCAGTCGTGCTGGCCAATAGCAAGGCGCTGCTCAGCACCGCGCTTCTCAGCACGGAGCTTTCCAGCAGGGCATGTGGCCATGCCCGGTGACGCAATCTGCTTGCTTGACTGTTCATCTCATTGCACTCCTATCGCGGCTTGCATCAGAAGCGCCAGATGACGTCGACGATGGCGCGGTGCATGTAGTTGTCCACACCGCTTTGGTACGCATCGCCCGGCTTGAAAACGCCTGCGCGGAGACGGATCAGCGCCGACGGTTCGTCGAACGACTGGCTCACCGCCGCGGGCAGCAGGCCCTGCTTGAAGTACTTGGTGACGACCAGATCCATCTCCTGGCCCAGGTCCTTGTTGCCGTCTTGCAGCTGCAAAGACTGGAGAACGCCGGAAACGTCTGTACTTTCTGGCGCTGGATTGACGCCGGCGCCGCCGATAGGGGAGTGGCCATCAACGCGGCGGAACTTGTGGTAGATCAGCGAGGCGTCGTACTCGTCCTGCATCTGCCAGGAGGCAAACAGCGAGCCGGACTCTACGTTGGCCATCTCGCCCTGGAACGCTTCACCGAAGCGATGCACGCGCGAGCGGGTACCGGTCCAGTTCGAGCGGTTGCTTTCCAGACCGTTCTGTTCGTAGTTCTTGCTGGCGCGGGAGTAAGCGCCGCCCACTTGCCACATCGGATCCAGACGGAAACGCAGACCCAGGTCAGTCGCCCAGCCGTTGACGTTTTCGTCGGTCTTTTCGCCCGCCACGTCCTGATCGCCAATGGCGTCGAAGCGGCTGCCGATGCGATCGCGGTCGCCGGTCAGCCAGGTCAGGCTGCCCCAGTAGTTGACGGTGTTCAGATTGCGGTAGTTGTACGCGTCGCTGTTGGCCTGCAGACCCAGCCAGGTCAGATCACCGCGGCTGGTCTTGTCGAGGTCATCGATGGGTTCGCCCTGGTGTTTCAGGCTGCCGCCGTCGTGACTGTGGTGCGCGCGAATCCCTGCCCATTGGCCGGGTGTCCACTGGTATTCCACGTCGCCGTACAGGTGCGAGCGGTCCTTGTCCTGCGCCGAAAGCTCGGTCAGGTCAGTACGGTATTCGCTGAAGCGTTGCGCGGCACCCACTTCGGCTTTGAGCAGCGTGGTGTCGAAGGTCCAGTTGACGGCTTCGATGTTGGTGTCGTGCCACTGACCGTCGTCATTGCGCAGGCGCTGACGGCCCACTTTCAGGATCTCGCCAGGGTAGGCCGTGAAGCCGCTGTAACCGATCCAGAATTCGCGCAGCGCGGCATAGCTGTCATCCACTTTGCGGCTGTTGGAAGTGCTGCGCGAGCGTTGGGTGCTCTGGCCGTTCGCGTCGGTAACCTGCTGATCCAGCGGGTCAGTCTGAATGGTGTCGGTAGCAGCGACTACCTGGCCCATCGCGTAAGCGCTCCAGTCGCCCGACTCGCCATACGCCCATGGGCGCAGGTCCAGACCGACACCATTGACGTCGCCACCGCTGCGGGTGCCGAGGTCACGGTCGTCTTCCATCTGCCCGGTCACCTTGACTTCGAGGCCGAAATTCTGAGTGTCGGTCAGGGCTGCCAGAGTCGGCGTGGCCCACATCATGGAAAAACCCAGGCCCACTCCAGCTGCCATCAGAGGGTTCAACTTAAGCTTCATAGAGGTGCGTCCCCGCCGTCTTTTTCTTCTTGCAGGGTCTGCAAGGCCAGCGCATTTTGTGCTGTGGTGCCTCGGACCTGCTGTTCACGCTGGAGAAGACTCTGCGCCTGGGCGCGCTTCTCAGGCGGCAATTGTTCGTTAAGTTGTTGCGCAAGATCCGTCGCTTGCGGCGTGCCCTGAGCCAGTGCGAGCTGACCGAAGACCCACGCGTTGACCGGATCAGGCTTGATGCCTTTGCCTTGCGAGAACAACTGCGCGAGGGCGAAGTCGGCACTGTTCTGGCCACCGCGTGCGGAGGTCAGCAGCTGGTCGACAGCTTTCTGCGGGTCTGGGTGGCCCAGATAACCCCGGCGATAAAGCTGACCCAGGTAGTAATGCGCGGAGATCTGCGTCGCAGCGGCCTTGGTCAGGTGCTCTTCGGCTTTCTTCGCGTCCGGCAAGACCAGCTTGCCTTCGTAATACAGTTTGCCCAGCAACAGTTCGGCGCGCGGTTGGTCCGCGGCACGGCCGTTGTCCAGGTATTCCATCATCTTGTTGACGTCGCCCAGTTCCGGGTAGTCGTACAGCAACTGCGCCAGGCTCACCCATGAAGCGGGGTAGCCGGGAGCCACTTTTTCGAGCAGCGTTTGCGCAGTCTTTTCGTCCGGCTTGCCCAGGGTCGAATCAGCCAGCACCCGGGCAACGCTGTCCACGCGCATGGCAGGTACGCTGCCCATGGCGTAGCCGCTTTGCATCTGCTGGATCAGCGCAGCCTGCTTGTCGGTTTCGCCACGCTTCTGGTAAACGGTCGCCAGCTCGGTGTAGCAAACGTCCGTCGTGCGCAGCGCCTGCTTGCAGATGCTTTCCACGTCGGCCAGATGCTGGTCATAGGTGCCTTGAGTGCGATACAGCAGCACCTGGGCCAGGCCAGCTTCCGGGTAACCGGTGGCGCGCCACTCGTTGATCTTCTGCTGCGCGTTCACGTTCGGGAACGTGTGCGGGTATTGCAGATAGAGCATGGCCAGCGGGATCAGCGTACCGGCTTCGCCGTTGGCGAAAGCGGTCTTCAACAGGCCTTCGGCTTCACGTTGCTCGGCTTCGGTGGAGTTCGGCTTGACCGCCAGCAGCTTGCCCAGGCGCGATTGCGCCCGGGGCGAAGTGGCGGCCGCAGCGCGGTAAGTCGCCTCGGCCTGCTTGATCAGCTCCGGGTCGCGGGTACCCACCTGGATGTCCGCGAGGCCGACCTGTGCGTCGCTGTAGCCCAGGTCCGCCAGTTGCCGATAGTTTTGCTCCGCCAGCGCGGTGTCGCCGCGTTTCAGGGCTTCGTTGGCCAGGCGCTGATCGGGCAGGCCGGCACAGCCGCCCAAACCGATAGCGATCGCCAGGCTCAACAATGTAGGGGCTGACAAGCTTCGTAGTGGGCTAGCCATGTTTAGAAACCTGCCGCCGTGGCTTTGTCGATCAGCCAGTTCAGCGATGGGCCACGGTTGCTCACCACTTCAACCGGACGACCTGCCAGGTTGCTGTTGATGGCTTCGTCTGGCTGGATCTGAACGCGGATGTCGGAAGACAGGTCAGCCGGGCTCAATGCCGTGGCGCTGACGATCTTGCCGCTGTGGTTGCCTTCTTCGCCCGCGACCTGGAAGTTCACGCTGGCGCCCGGCTGGACGTCGGCGAACTGGCGGTAGGTGAAGCGTGCTTCGACGTTGGCGGCAACATTGCGCGGCACCATCTGGAAGATCACTTGGCCCTTGCTGGCGTACTGACCGTCGGCGACCAGTTGCTTGGCCACGACGCAGTCGCATGGGCTGGTCATGGTGCCGGCCAGCTGACGACCGAACAGCTCTTCGATCTTGGCAGGCTGCATTTCGTCCGGGTCCAGGTTGCCTTTCAACATGTCCAGCATGCTGGTGTTGAAAGTGGCCAGCGGAGCGCCTTTGGCCACTTCGCCGTTCGCGGTGACCAGACTGGTCACGGTGCCTTCACGAGGCATGGTTACGTCCAGGCTCGGTACGCTGACCAGACCCGACGTGGAGTGGCTGACGAAGTACATGCCGTAGACCGACTTGGCGACGAAGCCGAAGGCAGCCAGGCCGACGATGAAGATACCGGCGCTGAAGGTCACTGCACGCAGACGACCGAACGCGCTCTGGCCGCTGCCGGAGTCTTTGTTCTTGCGCGCCTTGGTGAAGTTGTCGCGCTGCAGGGTCGCGAGCACTTCGCCCATGCTGATGAGATCGCCCGACAGGTGCGAAGTGATCAGGTGGCGCAGCGTTGCGATGTCCTGAGCTTCCAGGTGCTGGAACTGGCAACCCACACGGCCGGTCGCGGAATCGATGGTGCGCACTTGCAGGTCGATGTCCATGGCCAGACCGAGGTTATCGATCAGGAACTGCAGGCGGCCTTTGATGACCTGACCCACGCTTGGGCGCAGATTGGCAGGAGCAACGAAGCTCAGACCGCCGGCGGAAAGGTCTTCGACGCGAACCAGTGGAGCGTTCGGCTGCCCGTTGAGCAGTCGCAGCTTGGCCGGGATCTTGACCCGTGCGTGCTGACGCTGGGCTTCGGATTCATGTACGACATTGGCATTCACGGCTGTATTCATGGTGATAATTCCTGATTAATCGAGTTGATCCATTGTTTCGGTCAGAGGCCCGTTCAGACCATTGTCAGCAGCACGGCAACGAAGATGCTGCCAGCCGAGAAAGTCATGGTCCGCGACGACCAGGTGTTGAACCAACCCTGGAAGCTGGCCATGTCGCGGCTCAGTTTTGTGTCCTGGCGGGTCCAGGACTGTCGGTCGAGACGGAAGAAGACGTAGATCTTCATCAGGGCGCCGACGATTTGGTTGTAATACAGAATGATCGGGTAGGCCGGTCCGATCCTGTGTCCGCTGCACGACAGCAGCAGGGTCAGAATCAGGCGGGTGATGCCGATCCAGAGCAGGTAGGCCAGCAGGAACTCGATGCCGTACTTGAGGCTCGCCAACATGGCGACCGTCAGGCCCAGCAGGGAGGTCCACATCGACACGCGCTGGTCGAACAGCACGATGCTGGTGAAGATACCGAGACGGCCTACACCCAGGCCCAGCGCGCGGGAGTTCTGCCGAAGGTTGTTGCCATACCAGCGATACATCAGCTTGCGGCTGGCCTTCAGGAAGCTCTTTTCCGGCGGGTGCTCAACGGTGTTGATCGCGGCATCGGGCACGTAGAACGTGTCATAGCCCAGGCGCATCAGGCTGAACCAGCTCGACTTGTCATCGCCGGTCAGGAACTTGAAGCGGCCCAGACGCCAGTGCTGCAGCGAATCGCTTTCAACGTCGGCGATGAACACAGGGTCGGTCACCACGGTGGCGCGGAACACCGACATGCGGCCGGTCATCGTCAGCACGCGCTTGGACAGAGCCATCGAGCACATGTTGATGTGACGCTGAGCGAAACGCAGTTTGTGCCACTCGCTCATGATGTAGCCGCCGCGGACTTCGCAGAACTCGTTGGTGGTCAGGCCGCCGACATTGCCGAACAGCTGGAACCACGGAACGGTCTTCTGCACAACGCCTTCAGCCAGCACGGTGTCGCCGTCGATCACGGCCACTACGGCGCGGTCGTCGGGCATGTGACGGGAGATGGCGCGGAAGCCGAATGCCAGGCCGTCACGCTTGCCGGTACCGGCAATACGCACGAAATCCAGCTTCACGTGTTCCGGCGGGTTGTATTTGGCCCACAGCGCCTTGACCAGCAGCTCATCGGACATTTCAACCAGCGAGCACACGATGGTGGTCGGGAAGCCGCAGTTGATCGCTTCGCGGATCACCGAGCTGTACACCTGAGCGGTGGTCAGCGCATCGATACGAAAGCTGGTAACCATCAGGAACACATGGGACGGATCGGCCGCCTTGCCCAGCTTGCGCACTTTACGGCGCAGGTGCGGGTAGACGATGTACAGGAAAATCATGCCGCGCACGAAGTGCGTTGCGCCCATCGAGTAGCGCCAGATGCCGACGATACCAATGAGGAAAATGAAATTTTTGGAATGCGAGTCAAACAGCGATGCAGGCAAGGCCATAGCAATGGCAGCCAGCAAACTCAGATAAAACAGCCAACCTGCGGCCTGGAGGAAGCCGTGCTTCAGCCTTTGCATAATGTGTATCCCTAAGTCAGTTGCAAACTCAAGCCGCAAGCTTCAAACCTCCAGCCGCAGGCATTGCTGCCTGGGGCTGGAGGAATGAAGCCTGAAACTTGCAGCTCGTGGCTTGCAGCTTGCTGAGTGTTACCAGCAGATACCTTCGATTTGACCGTTTTCAGTGGTGGTGCCTTTCATGAAGCCCACCAGGTCAATCACGCGCTTGCCAGCTGGCGCGTTGTTGGCGAGTGCACGGAAGCGCTCGTCGCGGTTGCCCAGGATGATCACGTCGGATTTGTCGATGACTGCGTCGAAATCCGAGTTCAGCAGAGAGGAAACGTGCGGGATCTTGGACTCGATGTAGTCCTTGTTCGCACCGTGGACGCGGGCGTATTCGACGTTGCTGTCGAAGATGCTCAGGTCGTAGCCTTTACCGATCAGCATTTCAGCCAGCTCGACCAGTGGGCTTTCGCGCAGGTCATCGGTACCGGCCTTGAAGCTCAGACCCAGCAGGGCCACTTTGCGAGTGTCGCTGGCGGCAACGATGTCGAATGCGTTCTGAACCTGGGACACGTTGCTGCGCATCAGGGAGTTGAGCAGAGGTGCGTCAACGTCCAGGCTGCTGGCGCGGTAGGTCAGGGCGCGAACGTCCTTCGGCAGGCAGGAACCGCCGAAAGCGAAGCCTGGGCGCATGTAGTACTGCGACAGGTTCAGAGCCTTGTCCTGGCAGACCACGTCCATCACTTCACGGCCATCGACGCCGACTGCCTTGGCGATGTTGCCGATTTCGTTGGCGAAGGTGACTTTGGTCGCGTGCCATACGTTGCAGGTGTACTTGATCATTTCGGCAACGGCGATGTCCTTGCGGATGATCGGTGCGTCGAGTTCTTCGTACAGGGACTGCAGAACGTCGCCGGACGCCTTGTCGAATTCGCCGATAACGGTCATCGGAGGGTGATCGTAGTCGGCGATCGCGGTGCTTTCACGCAGGAATTCAGGGTTTACCGCGACGCCGAAGTCAACGCCGGCTTTCTTGCCCGAGCAGTCTTCAAGGATCGGGATAACCACGTTGGCAACGGTGCCTGGCAGAACGGTGCTGCGGACGACGATGGTGTGACGGGTAGTCTTGTCACGCAGCACGAAGCCGATTTCGCGGCAGACCGATTCAATGAAGTCCAGCTCCAGATCGCCGTTCTTTTTGCTTGGGGTGCCGACGCAGATCATCGACAGGTCAGTAGCGCGAATCGCTTCGGAGAAGTCGGTGGTGCCGCGCAGTTTGCCGGTCTTGATACCGGTTTGCAGCAGCTCGCCCAGACCAGGCTCAACGATTGGCGACTTGCCGTTGTTGATCAGATCGATCTTGGCAGCGGAGATGTCCACACCCACAACATCATGACCACGCGCAGAGAGGCAACCAGCGCAGACAGCGCCGACATAGCCCAAACCAAAGATGCTGATACGCATAGTAATCTCCTCGATGTTTACGCCATTTAGTTGGCCGAAATATAAAAATTGTCTTACAACTTTCGCGCACTCGTACGCACGGCAAATGAATGTCGCGTGACAAGCACAGGCAGAATTAAGGGTGAGTTACCTATATGAAAGGCAAACCCGAATTTTACAGATCTACAGTGTCGAGTAGCCCATACATATCTATATAGGTTCCCGATCTGGGATATGGCAGGACACTCCAACGGGTGGTTAGCGCGTCGCGCCCGGGCGCTCTAGGACAAGGTTTCTGGCCTTCCCCCAATGAATCGACTCCGGTTAGCGACTGCGGGCACCCGAATGGTGCTAGCTCAATTTACTTCAACTAGTTTGGTGCGTGACTCCTTGTACGTACCACTTGACCCGTGGGTCTAACTTCGTTGAGAAGCAACTTCCAGATCTGTCCATGTGCCATGTAAGAGATGTCCTACATGGGGGACGAGAATTGTTACGGGATGTAGGAGCGTGGGCAATACCCATAAGTTCCGGGCCACTCGTCCTCTTTTTGAGATTTTTCGTAACACCGGGGTGACGTCAGGTGGGGTCGCGACCGGGCCAGGCTTGGTTAGGCCCAGCCCACACGGGGGTTTTAGCGCTATTAGAGTCAAAGCGCCACTACTGCAAACGAGGGCACTGTTTTAGATGAAAAAAGTTGTTAAATTTTTGAGAAAAAAAGAGGGGCTTAGTTTCCGCCTTATACTTGGCGCCAATTACTCGCCAGCACTACCGTTTGTCCGCTTAAATTGCAGGATTTGAACTAAGCGATCGTCGGATTTTGCGAAATCCATCACTGTTTAATTTGCCACCAGTTGGAGGGTGACGCACATCCGAATGAAGGGGAGGCCGGTTAGAAGCTGAATTGAGGCGGACAGACGCCTCAATTAAAGGCATCGAACCAGGCGAAAACGATCGCGCGGCGTCCTTGCCGCGACAGCGTAACCCAGTGCAAAGCCGGGTTGGCTTGCTGCAATCACGCGTCCTGCTCGTCGCGCAGGAACACCAGCTTGTCGGTGGATGACAGTTCCTTGCTGTAGCGGTAGCCCTGAGCGTCGAACTGCATCAGATCCTTGGGCTTGCTGATGCGCTCAGTGATGACAAAGCGACTCATCATGCCGCGGGCTTTCTTGGCGTAGAAGCTGATGATTTTGTACTGGCCGTTTTTCTGGTCGCGGAACTCGGTCTCGATCACCCTGGCTTTCAAGGCTGGACGCTTCACGGCCGAGAAGTATTCGTTGGACGCCAGGTTGAGCAACAGATCGTCGCCTTGCTCTTCAAGCGCCTCGTTGAGCCACTCGCTGATACGATTGCCCCAGAATGCATAGAGGTCTTTGCCTCTGGCATTGGGCAATTTCGTGCCCATTTCCAGGCGATACGGCTGCATCAAGTCCAGAGGGCGTAACAGGCCGTAAAGCCCGGACAGCATTCGCAGGTGTTTTTGCGCGTAGTTCAAATCGGCTTTTTTAAGGGTCTCGGCTGCCAGGCCTGTATAGACGTCGCCCTTGAACGCCAGCAGCGCCTGCTTGGCGTTATCAGGCGTGAACGCAGGGTCCCAGCTGCCGAAGCGGGCGGCATTGAGGCCTGAGAGTTTGTCGGACAGGTGCATCAGTTCGCCGATCTGCGCCGGTGAAAAGTCGCGCAGCTGGCTGATGAGTTCCTGAGAGTGGTCGAGAAATTGCGGCTGGGTGTAGTGCTCTGTCGTCGGCGGCGTCTCGAAATCGAGGGTTTTGGCGGGGGAAATCACCATCAGCATGCGCAGTTCTCCTTTAATCGTCCGCCGATTCTAGGGGTTGCACGCAGAGGACTCCAGCTATGGCACTCATAGGTGCGCTGCTGCAGGTGTCCAGCTCCAATCCGGCATTCTGGAGCGAAGCAAATCCGCTATAGTGCCTCGCCGGTTTCGGCCTCTTTATAAAGGATTGGGAGCACGTCGTTTTGCGCATGCTGTTATTGATCGGCGCCTGCTTGCTGGGCCTCAACGCACAGGCAGCCACGGGCGAGATTGCGATGCTGGATCGTACGGTCTGGCCAGAGGCACTCGAAACTCCGCAGCTGTTCGATGTCGCGTCTCGTGCGCAAATTCTCAGCTTCGCCCACCAGTTGCTGGAAAGCGAAAACCTCAGCGATGCACAGCTCAGTGCTCGCCTGGGCCTGCGACAGGTCAACCTGCCAACGGTCAATCTGATCCGCACACGGTTATGGACACGCCTGTTCGAAAACTGGAAAGCCGCCGAAAAAACCTGCGGAGCCGACGCCTCGTTTTGCGTGCTGGTCGATGACGTGCCAATGCTGCGTCAGCGGGCTGGGGAATATAAGGTCGCCGATGATTCCTTTTATGCGGGCTGGGCGGCGCCGGCCGATGCATTTAACCAGCGGTACCTCAACGAGCTGCTGCGCATGGCCGCCTTGTTCCCGCAAACCAGCAGCGAGGTCGAGCGGTTCAACTCCGACGAGCTCAGCGGCGACGAGATGCCGGACAGAACCTTCCTGCTCAACTTCGAGAGCGGTCCGACCACCGCCGATGGCGCCACCGACTGGCTGGCCGACTTCATGCGTCAACAGCAGATCACTGCGACGTTTTTTGTATTGGGTAAAAGCCTGCAGAGCCGGCTCGACGCCAGCTCGCCCCAGGCGTTGCAAAACCTTTACCGCCAGCAGTGCGTCGGGCTTCAGGGCTGGGAGTTTCGGTCCCATGCCCACTGGCGCGACTGGCAAGACTCCATCGAACGCACCGCCGCGTTGCTTCAGCAAGTCTTGCCGGACAACTTCGTGCCCTTGTTCCGCCCACCCTATGGCCATCGACGCGCAAACAGCGCGCCGTTTTTCCGGGACCAACAGCTTCGCGTCTCGCTCTGGAACATTGATTCCCAGGACAGCACCGGGCGCATCAGCGCCGAGCAGGCTGCCAATCGAGTCCTGACGCTGATGCTGCTGTGGCGACGCGGCAACGTGGTCTTCCATGACAGCACTGACCGTGCTCAGCAGGCAGTGCCATGGCTGATGGCCAATACCGCGCAAAGCGGAGTGACGTGGGAGGACTGCCACATCTATCCGCAGCAGTTGGCGGACGAAGAGGACAATCAGGACGAAGAGACCGACACCCCGGACGAAGACGCGACGGACGAGGAAACGATGGACAAGAGGCAGGAAGAGGAGCCCGTTCAGCCTGATGCAAAGGCGACGGAGGCAGCGACTGAGCAAAAAGCGGGGGAGTGAGGGGGGTAGCCAGAAGCGTTGAAGGCCGGAAATTTCTGAAGAATTGTCCTCGACCGGACTTTCGACTTTAAACGCGCCCAAGGCATCCGCCAAGGCCTTTTTGTCGCCTGAAAAATAAACTTCAAAAAGCGTTGAAACGCGTTTTTATGTCATCGGTTTTGCGGTATTACGACAACAGACCGCCGAACCCTGCAACACAGGTGGCGTCATCCCAGACCCACTTTGCGCATTTTTCTCCTGCCTCAAGGAGAAAGCCTCGGCGGCCTTTTCGTGGCGCAGCATCGCTGTGTGTTGCGTCACTTGGCTTCTACAAAGGTGAGCGAGTATGGATGACCACGGACGCACCCCTTCCTCTAACCAGCCAATCCTCTATGTGCTCGATACCAATGTATTGATTCACGATCCAAACGCGCTTCTGAATTTCGAAGAACATCACGTTGCCCTGCCCATGACCGTCCTAGAAGAACTGGACAAGCTCAAGGCGGGCAAGCACTCGGTGGCGGCTGAATGCCGTCAGGCGATCCGTCTGATCGACAAGACACTCGGCGAGGCGACCCCGGAGGAGGTCGAGCAAGGCGTTCCCATTGACCGAGGCACAGGCGTATTCAAAGGGTACCTGTCCATTCTCATGAACAAACGGCAGGATCCCAACCGGCTGCTGCCCGACAACCTCAATGACAACATCATCATCAACCAGTTGATCGACCTGCACGCGCTGAAAAAGGACACGCGCATCGTGCTGGTCACCAAAGACATCAATATGCGCCTCAAGGCGCGGGCCTGCGGCATCGAAGCGGAAGATTACAGCACCGATCAGTTGGTCGATGACGTATCGATGCTGTCGCCCGGCTATCACACCATGACCGGTTCTTTCTGGGACCGTGTCAGCAAAGTCGATACCCGTCAGGACCATGGCCGTACCTGGCATAAGGTGCAGATGATCGAGCAGATCCCGGCCGTTCATATCAACGAGTTCATCATTGATGAGCAAGGTTTTGTGGGCTGGATCAAGGGCGTCAAACCGGATGAGCTGCTGCTGCTGGACATGCACCAGGAGCCGTTGCTGCACCAGGAGGCGTGGGGGCTGAAACCCCGCGACATTTATCAGGGGCTGGCGCTGTTCGCGTTGCTCGATCCGGATATCCATCTGGTCAATCTGTCGGGCGCAGCCGGTTCGGGCAAGACCATTCTCGCGCTGGCCGCTGCTATCGAGCAGACCATGGTGAGCAAGCGCTATCGACGCATCATTGCGACACGCAGCGTGCAGGGGCTTGACCAGGAGATCGGCTTTCTGCCAGGTACCGAAGCAGAGAAGATGGAACCATGGCTTGGCGCGATCACCGATAACCTGGAAGCGCTGCACATGGACGATGAAAACACCCACGGCAGCGTTGATTACATCCTTAGCAAGGTGCCACTGCAGTTCAAATCCTTGAACTACATTCGCGGCCGTAGCTTCCAGCAAAGCCTGATCCTGATCGATGAATGCCAGAACCTGACGCCGCACCAGATGAAGACCATCATCACGCGTGCCGGTGCAGGGTCCAAGGTGGTCTGCCTGGGTAACCTGGCGCAGATCGATACCCCATACCTGTCGGCCACCAGTTCGGGGCTGACCTATCTAACGGAGCGATTCAAGGATTTCCCCAACGGCGTGCACATCAGCCTGCAAGGCGTACCGCGCTCGATCCTGGCGGAATACGCGGAGAGCCATTTGTAACCCTCTGATCCATGGACATCAACTGAATGTCCATTCACCGCTGAACCTGTAGGAGCCGGCTTGCTGGCGAACGCTTTCGGTCATGCGCTGCAACTGCAACTGACCCACTGCATTCGCCAGCAAGCCGGCTCCTACGGTCACGCGTTCGACCCGGTTTCTACGATCACACGTCCGGCCCGGCGTCTACGGTCATACGTCCGGCCCGGCTCCTGCGGTCACGTGCTCGCGGGCAAGCTCCTACAGTTAGGTCTCCATCAGCGTTACAATCCCTGCTCCTGTCCAGGAGTTATCCCGTGCTTACCCATCTCGATTCCCAAGGTCGCGCCCACATGGTCGACGTCACCGAAAAAGCCGTGACGTTCCGTGAAGCCGTGGCCGAAGCGCGTGTGCGCATGCTGCCCGAAACCCTGCAAATGATCGTTGCCGGCGGGCACCCCAAAGGCGACGTGTTTGCCGTGGCGCGCATCGCCGGCATTCAGGCAGCCAAGAAGACCAGCGACCTGATCCCTCTGTGCCATCCCCTGATGTTGACCGGCGTGAAGGTCGAGCTCACGGCCGAAAGCGCAAACACCGTGCACATCGTCGCCCGCTGCAAACTGTCCGGACAGACCGGCGTGGAAATGGAAGCGCTGACCGCTGCCAGCATTGCCGCTCTGACGATCTATGACATGTGCAAGGCGGTCGACCGCGGCATGACCATCGAGCATGTGCGGCTGCTTGAAAAGCTTGGCGGCAAGAGCGGCCACTTCATCGCTGACGAACCCGTGAGTGCCCAATGACTATTCATGTCCAAGTTCAGTATTTCGCGCGCTTTCGCGAAACCCTCGGTACCGAAAGCGAGCACCTGGAAGGTACGTTTGCGACCGTCGAAGCGGTGCGCCAGCATTTGCTAGAGCGCGGTGGCGTGTGGGAGGTGCTGAGCGAAAGCGGCATCATGTGCGCGCGCAATCAGGAGCTGTGCTCGCTGGATGAGCCGATTGAGCCGGGCGATGAAGTCGCATTCTTCCCGACTGTCACTGGAGGCTGAGATGAGCGTGCGAGTCCAGGCGGCGGCGTTCAATCCGGGTGCCGAAGTCAATGCCATGCACGATGCCAATGTCGGCGTGGGTGCGGTGGTGAGCTTTGTCGGCTACGTGCGTGATTTCAACGACGGACGTGAGGTGGCAGGCATGTTCCTTGAGCACTACCCCGGCATGACCGAAAAGGCACTGTTGAAAATCGTCGACGAGGCTCGGCAGCGTTGGCCGTTGCTGAAGCTTGAGGTGATCCATCGAGTAGGCGAGCTGGAGCCGGGCGAGCCGATCGTATTCGTCGCGGCTGCCAGCGCCCATCGTCAGGCCGCTTTCGAATCCTGCGACTTCGTGATGGATTACCTTAAAACCCGCGCACCCTTCTGGAAGAAGGAAAGCACCGCACAAGGACCGCGCTGGGTTGAAGGCCGGGACAGCGATCACAAGGCGGCGGACCGCTGGAAGTAGTCGTGCTGGTGCAACCAGGCGTCTGCGGGTCTGGGTCTGCAACCAGCTTCGCTTGTTCGCGGTCGCAACCGGTCATGAGCACCGTATCCAATTCATGACGGGGATGTTTATTGTTGACGTCAGGAAGACGTCGCACTAGCATGTGCCCGTTTTGATATCACTGTGATATCTCTCAGGGAAGAGCACGTCTAATGAGAACGCCTCAATCGGGTTCTGTCGCGTCACTCTCTTAATACCTTTGCCTCTCTAACCACGCCCGTCGTGAGCGCCTGCTTGCGCCTGCGGATCATTGCGGGTGGGCCTGACAGCGGAGTCGCAGCGAGTCATCAGTATTAAACGTCCTCCGGAGACGACCGTTTAGCGCGGCGTTTATATCGGAGCACGGAACGGAATTTATTAGCGGGGAGCGTAGGTGTGAACAGACTGCAGCAGGTTTTCATTTCAGGGATTGCGGCAGCGACGCTGGCGTTAATGGGCGGCTGTGCGACGGAAAGCTCGCGCGCCATGCCGGTGGAGAAGGTCGAAAGCTTCAATACTGCTTACGCAGGTGTGCGCACGCCAATCGCCGTCGGCAAATTCGACAACCGTTCGAGCTATATGCGCGGGATCTTTTCCGACGGCGTCGACCGCCTGGGCGGTCAGGCCAAGACCATCCTGATTACCCACATGCAGCAAACCAACCGCTTCAGCGTGCTGGACCGCGACAACATGTCGGAGATCGGTCAGGAAGCGGCGATCAAAAACACTGCCCAGCAACTCAAGGGGGCCGATTACGTGGTCACCGGCGACGTCACTGAATTTGGTCGAAAGGAAGTCGGTGATCAGCAGCTGTTCGGTTTGCTGGGCCGCGGCAAGTCGCAGATCGCCTACGCCAAAGTGGCGCTGAACATCGTCAACATCAGGACCTCCGAGGTGGTGTACTCCACGCAAGGTGCTGGTGAGTATCAACTGTCCAACCGTGAAGTTATCGGATTCGGCGGCACCGCCAGCTATGACTCCACGCTCAACGGCAAGGTGCTTGATCTGGCCATGCGCGAGGCGGTCAACAATATGGTCCGCGCCATTGACGCAGGTGCCTGGAAACCGGCCATCAAGTAATCACGACAGGGAGCTTATTTAACATGGAAACGAAAATGAACGGTTTACGCGTGATTGCAGTGGCTGCTGCGGCCTTATGGCTCAGCGGCTGCGCCCAGCCCAAGACGCTGTACCAGTGGGGCAGTTATCAGCCTGAAGTCTACGAGTACTTCAAAGGCGAATCCAAAGAGTCGCAGGTCGCCAAGCTGGAGGAAGACCTGCAGAAAATTCGCTCCACCAACGGCAATCCGCCGCCGGGTTATCACGCGCAGCTGGGCATGCTATACGGCAGCCTGGGCAAGGATGATCAGATGGTCCAAGAGTTTCGCACTGAAAAAACGCTGTTTCCCGAGTCGGCGACCTATATGGATTTCCTGATGAGAAACGTCAAGACAGGAGTCGCGTCCAAATGAACCGTATCTTTCTGAAACTCGCGGCCGGTCTGTTCGCCGCAACGCTGCTGGGTGGGTGTGTCGCCCCCAAGACTGTCGATTATTCGGCGTTCAAGGAAAGCAAACCACGTTCGATACTGGTGATGCCGCCGGTGAACGAGTCGCCCGACGTAAAGGCAACGTACAGCCTGCTTTCCCAAGTGACCTTTCCGCTGGCCGAGGCGGGTTATTACGTCGTGCCAGTTGCCCTTGTCGACGAGACGTTCAAACAGAACGGCCTGACCAACGCAAACGACATTCAGGAAACCTCCCCGGCCAAGCTGCGGGAAATCTTCGGTGCGGATGCGGCGATGTACGTCAAGGTGACGCAGTACGGCACCACCTACATGGTGATCAGCAGTCAAACGGTCGTGACTGCCACTGCCAAATTGGTGGACCTGCGCAGCGGCACGACGCTATGGACGGGCACTGCGACCGCTTCCAGTGACGAAGGCGGCAACAACAGCGGCGGCGGATTGATTGGCATGCTGATCACTGCAGCGGTCAAGCAGATCATCAACAGTTCCACTGACGCGGGTCATCCAATTGCCGGGATCACCAGCCAGCGTCTGCTTTCTGCGGGCCAGCCGGCCGGCTTGTTGTACGGTCCACGCTCCCCGCGATACGGGACAGACTGACGCCGGACAGGCATAAAAAAAGCGCAACCCCCGGGTTGCGCTTTTTTGTTTGCAGCAAGCCAGCAGCTTTCAGGGCTGCACTCTCACTACTGGCCTCAACAACACAGTCGGCGGCGTCTCGCAGCTGATCTTGCGGCCGAGCTTTTCTTCGATGGACGGCAGCTGGTAGGAGTCGTCCTCGCCGGCGAAGCTGATCGAAACGCCATCTGCGCCTGCGCGGCCGGTGCGGCCAATGCGATGCACGTAGTCGTCCGGCACTTCGGGCAGGGTGAAGTTGATCACGTGGCTGATGCCGTCGATGTGGATGCCACGACCGGCCACGTCGGTGGCCACCAGCACGCGGATCTTGCCTTCGCGGAAGCCTTCCAGCGTCTTGATCCGCTTGTGCTGCGGTACGTCACCGGACAACTGCGCCGCATTGATGCCGTCACGCACGAGACGTTCTTCGATGCGCCGCACTTCATCCTTGCGGTTGGCGAAGACCATCACGCGTTCCCAGCCGTTGTCATTGATCAGGTTGAACAACAGCTTGTACTTGTCCGCTCCCGCCACGGCATAAATGTGCTGCTCGACGGTGTCGCTGGCCACGTTCAGGGATTCGATTTCGACGATTGCAGGGTCGGTCGTCCACTGTTTCGCGAGGTTCATCACGTCTTCGGTGAAGGTGGCGGAGAACAGCAAGGTCTGGCGCTCACCCTTGTGCGGGGTCTGGCGGATGATCGAGCGCACTTGAGGGATGAAACCCATGTCCAGCATGCGGTCGGCCTCGTCCAGCACCATGACTTCGACCATGTCCAGGTGCACTTCACCGCGTTGGGCGAAATCGAGCAAGCGGCCCGGGGTCGCAACCAGAATGTCGCAGTGGCGCGCTTCGAGGTGCTTTAGTTGCTTGTCGAAGTCCATACCGCCAACAAACGTCATGACGTTGAGATCGGTGTACTTGGTCAGCGCCTCGGCGTCCTTGGCGATCTGCACGACCAGCTCGCGGGTCGGAGCGATGATCAGGGCACGGGGCTCACCCATGTAGCGCTCCTTGGGCGGAGGCGTTTGGGTCAACTGGGTGATGATGGAAATCAGGAACGCAGCGGTCTTGCCGGTACCAGTCTGTGCGCGGCCGATGGCATCGCGACCTTTGAGCGTGTAACCCAGAACGCCTGCCTGGATCGGCGTGCAATACGGGAAGCCCAAGTCCTGAATGGCGTGCATCAGCTCGGGCGCGAGCGGGAAATCGTGGAAGCGGGTTTTGCCTTCCTGGGGTTCGACGACGAAGTCCTCGGGTTTCCAGGGAATGACGACGGGCTTGGGCGCACGTTCACGGCGGGGGCGTTCAGCCCTGGCAGGCGCAATGACGGCCGGTTCAGTGACGGCGGGCTCAATGGCTTCCAAATGCTCGGCCGCAGGCACGTGCACTTCTGCTGCTGACGGTTCCTGCGAGACGCTTTCGGTCTGACGCTGGGGGACGGGGAGGGGAGCAGCAGGTGCGAGCGGCTCAGCCTCGCTTTTACCGAACATCTTTTTAAGTGCTTTGAGCACGGTGATCTCATCGGTTGATTAAGGAAAGTACGCCGGGAGTGTAAAGCAAGATTCCGGCGCGGCGTAGTGTCCTAACAAATCTGCAACGCAATTGGGAGGTTCAAATGAGGGGACTAGCGAAGCCGATCCGCGAGCCAGACACCTATGTCGGAAATTTCCTGCGGTAACACTTCGTGCTCCATTGGGTATTCCTGCCATGCCACGGTGACGCCCTGGGCTTTCAAGTGCTCGTAGGCAGCGCGTCCCATGGCATGCAGAACCACTTGGTCACGGCTGCCGTGCAAGCAATAGGCCGGGATGCGTTGCTGGCTGGCGGACAGGCTCATTTCGTCGCTGAACGTCGGCGCGTAAGTGGACAGCGCGAGCACACCGCCAAGGGGGCCTTCCCAGCGCAGGAAGGCTGTATGCAGCACCACGGCGCCGCCCTGGGAAAACCCTGCGAGGAAAATTCGCGCCGGGTCTATGCCACTGTCGCGCTGCTCTTCGATCAGCTTGATGACGTCTTGCGCTGAGCCTTCCAGCTCGCCAGTGTCGATGGCGCGGGCCGGGTTCATGGCCTTGATGTCATACCAGCTGGGCATTGCGTAGCCGCCGTTGATGGTGACGGCGCGGGTAGGCGCTTGCGGCAAAATGAATCGGGTGGTCGTCAGCGTCCTCTGCAGCATCTCGGCAACGGGCATGAAATCGTAGCGATCGGCACCCAGCCCATGCAGCCAGATCACGCAGGCGTCGACGGGCAATTGCGGCTCAATGATCAGTGGGTCAGTCATGTGTGCTCCATTAGTGTGCGGTCGCTCTACCTCAACGCTTTAAGGCGGTGCGCAGGCTCGCTGACGCGTTATCGAATATGTCGCAAGGTTACAAGTTTTGATCTTGACCTGTCGCTAATTCGACATTGCCAGCATGGTGGTACGGGCTTTGCTACAAAACCCGCGGAGTGAAGGCGCTCACCTCGGGCGGTAACACTAATGGGCTATCAAGCAGACGGCCTTGTGTTGCGCCAGAGGCAGCATGGAATCATTCAGCAGGATTCCCGGCACGATTCGCTTTGAACCTCGGGGTTCAAGGACATCATGGGGCTTCAGTCCGTCGGACTCGCATCATGCCGATCCTGCAGCGTCCAGTTGCCTGGCGCGTAGGGCGGTAATCGGGTTCAACGTCGCATGACCCAAAAAAAAGCCAGCACGGGTCGTTAATGCCTCACAAGGGTGCGACGGGGCTAAAGCTCCTACACAACAAAGAGCAAACTGGAGGTTTGAATGAAGATGTTGAAATCCACCCTGGCTGTCGTGGCCGCTGCTGCAGCGCTCGGTCTGACCGGGTTCGCTCAAGCGGGTGCCAAGCTGGACGCCATTCAGAAGAAGGGCTTTATTCAGTGCGGCGTCAGTGACGGTCTGCCAGGCTTCTCGGTTCCGGACGCAAGCGGCAAGATCCAGGGCATCGACGCCGACTTCTGCCGCGCTGTCGCTGCCGCAGTATTCGGTGACGCGACCAAGGTCAAATTCAGCCAGCTGAACGCAAAAGAGCGTTTCACCGCGCTGCAGTCCGGCGAAATCGACATCCTGTCGCGTAACACCACCTGGACCAGCTCCCGTGACGCGAGCATGGGTCTGGTGTTCCCCGGCTTCGTCACCTATTACGACGGCGTTGGCTTCCTGGCCAACAGCAAGCTGGGGGTGAAAAGTGCCAAGGAGCTGGACGGCGCGACTATCTGCATTCAAGCCGGTACCACCACTGAGCTGAACGTGTCGGACTATTTCCGCGCCAACAACCTCAAGTACACCCCGATCACGTTCGACACCTCCGATGAAAGCGCCAAGTCGCTGGAATCCGGTCGTTGCGACGTACTGACCTCCGACAAATCCCAGCTCTACGCACAGCGCTCCAAGCTGGCTTCGCCGAAGGACTACGTCGTTCTGCCTGAAACCATTTCCAAGGAGCCGTTGGGTCCTGTCGTCGCTCGTGGCGATGAAGACTTCACCACCATCGTTCGCTGGGTGGGCTACGCCCTGCTGAACGCCGAAGAAGCAGGCGTCACGTCGAAAAACGTTGAAGCCGAAGCCAAATCCACCAAGAACCCTGACGTGGCGCGCCTGCTGGGTGCCGACGGCGACTACGGTCCGCAGCTCAAGCTGAAGAAAGACTGGGTCGTGCAGATCGTCAAGCAAGTGGGTAACTACGGCGAAATCTTCGAGAAGAACCTGGGCGCAGCCACTCCTCTGGAGATCGCTCGTGGTCAGAACGCTCTGTGGAACGCTGGCGGCATTCAATACGCACCACCAGTGCGTTGATTGACCTGCGCCCGGCTGCGTGATCCGCAGCCGGGCGCTTTGTTGCATTTCTTCCGGGGCACTCCATGCAAAATCAAATCAGCGCACCCAAGCAGAGGCTCAGCTTCAGCGACCCTAAAGTGCGTGCGTGGCTATTTCAGATAATTACGGTTGTCGCCGTAGTCGCGATGGGTTGGTATCTGTTCGATAACACCCAGACCAACCTGCAACACCGGGGTATCACCTCAGGTTTCGGTTTCCTTGAAAACAGTGCCGGCTTCGGCATCGCGCAGCACCTGATTCCGTTCACGGAGTCGGACACCTACGCGCGGGTTTTCCTGATCGGTTTGCTTAACACGCTGCTGGTGACATTCATCGGCGTGATCCTCGCGACCCTGCTGGGCTTCATCGTCGGCGTCGCGCGTCTGTCCAACAACTGGATCATCAACAAGCTGGCGACGGTCTACGTCGAAGTCTTCCGTAATATCCCGCCACTGCTGCAGATCCTGTTCTGGTACTTCGCAGTGTTCCTGACCCTGCCGGGTCCGCGGGCTGCACACGGGTTTTTCGGGTCGTTCTTCGTCAGCAGCCGCGGCCTGAACATGCCGGCCGCGATTGCCACCGATGCCGCGTGGCCTTTCGTGATCAGCGTGGTGCTGGCCATTGTTGCCATCGTGTTCATGACACGCTGGGCGAACAAACGCTTCGAAGCCACCGGCGTCCCGTTCCACAAGTTCTGGGCAGGCCTGGCGCTGTTCATCGTGATCCCGGCGCTCTGCGCGCTGATCTTCGGTGCACCGGTGCATTGGGAAGTACCTGAACTGAAAGGCTTCAACTTTGTTGGCGGCTGGGTGCTCATCCCCGAACTGCTGGCTTTGACCCTCGCACTGACGGTCTACACCGCCGCGTTCATCGCAGAAATCGTGCGCTCGGGCATCAAGTCGGTGAGTCATGGGCAGACCGAGGCGGCACGTTCGCTGGGCCTGCGTCCAGGGCCGACACTGCGCAAGGTCATCATCCCGCAGGCACTGCGGGTGATCATTCCGCCGTTGACCAGCCAATACCTGAACCTGGCGAAGAACTCTTCGCTGGCCGCCGGCATCGGTTACCCGGAAATGGTTTCGCTGTTCGCCGGTACCGTGCTCAATCAGACCGGTCAGGCCATCGAAGTCATTGCCATCACCATGAGCGTGTACCTGGCGATCAGTATCAGCATTTCCCTGCTGATGAACTGGTACAACAAGCGCATTGCGCTGATCGAGCGGTGAGGAAACGCGCATGACATCCCATACTTTCAAACCTGACATGCCCCCGCCGAACAAAGTCTTCGGCCCGGTGGCATGGATGCGCCAGAACCTGTTTTCGAGCTGGATCAACACACTGTTGACCCTGTTCGCGATTTACTTGATCTGGCTGGTCGTACCACCGCTGCTGAGTTGGGCCATCTTTGATGCCAACTGGGTCGGCACCACGCGTGCCGACTGCACCAAGGCCGGCGCCTGCTGGGTGTTCATTGAACAGCGCTTCGGCCAGTTCATGTACGGCTACTACCCGCAGGCGCTGCGCTGGAGGGTTGATCTGACCGTCTGGCTGGCGATCATCGGCGCCGCGCCGCTGTTCATCAAAGTGATGCCGCGCAAGGCGATCTACGGCCTGTCGTTCCTGTTCATCTACCCGGTCGTGGCCTACTTCCTGCTGCACGGCGGTGTGTTCGGCATGGACCTGGTTGCAACCAGTCAGTGGGGCGGCCTGATGCTGACCCTGGTGATCGCCACGGTGGGTATCGCCGGTGCGTTGCCACTGGGGGTGGTCCTGGCCCTGGGGCGTCGCTCCGAAATGCCGGCCATCCGCGTGATGTGCGTGACGTTCATCGAGTTCTGGCGGGGCGTTCCGCTGATCACGGTGCTGTTCATGTCGTCGGTGATGCTGCCGTTGTTCCTGCCTGAAGGCATGAACTTCGACAAGCTGCTGCGGGCACTGATCGGCGTGATCCTGTTCCAGTCGGCGTATGTGGCCGAGGTAGTGCGCGGCGGCATGCAGGCCATTCCGAAAGGTCAGTACGAAGCGGCTGCGGCGATGGGCCTCGGTTACTGGCGCCGCATGGGGCTGGTGATTTTGCCGCAGGCCTTGAAGCTGGTCATCCCCGGTCTGGTCAACACCGTTATCGCGTTGTTCAAGGACACCAGTCTGGTGATCATCATCGGCCTGTTCGACCTGCTCAACAGCGTCAAACAAGCTGCCGCCGACCCCAAGTGGCTCGGCATGGCGACCGAGGGTTATGTTTTCGCGGCCCTGGTGTTCTGGATCTTCTGTTTCGGCATGTCCCGCTACTCCATGCATTTGGAGCGTAAGTTGGACACAGGCCACAAGCGTTAGGAGTTTTGTGATGAGTGAAGCTATCAGTAAGCCTCTGGGCGCCGAAGGCATGATCCGGATGGAAGGCGTACACAAGTGGTACGGCCAGTTCCACGTGCTGAAAGACATCAACCTGAACGTGCGCCAGGGCGAGCGGATTGTCCTGTGCGGCCCTTCGGGTTCGGGCAAGTCGACAACCATCCGTTGCCTCAACCGTCTGGAAGAGCACCAGCAGGGTCGTATCGTGGTCGATGGCACCGAGCTGACCTCGGATTTGAAGCAGATCGAGACGATTCGTCGCGAAGTCGGCATGGTGTTCCAGCACTTCAACCTGTTCCCGCACCTGACCATCCTGCAAAACTGCACGCTGGCGCCGATGTGGGTGCGCAAGATGCCCAAGCGCAAGGCCGAAGAAATCGCCATGCACTACCTGGAGCGCGTGCGTATTCCTGAGCAGGCGCACAAGTATCCAGGCCAGCTGTCCGGTGGCCAGCAGCAGCGCGTGGCAATTGCCCGCGCGCTGTGCATGAAACCGAAAATCATGCTGTTCGACGAACCGACTTCGGCCCTCGACCCCGAAATGGTGAAAGAAGTGCTCGACACCATGGTCGGCCTGGCGGAAGAGGGCATGACCATGCTCTGCGTGACCCACGAAATGGGTTTTGCGCGCACGGTGGCGAACCGCGTGATCTTCATGGACAAGGGCGAGATCGTCGAACAGGCCGCGCCGAACGACTTCTTCGATAATCCGCAGAGTGACCGTACGCGGTTGTTCCTCAGCCAGATCCTTCATTGATCGTTTGAAGTGGCAGCGTGAGAAACCCGGACTCAGGTCCGGGTTTTTTTATGCCTGCTGATCGCCTTGTGGGAGCGCACTTACGCATACATACCTGTAGGAGCGCGCTTGCCCGCGAAAAATCTGTCAGGCGATGACGAAAGGTCGCACCTACCTAAATCTTCGCGGGCAAGCGCGCTCATACAGCATTGCGTATGTCCGCTCCAACGCCCTCCGGACAGAAGCACATCTGCGGGTCTTAAAACTGTACCCAATCCTCGTAAAACTTGTGTTCTCCGTCGATCTCCAACAGGATTACGCTTTTGCGCAATGCGCTGTTACATCCTCCTGCCCCCACGAGAATCCCATGACGACCAAGGCGCCGACGGCGAGCAGTCCCCGTTCCAATGCTTCGACCCCCCATGAAATAGACAAGCTGCTGATCGACGCGGAAGCGGATGACGAGCAGGTGCAGCAATCGCACCCTGTGCTCAAGCGCCCCTGGTTCCTGCTGCTCGGGCTGGTGCTGGTAGCGCTGAACCTGCGCCCGGCCTTGTCGAGCATGGCGCCGCTGTTGAGTGAGGTGTCACGAAGCCTGGGACTTACTGCTGCCACGGCTGGCTTGCTGACGACCTTGCCGGTGCTTTGCCTGGGGCTGTTCGCGCCGCTTGCGCCGATCCTTGCGCGGCGCTTTGGCAGCGAACGCGTCGTGCTGGGCATCCTGCTGACACTGGCAGGCGGCATCGTGTTGCGCAGTTCGCTGGGTGAGTTCGGGCTGTTCGCCGGCAGCATCATGGCCGGCGCCAGCATTGGCATCATTGGGGTGTTGCTCCCTGGCATCGTCAAGCGCGACTTCGCCAAACAGGCTGGCGCCATGACCGGTGTCTACACCATGGCGCTGTGCCTGGGCGCGGCTGTGGCCGCAGGGTCCACGGTCCCGCTGAGCGAGGCACTCAGCGACGGCAACGGCAGCAACTGGATGCTGGGCCTGGGGTTCTGGATCGTCCCGGCTATTCTCGCCGCCATTTTCTGGTGGCCGCAGACGCGCCAGCGTCACGGTCAGCACCAGGTGGCCTACCGGGTGCGGGGCTTGCGTCGTGATCCGCTGGCCTGGCAAGTCACCCTTTATATGGGCCTGCAATCGTCGCTCGCCTATATCGTGTTCGGCTGGCTGCCATCGATTCTCATCGGTCGCGGGCTGACCGCGACCGAGGCGGGGCTGCTGCTCTCCGGCTCGATTCTGGTGCAACTGGTCAGCTCGTTGACCGCGCCATGGCTGGCCACGCGCGGCAAGGATCAACGCGTTGCCATCGTGCTGGTCATGCTGCTGACGCTCGCCGGTCTGTTTGGCTGTCTGTACGCACCGCTTGAGCAATTGTGGGCCTGGGCGATTGTGCTTGGACTGGGGCAGGGCGGTACGTTCAGCCTGGCGCTGACGCTGATCGTCTTGCGCTCACGCGACTCCCATGTCGCTGCGAACCTCTCCAGCATGGCGCAGGGCTTCGGTTACACACTGGCATCGCTCGGGCCATTCGCCGTCGGCGTGGTGCATGACTGGACCGGTAACTGGGACTCGGTGGGCTGGATCTTCGGCATCATCGGCGTTGCGGCGATCATCGCCGGGCTGGGCGCGGGCCGGGGGTTGTACGTTGGCGTCACCAGCGAGAAGGTGTGAGGAGGCACTTCTCATGCGAATGCTCATGGCAAAACGCTGCGCGGCCGCTTATCGTGCAGGCATCCAATCTCCACGGACGGCGTTCCCATGAGCGAAACCTTTACCAGTGAGCACAACAGCGCGTTGATCACGCGCTTCTACGAGGCGTTCAGCCGTCTGGACGCCGAGGCGATGGCCGCGTGCTACAGCGAAGACGTGGTGTTTTCCGACCCGGTGTTCGGCGAGCTGCGCGGACGGGATGCCGGCGACATGTGGCGCATGCTGACGTCACGCGCGCGGGATTTTTCGGTGGTCTTCGATCAGGTCCGCGCCGACACCCATACCGGCGCTGCGCACTGGGTCGCGACCTATCTGTTCAGCCAGACAGGTCGCACGGTGGACAACGACATTCAGGCGCGGTTTGTATTTCGCGACGGCAAGATCTGCGAGCACCACGATCACTTCGACCTGTGGCGGTGGGCGCGGCAGGCGCTGGGCACCAGGGGCGCTTTACTGGGCTGGGCGCCATTTGTTCAAAATGCTATCCGTGCTCAGGGGCAGAAAGGGCTGAAGGCTTTTCAGGCGGCTCGCTGAGGCTCTGATGGAACCCGTTCCCCTCGACTCACCTGCTCAGCCGTGCATGGCAGTCACCGGCCTTGTCGTCGAACCTCCGCAGGCCGATGTGCCGGCGAAATCCTGGTTCGTGTACCTGGTGCGCGCGGCCAACGGCTCCCTGTACTGCGGCATCAGCACTGATCCTCAACAGCGCTTCGTTAAACATCAAAGCGGCAAAGGCGCGCGGTTTTTCAGTTCGAGCCCCGCAGTGGCGCTTGTGTATGTGGAGCGTTGCCGCGACAAAGGTGATGCCTTGCGCCAGGAGAGGCTGATAAAAAAGCTGCGTAAAAGCGCCAAGGAGTGCCTGGCTGCGAGCTATATCCAGCCGGGTGATGCGCAGCCATCAGTCTGAGCGGGTATGCCATCAGCGCCTGTGCGGCTAAGCTGGCGGTTTCCCCCTACGGATGGCCCGAAGCATGTCTGAGTTGATTCTTCACCACTATCCAATGTCCCTCTTCGCGGAAAAAGCCCGGCTGATGATGGGCTTCAAAGGCCTGTCCTGGCGCTCGGTGATCATCCCGTCGATCATGCCCAAGCCCGATCTCATGCCCCTCACCGGCGGCTATCGCAAGACCCCCGTGCTGCAAGTAGGCGCAGACATCT
The DNA here is from genome assembly GCF_030208975.1 of Pseudomonas sp. ME-P-057. NCBI lineage: Bacteria > Pseudomonadati > Pseudomonadota > Gammaproteobacteria > Pseudomonadales > Pseudomonadaceae > Pseudomonas > Pseudomonas sp. ME-P-057. Next base: position 45,008 of record NZ_JARVSX010000023.1, read on the forward strand.
ATTGCGACACTGCGCTGATTGCTCGTCGACTTGAGCAGGAAAAGGCCTCACCCACGTTCTACCCTGAAGGCCAGGAATTCACCTCGGCAAGCCTGGCGGCGTGGGCGGATTCGGTGTTGTTTCTGAACTCTGTCAGTCTGGTGTTTCAACCTGCCTCAATGGCCGCGCGTTTCGCCAAGGTCCCGCCTGAGGCGGTGAAGGCATTCGTTGCCGACCGCGCCACGTTGTTCAATGGCGGCAGCGCCAATCGCGTGCCGCTGGAAGTGGCGCAGCATCAATGGCCAACCCTGATGGCACGTCTGGAAACCCAGCTCGAGCGCAACGGCGACTTCCTTCTCGGCGCACCTTCGATCGCTGATTTCTCGGTCGCCCACACCCTTTGGTTCCTGAAACAGACCCCGGTGACATCCCCGCTGGTGGACGCCTACCCGGCCGTCCTGAGTTGGTACGAGCGGGTTATCGCGTTCGGGCATGGCGCGCCGAGCGAGCTGGATTCGGCCGATGCGGTGGAAATCGCTCGCTCTGCCACGCCTGCGCCGCTGCCTGAAGAGGTATTCAGCGACCCCAACGGCTTTACCGCCGGCCAGCAGGTCTCGGTGTCAGCGGTGGATTACGGCGTTGACCCGGTGGAAGGGGAACTGATGTTCAGCGGGCGCGAAGAAATCATCCTGCGGCGGGAGGACGAACGCGCGGGCACTGTGCATGTGCACTTCCCGCGGTACGGGTTTCAGATAAAAACGGCCTGATCCGCCAGCGCAACCTCCGGCGCCGTGCGCCGGAGCGTTCAATCACTTCAAAGCGGCGAGAATCTGCTCTTCGCTGAACCCTCTGATCAACGTGCCATTCACGTCGATCAGGGGAATGCCGCGGCCACCCAGGGCTTCATAGGCCTTGCGGCCTGCGGCATCTTTTTCGATATCGAATTCGGTGTAGCGAATCCCCTGGCTGTCGAGAAAGCGCCGCGTCTGTTTGCAGTAGCCACACCAGTCGGTCGCGTACAGCGTGACCTTGGCGTTGGCCTGGGCCTGCTGCGACACGACCGAAGAGGAGGGGTGGACGAAGTTCTCGATCTTGCCCCAGTTCTGATAGACGACCACTACCAGCATGATCAGCAAAAACTTCTTGAGCGTACGTACGAACATTCGGGCGGCTCCTCGGCAGGCTCAGCGGCGCTTGAGCTGGTCGGTCAGTTGCGTCGGCAGGCCCTTGATGATCAGCGTGCCTTTCTCTTCGTCATACTCGATCTTGTCGCCAAGCAAGTGCGCTTCAAAGCTGATCGACAGGCCTTCGGCGCGCCCGGTAAAACGCCGGAATTGATTGAGCGTGCGTTTGTCGGCCGGAATCTCTGGCGAAAGGCCGTAATCCTTGTTGCGGATGTGCTCGTAGAACGCCCGCGGGCGGTCTTCGTCGATCAGGCCGGACAGCTCTTCAAGCCCCATGGGCTCACCCATTTTGCTCTGGCTGCTGGCGTAGTCGACCAGTGTCTTGGTCTTCTCGCGGGCTGAGTCTTCGGGCAGGTCCTCGCTCTCGACGAAGTCGCTGAATGCCTTGAGCAGTGTGCGGGTTTCGCCAGGGCCGTCGACGCCTTCCTGGCAACCGATGAAGTCGCGGAAGTACTCCGAAACCTTCTTGCCGTTCTTGCCCTTGATGAACGAGATGTACTGCTTGGAAGCCTTGTTGTTTTGCCACTCGGAAATGTTGATGCGGCAAGCAAGGTGCAGTTGACCCAGGTCCAGATGCCGGGAGGGTGTCACGTCCAGCGCATCGTTCACCGCCACGCCTTCGCTATGGTGCAGCAGCGCGATGGCGAGGTATTCGGTCATGCCCTGCTGGTAATGGGCGAACAGCACGTGCCCGCCCACCGACAGATTCGACTCCTCCATCAGCTTCTGTAAATGCTCCACGGCGACACGGCTGAACTGGGTGAAGTCCTTGCCCTCGTCCAGGTATTCCTTCAGCCAGCCACTGAACGGGTGCGCGCCGGACTCGGCATGAAACAGACCCCAGGCCTTGCCCTGTTTGGCGTTGTAGCTCTCGTTGAGGTCCGCCAGCATGTTCTCGATGGCCTGCGATTCGGCGAGTTCGGAGTCCCGGGCGTGAAGGACGGCGGGCGTGCCGTCGGGCTTTTTGTCGATCAGGTGGACGATGGCATGGCGGATCGGCATGGAATTCTCGGCTGCTGAAGGGGAACTGAACGGGACCAGACCAGGCCCGTGCGAAAGTCGGCAAGTGTACCGCACACCGGCTGCCGAACGCTCTGGAAGGGCCGAAAACCCTGACCTGAGCGCATTAATATGACTTTTTTACCGGTCATGGGCGATAAAGCTGACCAAATGGGTAGGTAGGGGCGGATATTTGCGTTGCGCTGTGCTAGTTTTGCCCGGTCCTGAGCGCCAAACCGCGCCAGGCATGCAGTTTGTGGGCGTTTGGCCGAACCAAAGGTCGAATACAGCATCTACATTTCGCGTCTGTACCACACTCTGCAAACCATTCGAATTTGATAGGGAAGGAACACCACCATGGCTCTGACTAAAGACCAATTGATCGCCGATATCGCAGAAGCAATCGACGCGCCGAAAACCACCGCGCGCAACGCTCTCGACCAATTGGGTCAAATCGTCGCTGACCAACTGGAAAACGGTAGTGAAATCACTCTGCCAGGCATTGGCAAACTGAAAGTCACCGAGCGTCCAGCACGCACTGGCCGCAACCCTTCGACTGGCGCAGCCATCGAAATCGCCGCCAAGAAAGTCGTCAAGTTCGTACCGGCCAAAGTGCTGACTGACTCGGTCAACAAGTAAGCGAAAACGCTGCCTGGTTGAGGAAACCGTGTGACGGAGTGATCCGGACACGGTTTTTTTGTGCCTGCGATTCAGATGCCGCAGCAGCACAGCAATCGGTTACCTGGAGGGTGCCCAGCGTTCCGCACGCCAAGACGCCTGCCTGGCCTTGTCCTGAAAGGTCCACGCCACGAAGCGGCTCTGCTTCTGGCCTTGCCCCATTTCGATCGTGTGGCTTTCCACGGCCCCGGCTTTTTTCAACGCGCTCTGAATCAGCGGCAGGTTCGAGGCCTTCGACACCAGCGTGCTGAACCACAGCACCTGCTGCGCCACTTGGGCGCTTTCAGTGATCAACTGCGTCACAAAGCGTGCTTCGCCACCCTCGCACCACAGCTCGGCAGCCTGGCCGCCAAAATTCAGCACCGGCAATTTACGTTTGGGGTCTGCCTTGCCGAGGGCTCGCCACTTGCGTTGGCTGCCGCGTAACGCTTCCTCCGCCGAAGCGTGGAAGGGCGGATTGCACAGGCTGATGTCGAAGCGCTCATCAGGCTCGAGCAGGCCGGTCAGGATGTGTTTACGGTTGATCTGCTCCCTGAAGCCGATGCTTTTGCTCAAACCATTGGCTTTGACGATGGTACTGGCCGAAGCAAGGGCAATCTTGTCGATGTCCGAGCCCAGGAAGGACCAACCGTATTCGCCCTGGCCGATTAGCGGGTAGATGCAGTTGGCGCCAGTGCCGATGTCCAGCGCCGCCACGGACGCGCCGCGCGGGATGACCCCGTCGTTGCGCTCCGCCAGCAGGTCCGCCAGAAAATGCAGGTAGTCCGCGCGCCCGGGAATCGGCGGGCATAGGTAGTCCGCCGGAATGTCCCAATGGGCGATGCCATAAAAGGCCTTCAGCAAGGCGCGGTTAAACACGCGCACCGCAGCAGGATTGGCGAAGTCGATGCTTTCTTTGCCGTAAGGGTTGAGGATCACAAACTTGCCCAGCTCGGGGCTGCTTTTGATCAGGCGCGGGAAGTCGTAATGACCCTGGTGACGGTTGCGCGGGTGCAATGTCGCTTTCTCGCGCGGCGCGGCCGAGGTGGCCTGTTGCGCGGGTTTGGGCTTTTTGCGTTGGGAATTGCGTTGGGGCTTGGGGGCGTCGGGGCTGGTCATCGGTGATGCATTCTCGTGAAAGCACAACCCCTGTAGGAGTGAGCTTGCTCGCGATAACCGTGTATCAGCAACGGTTGGGTTGCTGACATACCGATATCGCGAGCAAGCTCACTCCTACAGGGGTCATGGTCGTCAACCGGCCCGCGATTCAGGCCGGCTGATTTAGTCGAATTACAGACTCGCGATCCGAGCGTGCTGCTCGGCGAGTTTGCCAAGCGCCTGTTCAGCTTCGGCCATCTTCGCGCGCTCCTTGGCGATCACTTCAGGCGGGGCTTTGTCGACGAACGCAGCATTGGAAAGCTTGCCACCGACCCGCTGCACTTCGCCTTGCAGACGCTGGATTTCTTTGTCCAGGCGCGCCAGTTCGGCATCCTTGTCGATCAAACCGGCCATCGGCACCAGCACTTCCATCTCGCCGACCAGCGCGGTCGCGGACAGTGGTGCTTCGGCGCCAGCTTCCAATACCGTGAAGGACTCCAGCTTGGCCAGCTTTTTCAGCAGGTGCTCGTTCTCGTTCAGGCGGCGCTGGTCTTCGGCGCTGACGTTCTTGAGGAACAGTTGCAGCGGCTTGCCCGGACCGATGTTCATTTCGCCACGGATATTGCGCACGCCGAGCATCAGGCTTTTCAGCCACTCGATATCGCCTTCGGCTGCGACGTCGATGCGCGCATCGTTCGCCACCGGCCACGGCTGCAACATGATGGTTTTGCCTTCGATACCGGCCAGTGGCGCCAGGCGCTGCCAGATTTCTTCGGTGATGAACGGCATGAACGGGTGCGCCAGACGCAGCGCGACTTCCAGCACGCGCACCAGCGTGCGACGAGTACCGCGCTGACGCTCGATCGGTGCCGTTTCGTCCCACAGGACCGGTTTGGAAAGCTCCAGGTACCAGTCGCAATACTGGTTCCAGATGAACTCGTACAGCGCTTGTGCCGCCAGGTCGAAACGGAACTGATCGAGTTGACGGGTCACTTCGGCTTCGGTGCGCTGCAACTGCGAGATGATCCAGCGATCGGGCAGCGAAAGCTCGAACGCTTCACCGTTCTGACCGCAATCTTCACCTTTGTCGAGCACGTAACGCGCGGCGTTCCAGATCTTGTTGCAGAAGTTGCGATAGCCTTCGACACGGCCCATGTCGAACTTGATGTCGCGGCCGGTCGAGGCCAGCGAGCAGAAGGTGAAACGCAGGGCGTCGGTGCCGTAACTGGCGATGCCGTCGGCGAACTCGTCACGGGTCTGCTTCTCGATTTTTTTTGCCAGCTTGGGCTGCATCATGCCCAAGGTGCGTTTTTGCACCAGGGCTTCAAGCTCGATGCCGTCAATGATGTCCAGCGGATCAAGGACGTTGCCCTTGGACTTGGACATCTTCTGGCCCTGACCGTCGCGTACAAGCCCGTGTACATAAACGGTCTTGAACGGTACCTGCGCAGTGCCGTCTTCGTTTTTCACCAAGTGCATGGTGAGCATGATCATCCGGGCAACCCAGAAGAAAATGATATCGAAGCCGGTGACCAGCACGTCGGTCGGGTGGAAGGTCTTCAGGAAGTCGGTCTGTTCAGGCCAGCCCAGGGTGGAGAACGTCCACAGACCGGAACTGAACCAGGTGTCGAGGACGTCGTTGTCCTGCTGCAGCGCGACGTCCGGCCCCAGATTGTGCTTGGTGCGTACTTCGGCTTCGTCGCGGCCGACATAGACCTTGCCGGATTCGTCGTACCAGGCCGGAATGCGGTGGCCCCACCAGAGCTGACGGCTGATGCACCAGTCCTGGATGTCGCGCATCCACGAGAAGTACATGTTTTCGTATTGCTTGGGCACGAAAGCGATGCGGCCGTCTTCGACAGCGGCGATGGCAGGCTCGGCCAGTGGCTTGGTCGACACGTACCATTGGTCTGTCAGCCACGGCTCGATAACGGTGCCGGAACGGTCGCCCTTCGGCACCTTCAATGCGTGATCGTCGACGCTGACCAACAGGCCCGCGGCGTCGAAGGCTGCGACGATCTGCTTGCGGGCTTCGAAGCGGTCGAGGCCTGCATAGGCGGCGGGCAGGGTGCCGTCGACCGTGTCGTTGAGCGTGCCGTCGAGGTTGAACACCTGGGCAGCGGGCAGCACAGCGGCATTCTTGTCGAAGATGTTCAGCAAAGGCAGGTTGTGACGCTTGCCGACTTCGTAGTCGTTGAAGTCGTGGGCGGGGGTGATTTTCACGCAGCCGGTGCCGAACTCGGGGTCGCAGTAGTCATCGGCGATGATCGGAATTCGACGGCCTACCAATGGCAACTCGACGAACTTGCCGATCAGCGCCTGGTAGCGCTCATCGTTCGGGTTGACGGCAACGGCGGCATCGCCAAGCATCGTTTCGGGACGCGTCGTGGCGACGATCAGATGATCCAGCCCTTCAGCGGTCTTGGCACCGTCGGCCAGCGGGTAGCGCAGGTTCCACAGGTGGCCTTTCTCGTCGTGGTTTTCCACTTCGAGGTCGGAGATGGCGGTGTGCAGTTTGGTGTCCCAGTTGACCAGACGCTTGCCGCGGTAGATCAGGCCGTCTTCGTGCAGGCGCACGAAGGCCTCTTTAACGGCCTCGGACAAACCGTCGTCCATCGTGAAGCGTTCGCGGCTCCAGTCGACCGACGAGCCCAGGCGACGAATCTGACGGCTGATGTTGCCGCCGGACTGATCCTTCCATTCCCAGACTTTTTCCAGAAATTTATCGCGACCCAGGTCGTGGCGATTCTGGCCCTGCGCCTCCAGTTGACGCTCCACCAGCATTTGCGTGGCGATACCGGCGTGGTCGGTGCCCGGCTGCCAGAGGGTGTTGCGACCCTGCATGCGTCGGAAACGGATCAGGGCGTCCATGATCGCGTTGTTGAAACCGTGGCCCATGTGCAGGCTGCCGGTGACGTTAGGCGGCGGAATCATGATGGTGTACGAGTCGCCCGCACCTTGCGGAGCGAAATAGTTTTCGGACTCCCAGGTCTGATACCAGGAAGTTTCAATGGCGTGCGGCTGGTAGGTCTTGTCCATGGGAGGCGGGAACCTGATCTGCTTTAAGTCGGAAAAGCCGACGAGTATAGCTTTTCAGGTCAACCGCAAGCTACCGGCGGTAATCGGCGAGCGTATGGACGGCGGCTCACCGGCGCTGGAGAGCCGCCTGCGGTAGGCGACTCAGTTCTGGTACTCGCTTGCTCAACTTTGGTATTGAGTCAAGAGGCGTTCCATCCGCGCATCCAGACGGCGCTTGATTTCGTTCTCGATGTGCGGGGCGAAGTCGTGGATCACGTCCTGCATGATCAGCTGTGCCGCTGCGCGCAGTTCGGCATCAATGTGCAGCAGCGCATCGGAACTCGCCGCGCGGGACGCGGGTTCCGCCGGAGCAGGTGCAGGCGGGACGAGTGCAGCGGAGGGCTCGGGAGTGAGCAAGGGAATGTTGTCGGCGCTGGCTTCATGCTCTTCGGCGGTTACCACCTGCCCTGTGACGACATCGAACAGCACGGGAATTTGCTCATCGGCGTGAACAGACTCGGTCAACAGCGGCGGTTGGGCCGGATCATCGCCCAGCAGTTGGCGAATGGACTCGAGGTCATCCAGCAGGTGCGCTGAATCTTTCAGGTGTTTTGAATTATCCATCGTGTGCTCAAAGACGCTGCAGCCTGTGATCTTGCAGAGGATAGCCCTGTTCGCGGTAGAAGCGAAAACTCTCGCGTGCCGCCAGGCGAATGGCTGGATCCTCGACAACGATCTCGGCGACACGCGCGAATCGTTTGAAGAATTCCGGGATGCGCAGGTCAAGATTGACCAGCAGATCCTGATGTTGTCCGGGGTCGCTGCCCATACCCAGCGCCACCGGAGCGTCCTGATCGTCCTCGACCGAACCATGGGGCACGAAGGCCTCGCCCCTGAACCGCCACAACCGGGCATCCAGCTCTTCGCGTTGTTGGGCATCGCTGCAATGCAGGTACACCTTATGGCCAAGGCGCCATGCCTTGTCCGTCAGTTTGCAGGCGAAGTCCAGGCGCGCGAGCGGGTCGGCACTGGGCAAAATGTAAAAATCGACTTGGGTCATGGAGGTTCCAGAACGCTGAACGCGCCGGCCGGGGGAGGTCGGCGCGCCCGGTTCAGCTTAAACGCCGGCGCGGTCGATCAGGTATTGGGTCAGCAGCGGCACCGGACGGCCTGTGGCGCCCTTGTCCTTGCCGCCGCTCAGCCAGGCCGTGCCCGCGATGTCCAGGTGCGCCCACTCATAGGCTTTGGCGAAACGCGAGAGGAAGCACGCTGCGGTGATGGTGCCGGCCTTGGGGCCGCCAATGTTGGCGATGTCGGCAAACGGGCTGTCCAGCTGCTCCTGATACTCATCGAACAGCGGCAGCTGCCAGGCGCGGTCGTCGGCGCGCTTGCCGGCTTCCAGCACCTGGGTGATCAACGCGTCGCTGTTGCCCATCAGGCCCGACGTGTGACCGCCCAGTGCAACGACGCAGGCGCCGGTCAATGTGGCGATGTCGATGACGGCCTGCGGCTTGAAGCGTTCGGCATAGGTCAGCGCGTCGCACAGCACCAGACGGCCTTCGGCGTCGGTGTTGAGGATCTCGACGGTCTGGCCGCTCATGGTTTTGACGATGTCGCCAGGGCGGGTCGCGTTGCCGCTTGGCATGTTTTCAGCCGCTGCGACGATGCACACCAGGTTGATCGGCAGCTGCAGCTCCAGCACAGCATTCAGGGTCCCGAACACGCTGGCCGCGCCACACATGTCGAACTTCATTTCGTCCATGCCTAGGCCTGGCTTGAGGCTGATGCCGCCAGTGTCAAAGGTGATGCCCTTGCCGACCAATACGTAAGGTTTTTCGCTTTTCTTGCCGTTGGAGTACTGCATGACGATCAGACGTGGCGGCTGTGCGCTGCCCTGACCGACTGCCAGGAACGAACCCATGCCCAGTTTTTCGATGTCTTTCTCATCCAGGACTTCGACCTTGAGGCCCTTGTTGGCCTTGCCCATCGCTTTGGCTTGCTCGCCCAGGTAGGTCGGGTGGCAGATGTTGGGCGGCATGTTGCCCAGGTCGCGGGTCACGGCCATGCCGGCGGCAATGGCTTGCGCATGCCTGGCGGCGCGCTCGACATCGGCGACGTTGGCTTTGGCGGTCAGCAGGGTGACTTTTTTCAGGGCGCGAGGGTCGACTTTCTGGCTCTTGAACCGGTCGAAGACGTATTCGCCGTCGGCCAGGGTTTCGACCAGCAAACGGTTCTTGCCGTAGACGTCACGGTTTTTGACGTTCAATTGATCCAGAGCAAACGCCGCATCAACGCCACCCAGCGTCTTCAGGGTGCTGAGCGCACCGCTGATGATTTTGCGGAACTGGCGGTCGCTGAGTTCAGGCTCTTTGCCCGAGCCCACCAGCAATACACGTTCGGTTTTGAGGTTGGGCAAGCTGTGCAGCAGCAGGCTTTGCCCGACTTTGCCCGAGAGGTCGCCACGCTTGAGGACTGCGCTGATCGCGCCGCCGCTCAGTGTGTCCAGGCTGCTTGCGGTGTCGCTCAGCGTGCGGCCTTCACCGACGGCGACCACCAGCGTGGCGGTCTTCAAGGTTTCTGCACTGACGCTTTTAACAACCAATTCCATGTCGGGGTCCCCGAATAAACTGTGAGTTATCGCACTTGAGCACACGGCTCGGCAGCGGCGCGGAGGTCTTACGCACCGGCGTGCCTGCGGCAAGGCCCGCAGTTTGACCCCGCTGACCAATGGATGACAACCCCGTGCGGGTGCGCGCTTGTGCCGGTTAGAGAAGTATCCCGCGCGCGCAGTGACAGACACACCCAATCACAGGATAATGCCGCATATTTTTTCGGTGGTTCGCCGTCGCGCGCATCATGCGCTGATCCATTTCATTGTCATGCCGCTTGCGTGTGACAACCCTGGAGTGTCTGGTTTGATTGTCTTCCGTTACCTGTCCCGAGAAGTGCTGGTTACCCTGAGCGCTGTCAGTGCTGTGCTGCTGGTAATCATCATGAGTGGCCGCTTCATCAAATACCTGGCTCAGGCCGCGTCGGGCGCACTTGATCCGGGCGTGCTGTTCCTGATCATGGGCTTCCGTCTGCCGGGCTTTCTGCAGCTCATCCTGCCACTGGGGCTGTTCCTCGGCATTCTTCTGGCGTACGGCCGCCTCTACCTCGAAAGCGAGATGACCGTGCTCGCCGCCACCGGCATGAGCCAGCAACGCCTGCTGGTCATTACCCTCGCGCCGGCCGCGCTGGTTTCTCTGCTGGTTGCCTGGTTGAGCTTCAGCCTCGCTCCACAAGGCGCCACCCAGTTTCAGCTGCTGATCAACAAGCAGGACGCGATGACCGAATTCGACACGCTGGTGCCGGGCCGTTTCCAGTTGCTGCGTGACGGCAGTCGCGTGACCTACACCGAAACCATGTCCGACGATCGCATCAACCTGGGCGGCGTGTTCATCTCCGAGAAGAAGCTCGACGAGAAGAAAGACCACGGCATCACCGTGCTGGTCGCAGAAAAAGGCCGGCAGGAAATCAAACCCGACGGCACCCGCTACCTCATTCTGGATAACGGCTATCGCTACGACGGCAACCCCGGTCAGGCGGATTACCGTGCAATCAAGTACGACACTTATGGCGCGTTGCTCCCTAAACCGGACATCAGCGATGAAGTCACCGACCGCGACGCGATCTCGACCAACGAGCTGCTGACCGGCGAGCCGAGTCTGCGCAACAAGGCCGAGTTGCAGTGGCGCATTTCGCTGCCGATTCTGGTGTTCATCGTGACGCTGATGGCCGTGCCTCTCGCCCGAGTCAATCCTCGTCAGGGCCGGTTCCTGAAGCTCCTTCCTGCGATTCTTCTTTATATGGCTTACCTGACCATCCTGATTGCCGCCCGTGGCGCGCTTGAGAAAGGCAAGATCCCGATGGGCCTGGGCCTGTGGTGGGTGCATGCGTTGTTTCTGTCCATCGGACTGGCGTTGCTCTACTGGGAGCCTCTGCGCCTGAAGCTTGCGAGTCGCCGCAGCGTGTCGGAGGTGGCTCATGGTTAAGCTCGATCGGTACATCGGCAAAAGCGTGTTCATGGCGATTCTTGCGGTACTGGGGATCATTCTGGGCCTGGCATCGCTGTTCGCATTCATTGATGAGATGGCCGACATCAGTGACACCTACACCTTCTGGGACGCCGGCAGTTTTGTAGTAATGACCGCGCCGCGCCGTCTTTACGACATGCTGCCGATGGCGGCGCTGATTGGCTGCCTGATCGGCCTCGGCGCGCTGGCCAGCAGCAGCGAACTGACCATCATGCGGGCAGCCGGTGTATCAATCGGCCGTATCGTCTGGGCCGTCATGAAACCCATGCTGGTATTGATGGTGGCTGGCCTGTTGATTGGCGAATACGTGGCACCGGTGACTGAGGCCCAAGCGCAGGCCGCACGTTCGCTGGCCCAGGGTACTGGCGATGCGCAGAGCGCCAAGCACGGCCTTTGGCACCGTCAGGGTGACGAGTTCATCCACATCAACACCGTTCAGCCCAATGGCTTGCTGTATGGCGTGACGCGTTACCGTTTCGATGACCAGCGCCATATGTTGACGTCGAGCTTCGCCAAGCAGGCCAACTTCAAGACCGATTACTGGTTGCTGAAAGACGTGACCACGACAGTCTTCCGTGAAGGCCGCACCGAAGTAGTGACGGCGCCGGAAGAGCGTTGGAACGTCGCGCTGAGTCCGCAGTTGCTGAGTACCGTGGTGCTGCCGCCTGAATCGCTGTCCATGACCGGCCTCTACGGTTACGCGCGCTATCTGGCCGATCAGGGGCTGAACAACGGTCGTTACTGGCTGGCGTTCTACACCAAGATCCTCCAGCCGCTGGTGACCGTCGCCCTGGTGCTGATGGCCATTTCTTTCATCTTCGGGCCGCTGCGCTCGGTGACGCTGGGGCAGCGTGTGTTCACCGGTGTGCTGGTGGGCTTCACCTTCCGCATCGCTCAGGACCTGCTGGGCCCGTCGAGTCTGGTATTCGGCTTCTCGCCACTGTTCGCCGTCCTGGTGCCGGCTGGGGTGTGCGCGCTGGCGGGTATCTGGTTGTTGCGCCGCGCGGGCTGATTGCTGCTGCTTGATGAAAAGCCGACCTCAGGGTCGGCTTTTTTGTAGGCGCGTTGCAGGGCTAAAAATCGTTCGCGATTGCCTGTGTGCGCTGACTTTGTGGCGGATGATCCAGCGTGGATGTCGGCCTGACTCTGTAGGAGCCGGCTTGCTGGCGAAAGCGTTATCACTGATACCTGGAAGTCGGCTGTGCTATCCCGTTCGCCAGCAAGCCGGCTCCTACACACTCAATTGTTCATACAAACGGGGGAGGGTGCTCAGCTTTCCTGGGCGTAACTACCGCCTGCCTTTGGGCACCCGCACCAGTTGCGTTTCGGAGTACCGGTCGTGCCAGCAGCGTTTCTGCTTGTCGAACAGGCTCCAGAAAAACCCGAGCCCGAGGCACAGCCACGATGCGATAGCGACCACGAAGCGGAGCAGTGCCTGCCACAGGCTGATCGCCGTCCCATCGGGATGCTGTACGCGGACTCCCCAAACCTGCATGCCCAGGGTTTGGCCGGAGTGAGTCCAGAACCTGGCGAAAAAGCCGAACAGCGTCATCAGCAGAATCGAGGACAGCAACGGGTCGGCGTCGAGCGCGCCCGACTCCGAGAGTTGGCGCAGTCCGGCTTCACCGACAAAGCCCATCCACACCAGCTTGTAGATGAACGTCGTCACCATCAGCAGCGCAATGCACAGCAGCGTGTCGTAGCAGATCGCAGCCATGCGCCGACCCAGTCCTGCGGGTGGAAAGTCGCCCTTAGGGCGTAATACGTGACGGGTCATGGGGGCGCTCGGATGCCGAAAACGCACAGTTTACGAAATCGCAGGCATAAAAAAGCCCCTGACGTTGGCCATCAGGGGCTTTTTGCGTGGGCTTATCAGGCTTCCGCTTGGACTTCGTCAGCCTGCATGCCTTTTTGGCCCTGCACTGCAACGAATGTCACTTTCTGGCCTTCTTTCAGGCTCTTGAAACCGTTGCCCTGTATCGCGCGGAAATGGACGAACAGATCCGGACCGCTTTCTGGCGTGATAAAACCAAAACCTTTTTCATCGTTAAACCACTTAACGGTACCGCTCTGACGTGTAGACATTTTCTTATTCCCAAGAGCATAAAATTAATGACAGTCTCTTTCACACGAAAGAGTACTGGGCTGGTTGCAGGAAGAAGAAACGTAGAGCGGGTTGTAGCATTGCTTTTGGCGCTACTGCCCGGGTCACGATCCCAGCGACCCATGCAAACACAGTCGAGAAACTCTACGCTAACCTGCGAGGAAAAAACAAGCCCCGTTCGGGCCCGTATTCACGGGGGTTAAGCCATTATTTAAAAACATTAACCGCGCTGGAATGATCGATAGTTTTTAATGTTTTCTGTCTTTCTGAAGTTCAATATTTTGACAGTTCCATTGTTATAAAGCCTGGCGCCATACTGCGGCAACCGTACAGTTCCATGCACTGTTGCGGTGCCGCAATGTGTTGATAACTTCCTTCAGCCGCGGAAGTAACGTGGCGCAACGAAAGGCATTTTAGCGACAAGCATCGGAACTTTCTTGCCTCGCACGATCGCCCAGACAGGCGTGTCCAGCGTGGCAAACTTGACGTCGACGTAACCCATGGCCAATGGCGCGCTCAGTGTCGGGCCGAAGCCGCCGCTGCAGACTGTTCCAATGGCTGCTCCGTCGGCGTCGACTATTTCCGCGCCCTCACGCACAGGCGTACGCTCCTGAGGCAACAGGCCTACGCGCTTTCGCGCCGCACCGCTTTGGTGCTGGGCGAAAATCCGGTCAGCGCCGGGGAAGCCTCCTGCGCGGGCGCCGTCTGCACGCCGTACCTTGGAGATGGCCCACAGCAGGCTGGCCTCGATCGGGGTGCTGCCGGTGTCCATGTCATGACCGTAGAGGCACAACCCGGCTTCAAGGCGCAACGAGTCGCGCGCGCCAAGGCCGATGGGGGCGACTTCGGGCTCTGCCAGCAGCCGGCGCGCCAACGCTTCAGCGTGGTCCGCCGGCACCGAAATCTCGTAACCGTCTTCTCCGGTGTACCCCGAGCGGCTGATATAGCAGTCGATGCCATCAATCTGCGTCGAGGTGTACTGCATGAAGGTCATCTTCGCGACGTCCGGCGCCAGTCGGGACAGAGCGGTTACAGCCTGTGGGCCTTGCAGCGCGAGCAACGCACGCTCCTCGAACAGCGGGGTGATGGTGCAATGGGTGCCGATGTGCTGCTGCAAATGAGCCAGATCATCGTTCTTGCAAGCAGCGTTAACCACCAGCATGAGCTGATCGTCGCCCAGGTTGGCAACCATCAGGTCGTCAAGGATGCCGCCGTTCTCGTTGGTAAACATCGCGTAGCGTTGCATGCCTACAGGCAAGTCGATGATGTCCACCGGCACCAGTGTTTCCAGCGCTGCGGCTGCACCTGATCCGCTCAAAAGGATCTGGCCCATGTGCGAAACGTCGAACAGGCCCGCTTGGGCACGGGTATGCAGGTGTTCTTTCATGACGCCGGCAGGGTACTGGACGGGCATGTCGTACCCGGCAAATTCAACCATCTTCGCGCCGAGTTCACGGTGCAAGGCGTTAAGCGGGGTTTTCAACAATTCGGTGGTCATGGGCTATTCCTTGGAAGCGATTCCGGCTCCCCGCGCAGGCAGGGAGCGCTCTGACTGTAGGGTTGAATCAGCACTCGATGATGTTCACGGCGAGGCCGCCACGGGCTGTTTCCTTGTATTTGCTTTTCATATCTGCGCCGGTCTGGCGCATGGTGCGGATCACCTTGTCGAGCGAGACAAAATGCTGACCGTCGCCGCGCAACGCCATGCGCACCGCGTTGATGGCCTTCACCGAACCCATCGCGTTGCGCTCGATGCATGGCACCTGGACCAACCCGCCGATCGGGTCGCAGGTCAGGCCAAGGTTGTGTTCCATGCCGATTTCGGCGGCGTTTTCCACCTGCTGCACGTTGCCACCCAAGACCTCACACAGCGCACCAGCGGCCATGGAGCAAGCGACGCCGACTTCGCCCTGGCAGCCGACTTCGGCGCCCGAGATCGACGCATTTTCCTTGTACAAAATACCGATAGCGGCAGCCGTGAGGAGGAACCGAACGACGCCATCCTCATTGGCTCCGGTAATAAAGCGCATGTAGTAATGCAGCACGGCCGGAATGATCCCGGCGGCGCCGTTGGTGGGCGCGGTTACCACGCGGCCGCCGTTGGCATTTTCTTCGTTGACCGCCAGCGCGTACAGATTGACCCAGTCGAGCACTGACAAGGCATCACGCAACGCCGCTTCCGGGTTTTTGCACAGTTGGCGATGCAGGGCTGCCGCCCGCCGCTTGACCTTCAGGCCGCCCGGCAAAATCCCCTCGTTGCGGCAGCCGGCTTCAACGCAATCCTGCATGACCTGCCAGATGCGCAACAGGCCTTGACGGGTCTCTGCTTCGGGACGCCACGCGGCTTCGTTGGCCAGCATCACCTGGCTGATGGAAAGGCCGCTCGCCGTGCAATGCGCCATCAAGTCTCTGGCAGTCTTGAAAGGGTAAAGCAGCTGCGTCTGGTCTTCGACGATACGGTCGGCGCCTGCAGCATCCTCATCCACGACAAAGCCGCCGCCGACCGAGTAGTACTCGCGGCTGCGCACTTGCAGACCCGAGGCATCGAAGGCACGGAAGATCATGCCGTTCGGATGGTAGGCCAACGGCTTGCGAATCATCGCCAGGTGATGTTTTTCGATGAACTCGATGCTGTGCTTGCCCAGCAGATTCAGGCGTTCGTTACTGCGGATGTGTTGCAGGCGTGCTGCTACGGTTTCGGTGTCGACGGTGTCAGGATGCTCGCCCTCCAGGCCGAGCAAGACCGCCTTGTCGCTGCCGTGGCCCTTGCCGGTGGCGCCGAGAGAGCCGTAAAGCTCGACCTTTACGCAGACGATGGTCTCGAGCAGGGCGTCGCGCTGCAAGCCCTCGACGAAGCGCGCCGCAGCCCGCATGGGGCCAACGGTGTGGGAACTGGACGGTCCAATGCCGATCTTGAACAGGTCAAACACGCTCAGGGACATGATGGGGTTCCGGGAAGTGAAGCCGTAACAAGCAGCAAGCTGCAAGCCGCAAGTAAAAGCTGACCGGCTTTCACTTGTAGCTTGCGGCTTGAAGCTCGTGGCTGGGTTAAGCGTAGTCTTCGATCGACGGGCAGGCGCAAACCAGGTTGCGGTCGCCGAACACGTTGTCGACGCGACCGACCGGCGGCCAGTATTTGCTTTCGATCAACGAGGCGACCGGGTATACGGCCTGCTCGCGGCTGTACGGATGGCTCCATTCGCCCACCAGTTCAGCAGCGGTGTGCGGTGCGTTTTTCAGCGGGTTGTCGTCCTTGTCCAGAGCACCGCTTTCCACCGCGCGGATTTCTTCGCGAATCTTGATCATCGCGTCACAGAAGCGGTCCAGTTCCTCTTTGGATTCGCTCTCGGTCGGCTCGATCATCAACGTGCCGGCAACCGGGAAGGACATGGTCGGCGCGTGGAAGCCGAAGTCGATCAGGCGTTTGGCGACGTCATCCACGCTAATGCCACTGGTTTCCTTCAGCGGGCGCAGGTCGAGGATGCATTCGTGCGCGACCAGGCCGTTGCTGCCGGTGTAAAGCACGGGGTAGTGCTCTTCCAGGCGACGGGAGATGTAGTTGGCGTTGAGAATCGCCAGCTGCGAAGCGCGCTTGAGACCTTCGCCGCCCATCATGCGGATGTACATCCAGGTGATCGGCAAGATGCTCGCGCTGCCGAACGGGGCTGCACAGACCGCACCCTCCTTGCGCTCCATACGTGCGTGACCCGGCATGAACGGCGCCAGGTGGGATTTCACGCCAATCGGGCCAACGCCCGGGCCGCCACCGCCGTGGGGGATGCAAAAAGTTTTGTGCAGGTTGAGGTGGGACACGTCGCCGCCGAACTTACCCGGAGCGCACAGGCCGACCATGGCATTCATGTTGGCGCCGTCGATATACACCTGGCCGCCGTTGTCGTGAATGATGCCGCAGATTTCGCGGATACCTTCTTCGAACACACCGTGGGTGGACGGGTAGGTGATCATCAGTGCCGCGAGGTGCTCGCGGTGCTCGATGGCCTTGGCGCGCAGATCCTCAATGTCGACGTTGCCGCGTGCGTCACACGCCGTTACCACCACACGCATGCCCGCCATGTTGGCGGTTGCTGGGTTGGTACCGTGGGCCGACGAGGGGATCAGGCAGATATCGCGACGCTCATCGCCACGGCTCTGGTGATAGGCACGAATCGCCAGCAGACCCGCATATTCGCCCTGGGAGCCGGCGTTTGGCTGCAGGGAGATCGCGTCGTAACCGGTGGCGGCGCAGAGCATGGCCTCCAGTTCGTCGGTCAGCTGCTGATAACCCGCACTTTGCTCGGCAGGGGCAAACGGATGGAGATTGCCGAATTCTGCCCAGGTGACCGGAATCATTTCGCTGGCGGCGTTGAGCTTCATGGTGCACGACCCCAGCGGGATCATCGTGCGGTCCAGTGCCAGGTCCTTGTCCGCCAGGCGACGCAGGTAGCGCATCAGCTCGGTTTCGGAGTGATAGCGGTTGAATACCGGGTGGCTGAGAATCGCCGATTGGCGTTTCAGCTCGGCAGGCAAGCGTGCTTCGACGCTGTCTGCCAGCGCGGCGAAGTCCGGCAGAGCCTGGCCTTCAGCAGCGAACAGGGACCACAGCACTTCGACGTCGGCTTGCTTCGTGGTTTCGTCCAGCGAGACACCCAGGCGCTGGCCGTCTACCTCACGCAAATTGATTTCCTGTGCGCGGGCCTTGGCATGCAGGTCAGCCGTGCTGGCGCCGGTGTTCAGGGTGATGCTGTCGAAGAAGAACGACTGCTCGGCGTTTACGCCCAATTGGCTCAGGCCCTTGGCCAGGATTGCGGTCAGATGATGCACGCGGTTGGCGATGCGGGTCAGGCCGCGCGGGCCGTGGTACACGGCGTACATGCTGGCGATGTTGGCGAGCAGAACCTGCGCGGTGCAGATATTGCTGGTGGCCTTCTCGCGACGGATGTGTTGCTCGCGGGTCTGCATGGCCAGACGCAGGGCGGTCTTGCCGAAGCGGTCGATGGACACACCGACCAGCCGGCCAGGCATGTCGCGCTTGTAGGCGTCGCGGGTGGAGAAGTACGCGGCGTGCGGGCCGCCGAAACCCAACGGCACACCGAAGCGCTGCGCGCTGCCAATCGCGACGTCTGCACCGAACTCGCCGGGCGGGGTGAGCAGGGTCAGGGCCAGCAGGTCGGCTGCCACGGCCACCAGGGCATTGGCGGCATGGAAGCGCTCGACCAGCTCGCGGTAGTCGAACACGTCGCCATTACTGGCAGGGTATTGCAGCAGCGCGCCGAAGAACTCGCTGACGTCGGTCAGTTGCAATTCGTCTGCGACGACCACCTCAATGCCCAGCGGCTCGGCGCGGGTTTGCAGCACGTCGAGGGTTTGCGGGTGGCAGTGAGCGGAGGCAAAGAATTTATTGCTGCTTTTGTTCTTGCTCAGGCGTTTGCAGAAGGTCATCGCTTCAGCGGCGGCAGTGGCTTCGTCAAGCAGCGAGGCATTGGCGATCGGCAGGCCGGTGAGGTCGCTGATCAGCGTCTGGAAATTCAGCAGCGACTCAAGGCGACCTTGGGAGATCTCTGGCTGATAGGGCGTGTAAGCGGTGTACCACGCCGGATTTTCCAGCAGGTTGCGCAGGATCGGTGCCGGCGTGTGGGTGTTGTAGTAACCCTGGCCAATGTAGGTTTTGAACAGCTTGTTCTTGGCGGCAATGGCTTTGATATCAGCCAGTGCATCGGCCTCGCTCTGGCCGGCGGACAGGCCTAGCACGCTGGTGCCTTTGATGGATTCAGGAATGACGCTGGCGGTCAGCGCGTCAATGGAGTCGTAGCCCAGCGTGGTCAGCATGGCCTTTTCGTCAGCGGCGCGCGGGCCGATGTGGCGGGCGATGAACTCGTTGGCGGTGCTCAATTCGGTACGGTCAGTCATTGCGCGCTCCTCAGGCTTCGGCGTTGGCTTTGATCAGACGATCATAGGCGTCTTGAGTCAGCAACTGGCCGACTGCATCGGGATTGGAGGGAATAAAGCGGAAGAACCAGCCTTGGCCCAGCGGGTCTTCGTTGACCAGTTCAGGGCTGGCATCCAGTGCGGGGTTGGTTTCCACGATCTCGCCATCGAGCGGCATGTAGACGCCGCTGGCTGCTTTAACCGACTCGACGGTCGCCGCTTCTGCACCTTTATCGTAGGACTGCAGCTCCGGCAGTTGCACGAAAACCACATCGCCCAACGCGTCCTGCGCGAATGCGGTGATGCCGACCGTAACGCTGCCGTCGGTTTCGGCGCGCAGCCACTCGTGGTCTTCGGTAAAACGCAACTCGCTCATGAAATCTCCCCAGATGGTAAATCGCCCGTTATGCCCGAGCGTGATGGGGGAGTGCATAGCAAGTTTGCGGCCAAGGTGGGGAAGCTCCAGCGAACAGGGGGCTGCAGCGATCCCGCTGATTGCCAGCTTGCAAGGCACTGGAACGAAAACATTACATGGGAGAGGTGTGTTTAAGCGATTAGCTAAATTCCGGCCCTGCGCGTGCTAGCTTAGCCGTGACGGAATGAATTCGTTACGCTGTTTCGATATCGTGCCAACAAGGTTTGCTAATCTCTGACCCCTGACCGCTGACCGCTGACCGCTGACCGCTGACCGCCGATTGTAGGAGCCGGCTTGCTGGCGAACGCATTCTGATCGCTATCACCTAGGTATTTGGCACGACCGATTCGCCAGTAAGCCGGCTCCTACAGGTTTGCATCGACTGCCGCGCGGATTGAGATGTCGGGGAGGCCTGGGCAGCACACATGATGCCTGCGTCCTAACCTTTGCCGGAAATACCGTATTTTCGCAGGCGATGAGCGATCGCGGTGTGGGATGTCTGCAACCGCACCGCCAGTTGGCGGGTAGAGGGGTATTGGCTGTACAGCTTCTCAAGCAGCGTTTTCTCAAACTGCTCGACCGCTGCCTCAAGGCTTTCGACTTCGCCCTCGACGCCTTTGGCCACAGACGTGCCGGCGATGTCGAGGTCACCGATGTCCACTAGTGAGCTATCGCTGATCGCTGCGGCGCGGAAGATAACGTTTTGCAGCTGCCGAACATTGCCCGGCCAGCGATTTCCAAGCAGGGCAGGGTAGGTAGCAGGTGCCAGGCGGCAGACGGGGCGCTGGATCTGCGCGCAGGCCTGCTCCATGAAATAGCGCGCCAGCATCAGAATGTCCTGGCCACGCTCGCGTAAAGGAGGCACTTCAAGGTTCAGCACATTGAGGCGATAAAACAGGTCTTCGCGAAAGGTGCCCTCGGCGACCATCTTCTCCAGGTCACGGTGCGTGGCGCTGAGAATGCGCACATTGACCTGCACTTCCTTGTCGCCGCCGACCCGCCGAAAACTGCCGTCATTGAGGAAGCGCAGCAACTTTGCCTGAAGGTAAGGCGACATTTCACCGATCTCGTCGAGAAACACCGTGCCCTTGTTGGCGAGCTCCATCAGGCCCGGCTTGCCGCCTCGCTGGGCGCCGGTGAATGCGCCGGGGGCATAGCCAAACAGTTCGCTTTCGGCGAGATTTTCCGGCAGCGCTGCGCAGTTCAGCGCAAGAAAAGGCGCTCCGTTGCGAGCACTGACCGCATGGCAGGCGCGTGCAACCAGCTCTTTACCGGTGCCGGTTTCACCCTGGATCAAAAGCGGCGCATCCAATGCTGCGACCCGTTGTGCACGTGCCTTGAGGGTTCGGATTGGCGCCGAATCGCCCAGCAGTGCGTCAAAGCCTTCAGCGTGATCGTGATGCAGCGCCGATAGGCGTTCGCCGATTCGGCTGGGCAGATAGAGGGTGAGCAACGCGCCCGCGTCAGTGATGGGGGTCGCGTCCAGCAGCAGGGCCTCGCCATTGAGCGTGACCTCGCGCAGCGGCAGACGAAAGCCATTTTCCAGCAGCGCCGACTGCAGGCCCGTATCAGAAAACAGTTCACCGACGGGCTCGCCAGTGGGTTCGCGGCCACACAGTGCGACCAGTGCGGGGTTGGCCAGCAACACGTGGCCGGCACTGTCCAGTGCGAGCACCGGGTCGGTCATCGCTGCGAGCAGGGCGTCGAGCTGCAGATGTCGGCGCTGCCCAGGCAGAATATCGACCACGGTAATGGCTTCGACACCGCGCACCCTAAACAGCCGATCCTTGAGTTCTTCGAGCACCTCATGGCTCAACGTGGGGGCGTCGATGTAGACGTTGGGCGGCACCATCTCCACGGCGTCGAGGTTCAGGTTGCGCGCGCCGAGGATGGCCAGCACCTCTTGAGTGATGCCGACGCGGTCAATGAACGTAACGTGAATACGCATGAGCAGGGAAAAGATTCGCGGGAATGAGGGCGGCGATTATGCCAGTAATCCCCGCACCAATCGCGGCCCCAAAGTCACTTTGCCAGCCGGGGCAGGTTACTGCAGATGCTCTGGTTTGACCGGATCACCGGATTTCATGCCGAGCTTGTGGCGGATGTCCTCGAACATCTGGTCGTACTCGCCGTGCATCGCGTGCAGGTCGGTGGTTTTTGGCAGGCCATGCTTTTCGAGGCGGCGAGACGCCTCGCTGGCGAAGTTGTAGGCCTTGTCCTTGGGCAGGTCAAAGGTCTCACTGACCGCCTGGCCGTTGACGTCGCCTTCAAGGGTGAACTGCATGCCCGGACCTGAGTCTGTCTCGCTGACCTGATAGCGAATGTGAAGATCGTAGCCGACCTCGTCGGGTTGCAGGGCCGCGCGGGTGATATGCAGATGACCTGGCTCGAACATGGCAGTGGCTCCGTGAAAGCGGTGGGCAGTATGAGGACAGACCCCCATGCCTTCCCCGGGTTCACCTGCGGCGCGAGGTTTGTGGGACCGGCTTTAGCCGGGGAAGGTGTCAGACTCAAGCCCCGGAACTGAGGGTATTCAACCTGCCTATTCCCGGCTGAAGCCGGTTCTACACTTTACTTTCCGGCTGGAGCCGCGATGGTTCCGGCCGCGACCATATCCACACGTTGACCAGCACCATGCCGGCCACCGCGAAGTAGATCCACCAGTTGTGTTTTAGCAGCACCAGCATCATGGCCGCGCAGAGCAGCATCGTCACCGTCGCGCTGATCTTGGCTTTGCGGGCGATCATTTTGCCGTTGCGCCAATTACTCAGCATCGGGCCGAACACACGATGGTTTTCAAGCCAGGCACTCAAGCGCGGCGAGCTTCGAGTGGCGGCCCATGCTGCCAGCAGGATGAACTCGGTGGTGGGCAGGCCCGGGATGAAAATCGCGACGATGCCGATCGTCAGGCTGACGTAAGCGAGGATGCCAAACAGGATGCGGGACAGTTTGCTGCCGGGTGGAATACTGGTCATGGTCTCGGTAATGCAAAGTAAGCAGGTGTTGCGGGGCTTTGAGGTCCCGCAAAGGCGCTCAGCTTATCAGTGCCGAACGCAAAAGGCCCGGTGTCAGGCGGGTTCGGTTTCAGCGGTCGGAGCATAGACGTGCTGCAGCAGCGCGTTGAAACGCTCGAAGGCCGCCACCGCGCCCCGGTCGATTTCATGTTCCTGTTCGGGGGTCAGCGGCAGGTCGTCAATCATCCTGACAAAACGTTTCCATCCCTCCGCCCGACCTCCTGCGGGTTCGCCCAGATGCCGCGCCCCGAATGTGTCGCTCAGGTTCAGCGCCACGGCACGCTTGATCAGAAATGCTGCACCCAGCTTCGAGCCTTCCGAAACGAACAGCCAGCCGAGGGCTTCCGCAAGGCTCGGTGCATCGACGCCGCCAGTGACCGGATCGGGAATGGAGGCCTTGAGGTCTTGCAGGTCCGCTTTCGCCTGTTCGGCGCGACAGCGCTCGGGGAGGTCGGTCATCAGCTCGATCAACAACGGCTGGGTGTACAAGGTTTTCAGCTCTGCCTGAAACAGATACTGAGCAGTGAGGAATCGGCAATAGCTCGCCAGCGTTTCAAACGGCGCGTGGGCTCTGACGGCCTTGTCCAGTTGTTCATGAGGCGCGTCGGTGATTTGGTTGAGTCGTTGCGAGCGGCGAATGGCTTCGGTGGTCATGCGTTCTTCCTTGTGGGCGGGGCGCTTGTGGACGAGACGAACGAGCGTCGTCGGAGCGTAAAAAAACCGCTCCGACGACCGGGGACGATCAGATGGCCCACACCACATTGACGGCGAAGTTGCGGCCTGGCTGCGTCAGGCGATCAAGATTGGCAGGGGCAGTGGCGCCCGCTTCGCCGGTGCTGTCGTAGCCGCGAACGTCATCCCACTGCCAATATTTTTTGTCCGCAAGGTTGTACAGACCGCCACTGACCGTGACGTCCTGGGTGACGTTGTAATAGCCGGTGAGGTCGACGAGGCCGAAGCCCGGCGTCTTGAACGGGGTTGACCCATCCGGGGCGTGGTAATTGCTGCTGTCCACCCGCGTTTTGCGTTTCACCAGCGTCCAGTTCAGCAGGCCCCCGTAACTGCCTTGGTCATAACCCAGGCCAAACACACCGGTCAGTGGATTGATGCTGTTGATCGGCTGGCCTGTGTCGTCGTTACGGCCGTACAGGTATGCCAGCGAGCCCCGGGTATAGACGCCTGCAGGCGCGCCGAAGCTGTCCAGGTTCAGGCGACCCTTGAGCTCGACCCCCTTGATCGTGGCGTGCTTGATGTTGTTGGACTGGAACGTCATCGAGGTAGACGTCGCCGGGATGATCGCGTCCTCATTTATGAAATTGCGGTACTTGTTGTAGAACACGGCGAGATCAAACGTGCCTTCGTCGAAATGCCCGCGCAGGCCGGTTTCGTAGCTGTTGCTCTTCTCCGGTTCGAGGTCGGGGTTGGGCGCCACGAGATAACCCGCCGCTGTGTTCTCAAACCGGCCATACAGCGCTTTGGCGCTCGGCGTGCGGAAGCCTTCGGCGTACTGGCCGTACCAGGTGTAGGCATCGGAAAGGGCATAGGTCAGCCCCAGTTTGGGCGACAGGCGATGCCATTTTTTGGTGCTGTCGTCGAATTGGTCCTTGCTGGTCAACTTGAAGGGCTGAAGAAACTCATCTGTGGCGTGCGGGTCGAGGGCGGTGTAGTCGTAACGCGCGCCAGGCATGAATGTCCAGTCGCCCCATTTGATTTCATCCTGAGCGAACAGGGCGTAGGTGGTGATGGTCGGGTTCGGGAAATCGTTGGTCCTGTTCAGGCGATCGGCCGCTGACGGCGAGCCGATGACAGTGCATGAACCCGCCACAGCCGCGCAGGTGCCGGCGCCGCTGCGCTCGCCCGTCACTTTCTGCTGCTTGAGGGTGGTTCCGTAAGTCAGCAGGTGTTGGGTGTCGCCGATGTCGAACGCCTTATCCAGCTGCGCGTCGAGGATCCACTGACGCTCCTTGTAGCGCGTGTCTCGGGTTCGCCAGACATCGCGCAGAACCGAACCGGTCCGTGGGTTGCTGGGTAAATATCTCTCCAGCGTAGTTTGATCAGTCTTGGCGATCTGGTAATTCAGGCTCCACCGGGCGTTGTCGGCCAACAGCGTGTCCAGGACGAAGCTGTTCTCCAGCCAGAAACGTTCGCGGGTGACGACGTCGTTGCCCTCGCGGCTTCGGTACATGCCCATGGCTCTACCACCGCCGAAAGGCCCGCCCACGACGCTTTTCTGATCCGTGTGGGTATCGTCCTTGTACTTCTCGTAGGTGAAAGCAAGGCGGTCGGTGTCGCCGTAGTTCCAGCCCAGCTTGCCCAGCACATTGGTTGCGCGGGCGTCCTCGGGGTTGGCCGCGGTGCGCGCCAGCCCGGTGCCGCCATGCTCGCCGTATGACTCGGTCTCCCGTCCGTTACGCTGACTGACGTGCAGCAACGCATCAAAATCGCCCGCGCGTCCGGCCACCGTGGACGAATTCAGCCAGCTGTTATCCGCCGAGCTGTAACCGGTTTTCAGGCGAGCGCCAACATCGTTGCCCGGCTTGATGATGTCCTCCGGATCAAGCGTGTAATAGCTCACAGCACCGCCAATGGCGCTGCTTCCGTACAGCGCCGATGCAGGGCCGCGCAGGATCTCGACGCGCTTGATGACCTCCGGGTCCACGTAGTTGCGATGGGTGTTGGCAAACGGGCCCTGGAAAAAGTTGTCCGGCACTTCTACGCCGTCCACCTGAGTCAGGATTCGGTCCCCGTCGATGCCGCGAATGTTGTAACCGCTGGTGCCTGCTCGCTGGCCGGCGCCGCCCACGGAAACGCCAGGCTCGTCGCGTGCCAGATCACGGATCGTATTGACGTTTCGCCGATCCAGCGCCGTACGGTCCTGCACCGTCACCGTACTGGGCACCGAATCGACCGATTGCGCCTGACGGGTGGCGCTGACCGTGATTTGCGCCAGTGCCAGCGCGCCATCCGCACGCGGCTCCAAAACCACGCTGTCGGCACTCAGGTTCCGGTAATTCAGGTGGCTGCCGGCCAGTAAGCGTTCAAGCGCCTGCTTCGGGGAAAGGGTGCCGCTGACGGGGGGCGAGGTGATGTTGTCTGCCAACTCCGCCGATAGCCCCACTTGCCAACCGGTGGTCTGGCTGAACTCGTTCAGCGCAGAGGCCAGGGGCTGTTGCTTGATCGCAAATGAATAGCTGCCCGCCACGCGCTCCAGTTGCTCGGCGGCGACGATGTTTGGGGTGTGCATCACCGCGCTGAAAATAGCCAGCGTCAGCAGCGAAAGTCCGAGATGGCGAGCGGGTCTGGTTGAGACGGGTGGGGTGGCATTGAACGTGGACAGCATGTATAGCGCTCCCTGGCGTGCGGGTCGTCTTAGGTGTTGCGAAATGATTCAAATAAGAATCAGTTGCATTGGCTATGACTAGACGTACGGCGGGTCGCTATCGCGTAAAAATAGTTTTGCTCAGTTCAGAATCACCAGTGCCGGAAGCTCGTGCAGGTGGGCGGAAGTGATATGCGCCAGTGAGCGAACGATGTCCAGAGGGCTGTCCAACCGGTAATTACCGGTCACGGTTACCCGGTCGAGCGAACGGTTGGTGTTGATGATCCAGCCGGGGTAATAGCGTCGCAACTCGGTCAGCACCTCGGCCAGCGGGCAGTTTTCGACGATTAGCCGGCCCTGCACCCACGCCAGGCTTTTGCGTTGGTCGGCCTTCTCCGGCAACCCGAAACCTTCGGGGCCGACGCGAAGGCTGTCTCCGGCAACCAGATTTACGTCGGCATCGCCGCGCATCGCCTGCACCCGTACGTCGCCGCGCTGGACTTGAATCTGCGCCACGCCATCCAGATAGCGCACGGCAAATGCTGTGCCTGCTCCGTGCATACGTGCAGGGCCGGCTTGCACTTCCAGCGGCATGCTCTTGCTGTCAGGCACGTCGAAAAACGCTTCGCCTTGCAGCAGGCGCGCCAGCAGAACGCCGTTGCCAGGTGCGCTGGATAACGCCGATTGGGTATTGAGTAGCACCTTCGAACCGTTTGTGAGCGCCAAGTGCTGCCGTTCGCCTGCGACCGTCAGATGATCGGCCCGAACGCGCAAGGGCAGGTCGCTGAACAAGAACACGCCGAGGAGTACCAACGCGGCCGTCGCCACAGGCAGCCAAGTCTTGCGACTGCGTGCCGGCACGCCTGATTTTTCAGGAGCAGATAGCATCTTCGCGGCGTCGAGCACCGGCTGCGAATGCCACACCGCCCTGGCTTCTGTAAAGGCATCACGATTTGCCGGATCTGCGTCGAGCCAAGCTTCAAAAAGCTCGTGCTGCTCGGCATCGGCGACCTCCAGCTCTATCAGCCAGGTCAGCGCCTGATCCATCGCCTCGGCAGGGTGAGAGGCTTCGGCCTGAGGGTGGCGGTTTGATTGTGGTGGCTTCAAGAAGCGTCCTCGGGGCGACGATTTTGGCGGCAGTGTAGCGTCAGCAACACAGGGCCGGCTGACGATTTTGACGGCGGGATCAGTGATCCAGACGCGCGGCCACACTGAGACAAAGCGCCATGACCAGCTTGAGTTCTTTCTGCACGGTGCTGGTGGAAACGCCCAACTGCTCTGCAATCTCCAGATAGCTCGCGCCGTGGAGCCGACTCAGCGTGAAGATGCTTTGTTGCCTTGGCGTGAGGGTTTCCAGGCTCGCGTTGAGGCCTTCGAGCAAGCGGTTGGCGTGGGCCGCGTCCTCCAGAGCGCCATTTGGAGCAACCACGTTATGGATGTCGCTCACCGGTGCATCGTCGACCAGGGTTCGGGCATGAATGCGCTGGGTACGCAGAAAATCCAGCGCCAGGTTACGCGCCGTTTGAAATACGAAGGGTTCGAGGTGCTCGATTGCGCGCTCGGCCAGCGCGCGAGCCACACGCAGATAGGTTTCCTGGAGCAGATCTTCGGCAGTCGTGTGGCTGCGGACCATGCGCTGAAGGGTGCGCAGCAGAATGGTTCGGCGGGCCAGGAAAACAGTATTGAAATGCGACTGAGTCACGGAAGCGCTCGACCAAAAGTTAGCAGATGATAATGCTTCTCATCTGTAGGTCAGGTCAAGGCCGTGGTCGGTAAGAATTGTAAGCGCCGGGAGTTCGCTGTCGGCCCTCAATAGAACAATACGCTGTCGCGTGATGAATCGGCCTAAACCGCTGACGTACAGCGGTTTAGACATCGACATCACGACCAGGCGCTGCCCTGCGGAACAGGCATCACTTGCTTACTCGGCATTCATCAGCGCAAGGCAGTTGTCGAGCATGCGGTTGGAGAAACCCCATTCGTTGTCATACCA
This sequence comes from Pseudomonas sp. ME-P-057, assembly GCF_030208975.1. Taxonomy (NCBI): domain Bacteria; kingdom Pseudomonadati; phylum Pseudomonadota; class Gammaproteobacteria; order Pseudomonadales; family Pseudomonadaceae; genus Pseudomonas; species Pseudomonas sp. ME-P-057. The sequence continues at coordinate 72,789 of NZ_JARVSX010000023.1, forward strand.
GGCCAATACTTTCAGCAGGCGACCGCTGACCTTGGTGTGGTTGGCATCGAAGATGGACGACAGCGGGTTGTGATTGAAATCATGGGAGACCAGCGGCAGGGTGTTGTAGCCGAGGATTTTCGAGTGCTGCGCGGCCTCTTTCATGATCGCGTTCACCTCTTCAGCCGTCGCATCGCGCTTGAGCTGAATCGTCAGGTCGACCAGTGACACGTTGATCACCGGCACGCGAACCGCCATACCGGTCAGCTTGCCCGCCAGTTCCGGCAATACCAGGCCAACGGCTTCGGCAGCGCCTGTCTTGCTCGGAATCATCGACTGGGTGGCCGAGCGCGCCCGGTACGGGTCGGTGTGGTAAACGTCGATCAGGTTCTGGTCGTTGGTGTAGGCATGGATGGTGGTCATCAAACCACTTTCGATGCCCAGTTCACGGTTCAGCACTTGTGCGACCGGGGCCAGGCAGTTGGTGGTGCATGACGCATTGGAGATGACCTGATGCGACTGACGCAGCACGTCATGGTTAACGCCGTAGACGATGGTCGCGTCGGCGCCTTTGGCCGGGGCCGAGATGATGACTTTTCTGGCTCCGGCAGTGATATGCGCCGCCGCTTTGTTGCGATCCGTGAACAGGCCGGTGCATTCAAACACCACGTCGATGTCCAGGGATTTCCATGGCAGCTCAGCAGGGTTGCGAATGGCGCTGACGGCGATGCGGTCACCATTGACAGTCAAGCTCTGGTCATCGTGCTCGACGGTGCCATGGAAGGGGCCGTGCACGGTGTCGAATTTCAGAAGATGGGCGTTGATCTCGCTGTCGCCCAGATCGTTGATGGCGACGACTTGCAGGTCTTGACGGTAGCCTTGGGTATAGAGTGCGCGTAGGACGTTGCGGCCGATGCGGCCAAAGCCATTGATTGCGATGCGGAGAGTCATACACCCGTCCTCAAGAATTTGTTGTTGGAATTACAAGATTATTCTCATAAAAATAGAAAACAACCCCTTTTAGTGGCAGTATTTTGGTTTATCTACAAATAGAAACTCGTCTAGCCGTCACAACTGGCTGAAAATCAAGCGCTTGCCGACGCTCGTGTCTGAGCCTCGCGATGATCGCCGCCGTGTGAAAGCGCCTGAACGGGTGACCACATCCGCTAGCCTGGAGTTCATGACATGCATCCCCGCGTCCTTGAGGTAACCGAACGGCTGATTGAACGCAGCCGTGAAACCCGTCAACGCTACCTGCAATTGATCCGGGGTGCGGCGAGCGACGGGCCGATGCGCGGCAAATTGCAATGTGCCAACTTCGCCCACGGCGTGGCGGCATGTGGTCCCGAAGACAAGAACAGCCTGCGCATGATGAACGCGGCCAACATCGCCATCGTGTCCTCCTACAACGACATGCTCTCGGCGCATCAGCCGTACGAACATTTTCCCGAACAGATCAAAAAGGCGCTGCGCGAAATAGGCTCGGTTGGCCAGTTTGCCGGTGGCGTTCCGGCTATGTGTGACGGCGTCACCCAGGGCGAGCCGGGCATGGAGCTGAGTATCGCCAGTCGAGAAGTCATTGCGATGGCAACGGCAGTGGCGCTTTCCCACAACATGTTCGACGGTGCGCTGATGCTGGGCATCTGCGACAAGATTGTGCCCGGCCTGCTGATGGGGTCGCTGCGCTTCGGTCATCTGCCGACCATTTTTGTGCCGGGCGGGCCGATGGTGTCGGGCATCTCCAACAAGGAGAAAGCCGACGTGCGTCAGCGTTACGCCGAAGGCAAAGCGACCCGCGAAGAGCTGCTGGACTCTGAGATGAAGTCCTATCACGGCCCGGGTACCTGCACCTTTTACGGCACGGCGAACACCAACCAGTTGCTGATGGAGGTCATGGGGCTGCATCTTCCGGGTGCCTCTTTCGTCAATCCCTACACGCCGCTGCGCGATGCCCTGACCCGCGAGGCGGCGTTCCAAGTCACGCGCCTGACCAAACAAAGCGGCGACTTCATCCCTCTGGGAGAGATTGTGGACGAGCGTTCGCTGGTCAACTCGATTGTTGCCCTGCACGCGACCGGCGGTTCCACCAACCACACGCTGCACATGCCGGCGATTGCCCAGTGCGCGGGCATTCAACTGACGTGGCAGGACATGGCTGACCTGTCGGAAGTCGTGCCGACCCTTTCGCACGTCTACCCGAACGGCAAGGCTGACATCAATCACTTCCAGGCCGCAGGCGGCATGTCGTTCCTCATCCGTGAGCTGCTTGATGCAGGCCTGATGCATGAAGACGTCAACACCGTGGTCGGTCGCGGCCTGCGCCGTTACACCCAGGAGCCTTTTCTGGAAGAGGGCAAGCTGGTATGGCGTGACGGCCCGATCGAGAGCCTGGACGAAAACGTTCTGCGCCCCATCGCGCGGCCCTTTTCTGCCGAGGGCGGCCTGCGGGTCATGGAAGGCAACCTGGGCCGCGGCGTGATGAAGGTCTCCGCCGTTGCCCTGGAACATCAGATCGTCGAAGCGCCCGCCAAGGTGTTCGAGGACCAGCAGGATCTCGCTGACGCCTTCAAGGCCGGTGAACTGGAATGCGATTTTGTCGCGGTGATGCGTTTTCAGGGCCCCCGTTCCAACGGCATGCCCGAGCTGCACAAAATGACGCCGTTCCTTGGCGTATTGCAGGATCGAGGCTTCAAAGTGGCGCTCATTACCGACGGCCGAATGTCCGGTGCCTCGGGGAAAATCCCCGCCGCGATTCACGTGTGCCCCGAAGCGTCGGACGGCGGACCGCTGGCGTTGGTGCGTGATGGGGATCTCATTCGTGTCGATGGCGTAAAAGGAACGTTGCAACTTCTGATCGAACCGGCAGAATTGGCCGCCAGAGAGCCGGCGATCGGCCGCCTGTCACACAATGTGGGCAGCGGGCGTGAACTGTTCGGCTTCATGCGCATGGCCTTCAGCTCGGCAGAGAAGGGCGCCAGCGCCTTTACTTCGAATCTGGAGACGCTCAAGTGACATTGGCGATGGTGGGTGATATCGGCGGCACAAATGCGCGTTTCGCCATTTGGGAAGATGACCAGTTGCACTCGATCAGGGTGTTCGCGACGGCCGATTACGCCAGTCCCGAGAAGGCCCTGTTGGTCTATTTACAAGATCTGGAATTGCAGCGCGGCGATGTCACGTCCATTTGTCTGGCCGTGGCGGGGCCGGTGATCGGCGACGAGTTTCACTTCACCAACAGCCATTGGACGATCAATCGGCAGGCGTTTTGTGCCGAATTGAAAATCGACCACCTGTTGATGGTCAACGACTTCACTGCCATGGCGTTGGGCATGACCCGTCTGAAAGATGACGAGTACCTGACCATTCGCCATGGCAAGGGTGATCCGCAGGGCGCCCGCGTGGTCATCGGGCCTGGCACCGGCCTGGGCGTCGGCACGTTGATCCGCACCGGCGAGGCGCGTTGGTCTGCGGTGCCCGGCGAGGGCGGCCATGTGGATCTGCCCATCGGCACGCCGCGCGAAGCGATGCTTTGGATGCGTCTGATGGCCACACATGAACACGTCAGCGCCGAGACCATCCTGAGCGGCGCCGGTCTGTTGCTGCTTTATCAGGTGAGCTGCGGGCTGGATAATATCGAGCCCGAACTCAAATCGCCGGCGGCCATTACGTCGGCGGCCCTCAAGGGCGATCCGGTTGCCAGCGCGGTCCTTGAGCAGTTCTGTGTATTCCTCGGTCGCGTGGCAGGCAACAATGTTCTGACTGTGGGCGGGCGCGGCGGCGTGTATATTGCCGGTGGCGTGATCCCGCGGTTTGTTGATTTCTTCATGCAAAGCGGCTTCAACAAGGCTTTCGCCGAAAAGGGCTTGATGAAGGATTACTTCAAGGACGTGCCGGTCTGGCTGGTGACGGCCGAATATCCCGGCCTGACGGGTGCCGGCGTGGCGCTGGATCAATTCGCGACGAGTCGCTAGCGGCAAGCGGCAAGCGGCAAGCTCCAAGCTGCAAGCTAAGACCGCGCACGTCTGGCTGTGAGCTTTGAGCTTTGAGCTTTGAGCTTGAAGCTTGTAATTTTGAGGCTTGCGACTGCTTTACCCAACCATTGCCCACAAGGACGACCTACGTGAACGCTGTCAGTAAATCGATTCTGGTGGTCGACGATGACCAGGAGATTCGCGAGTTGCTGCAAGCCTATCTGAGCCGCTCCGGCTTTCAGGTGCGCACGGTCGGCGATGGCGCCGAGTTCCGTCAGGCATTCAACGAGGAAGCGAGCGACCTGCTGATCCTCGATGTCATGCTGCCCGATGAAGACGGCTTCAGCCTGTGTCGCTGGGTCAGGCAGCACCCGCGCCAGCCGCACATACCCATCATCATGCTCACCGCCAGTTCTGACGAGGCTGACCGCGTCATAGGTCTGGAACTGGGCGCTGATGACTACATGGCCAAACCCTTCAGCCCGCGTGAACTCCAGGCTCGCATCAAGGCCTTGTTGCGTCGCGCCCAGTTCGGTCAGGAACGCAGCGGCGGCGAAGTCCTGGTGTTCGATGAGTGGCGGCTGGACATGGTCAGTCATCGGCTGTTTCACAACGATGGTGAAGAAGTGATTCTGTCCGGCGCCGACTTTGCGCTGCTCAAGCTCTTCCTCGACAACCCCCAGCAAATCCTTGATCGCGACACTATCGGCAATGCGACCCGCGGCCGCGAGCTGATGCCGCTGGAGCGCATCGTGGACATGGCCGTCAGTCGGCTGCGTCAGCGGTTGCGAGACACTGGCAAGGCGCCGCGACTGATCCGTACCGTACGAGGCAGCGGTTATCTGTTGGCAGCCAATGTGCTGCCGCAAGCCGGTAACGGTTATTAACCCTTGATCGTGACCGACAAGAAGCGCCGTTTGCCGGTACCGCGTTCCTTGCTGGGGCGCATGTTGTTGCTGACCTTGCTTGCCGTGCTGATGGCGCAGACGCTGTCCAGCCTGATCTGGCTGTCGCAGTTACGCGCCACGCAGATGGAAGGCCTGGTCACCAGTGCGCGCAGCCTGGGGTTCTCCATGGCTGCCAGTGTCAGTTACTTCCGCTCGCTGCCCGTTGCCTTCCGCCCGCTGGTGCTTGATCAGCTTCGCAGCATGGGCGGCACCCGCTTCTTCGTCTCGCTCAACGATCGGCCCCTGGAAATGCAGGTGCTCGAACCCACCGCTCGCAAGACCGCAGTGATCGATGTGGTAGGGCAGGTCCTGCGGCAGAACCTGGGCGCCGACCCGGATATCCTCGTCAGATTCGTGCGGCCTGAAGACCTGCGTATTTTCAACAGCGGCCTGAGACTCGACGAGCTGCCACGGTCGTGGGCTCATTACGCGCTTACCCTCGAACCCGTGAACCCCCCTGTGCTGGTGACGCAGATCGAGCTGTCACCGGGAGAATGGCTGTACATCGCGTCTTTGCTGCCCGAGCCCTACACCATGCTTGAGTCTGAAGGCCTGCCGTCGCAGCAGGTCTGGTTTATCGCACTGACAAGCCTGTTCCTGCTGCTCTTTATCGGCCTGCTGGTGCACTGGCAAAGCGGCCCGCTGAAGCGTCTGGCCCATGCCGCGCGCGATTTGTCGCTGGGTGCCGACGTCGAGCCGGTAGTCGAAGGTGGCGGCAGTGAGGTGGTGGAAGTCACCCGAGCCTTCAACACCATGCGTGACCGCATCAGTCGTTACCTGACCGAGCGTGGCCAGTTGTTCAGCGCCATTTCCCATGACTTGCGCACGCCTATCACCCGGTTGCGACTGCGGGTCGAATTGCTCGAAGACGAGCAGATGCAGGCCAAATTCACCCGCGATCTGGACGAGCTGGAGCTGTTGGTCAAAGGCGCGCTGCAATGCGTGAAGGACACTGACATTCACGAGAACATCGAACCGGTCGATCTCAACCATGCGCTGCATTGCCTGATCGAACCCTATCTGGCGCCGGACGGGGCAGGGCGTGTCACGCTGCAGGGCAAGGCGATGTCGATGTTTTACGGCAAGCCGCTGGCCTTGCGCCGTTGCATGGGCAACCTCATCGACAACGCCATCAAGTACGGCGACCGCGCGCACCTGTTTGTCGAAGACGACGCCGAGGCGTTCATCCTCCACGTCGAAGATGAAGGTCCGGGCGTGCCGGAACAGCGAATGGAACAGGTCTTCGAGCCGCACTTTCGGCTGGCCGGCAAGCATCAGCAGGGCTATGGCCTGGGCCTTGGAATTGCCCGGAATATTGCCCATAGCCACGGCGGCGAAGTGACGTTGCAGAACATGCGCGAAGGCGGCTTGCGCGTGACGCTGTACCTGCCGCGCGGCGTCGAGTGAGCCGCCGCTGAAGCTCTGCTCCACCTCCGCTGACACTCTACTGCAACGCGCTGAAACTCGGTCCAACTTCGCTGAAACCCCGCTGACGGTCCACTGCAACTCACTGAAATTCCGCTCCATCTCTGCTGACACTCCGCTCCAACACCGCTGGAACTCCTCTGCAACACGTCGACGCTCCACTGCAACGTGCTGAAACCGCGCTGTAGGAGCGCGCTTGCCCGCGAAAAATTGTCCAGACAACAAGGGATGCCCGGGGTGGATTACCATGAGCCCGAGCAAGCACGCGACTACAGTCGACAGAGCCATTTGCGCAATGTCACTGCTCTGTGACATTTGCGCATCCCTTCGTTACCGTCCGCTCTAGCCCCTTGGTTAGAATCCACGCAGCGCAAGCGCCACGACTTGCTCATGCATAACAACAAGAAAGGTCAAATATGAATTCGATTTCCCGTCTCGCTGCACTTATTTCTCTCGCCTCGTTGTTCCCTCTGAGCGCCATGGCTGCTGATGCCAAAGGCACCGTTGAAGTCGTGCACTGGTGGACTTCCGGTGGCGAAAAAGCGGCCGTCGATGTGCTTAAAGCCCAAGTCGAGAAAGACGGTTTCACCTGGAAAGACGGCGCTGTTGCCGGTGGCGGCGGCTCCACTGCAATGACCGTGCTGAAAAGCCGCGCGGTTGCCGGCAACCCGCCCGGTGTTGCCCAGATCAAAGGTCCGGACATTCAGGAATGGGCGTCTACCGGCCTGCTTGATACCGATGTGCTGAAAAACGTCTCGAAAGAAGAGAAGTGGGACAGCCTGCTCGACAAGAAAGTCTCCGACACCGTCAAGTACGACGGCGACTACGTTGCCGTGCCGGTCAACATCCACCGTGTGAACTGGCTGTGGATCAACCCGGAAGTCTTCAAGAAAGCCGGTATCGAAAAAGCCCCTACCACCCTCGAAGAATTCTACGCAGCGGGCGACAAGCTCAAGGCTGCGGGCTTCATCCCTCTCGCCCATGGTGGTCAGCCTTGGCAGGACAGCACTGTCTTTGAAGCCGTTGTTCTGTCCGTGATGGGCGCCGACGGTTACAAGAAGGCACTGGTCGATCTCGACAACGCTGCGCTGACCGGTCCAGAGATGGTCAAGTCGCTCACCGAACTGAAGAAAGTCGCCACCTACATGGATGCCGACGGCAAAGGCCAGGACTGGAACCTGGAAGCTGCCAAGGTCATCAATGGCAAGGCCGGCATGCAGATCATGGGCGACTGGGCCAAGAGCGAGTGGACTGCCGCCAAGAAAGTCGCCGGCAAAGACTACGAGTGCGTAGCGTTCCCGGGTACCGACAAGGCGTTCACCTACAACATCGACTCACTGGCTGTGTTCAAGCAGAAAGATGCCGGTACGGCTGCCGGTCAGCAGGACATCGCCAAAGTCGTGCTGGGTGAAAACTTCCAGAAAGTCTTCAGCATCAACAAGGGCTCGATCCCGGTTCGTAACGACATGCTCGCCGACATGGGCAAGTACGGTTTCGACTCGTGTGCCCAGACCGCTGCCAAGGACTTCCTGGCAGATGCCAAATCCGGCGGTCTGCAGCCAAGCATGGCCCACAACATGGCCACCACGCTGGCGGTACAGGGCGCGTTCTTTGACGTTGTGACCAACTACATCAACGACCCGAAAGCCGATCCGGCTGACGCGGCGAAGAAACTGGGCGCAGCGATCAAGTCTGCCAAGTAACAACGCGGTTTACCCGTAGGAGTGAGCTTGCTTGCGATAGCGTCGTGTCAGCCTAAGTTGCTGTATCAGACATTACGTATCCGCGAGCAAGCTCACTCCTACAGGTGGCGTTCGTAATTCATATTCTCTGTACTGGATTTCACCATGAGTTCTGTTGCTGTGTTCAGCAAAGCCTCGCCGTTCGATGCACTGCAGCGCTGGCTACCCAAACTGGTGCTGGCGCCCAGCATGTTCATCGTACTGGTGGGCTTCTACGGCTATATCCTGTGGACGTTCGTTCTGTCGTTCACAAACTCGACTTTTTTGCCGACCTACAAATTCGTGGGGCTGGCGCAATACGCCCGGTTGTTCGACAACGACCGCTGGTGGGTGGCCAGTAAAAACCTGGCGGTGTTCGGTGGCATGTTCATCGGCATCAGCATGGTGGTAGGCGTGCTGCTCGCGGTTTTCCTGGATCAGCGTATCCGGCGTGAAGGCTTCATCCGCACCATTTACCTCTACCCGATGGCGCTCTCGATGATCGTCACCGGTACCGCCTGGAAATGGCTGCTGAACCCTGGCATGGGTCTGGACAAGCTGTTGCGTGACTGGGGCTGGGAAGGCTTCCGTCTGGACTGGCTGATCGATCCCGACCGCGTTGTCTACTGCCTGGTGATTGCTGCGGTATGGCAAGCGTCGGGCTTCATCATGGCGATGTTCCTGGCAGGCCTTCGCGGGGTCGACCAATCGATCATCCGCGCCGCGCAGATCGACGGCGCGAGCATGCCAAAAATCTACTGGAAGGTAGTGCTGCCAAGCCTGCGTCCGGTGTTTTTCAGCGCGGTGATGATTCTCGCGCACATCGCAATCAAGAGCTTCGACCTGGTTGCCGCCATGACGGCCGGCGGCCCGGGTTATTCATCCGACTTGCCTGCCATGTTCATGTACTCGTTTACCTTCAGCCGTGGCCAGATGGGCATGGGTTCCGCCAGTGCGATTCTGATGCTGGGCGCTATCCTCGCCATCCTCGTGCCTTATCTGTATTCCGAGCTAAGGGCCAAGCGCAATGACTAGTTTCGCCAACAAGCCAGCCCTCAGCCTGAGTCGCGTGGCTATCTACGCGGTGCTGATCGTCGCTGTCTTTATTTATCTGGTGCCATTGGTGGTCATGCTGTTGACCAGCTTTAAATCACCGGAAGACATTGGCAGCGGCAACCTGCTCAGTTGGCCCACCGAAGTGACAGGCATTGGCTGGATCAAAGCCTGGGCGACGGTAAAAGGCTACTTCTGGAACTCGTTCCTGATTACTGTGCCGGCCGTATTGATCTCCACCACCATCGGCGCGCTGAACGGCTATGTGCTGTCGATGTGGCGCTTTCGCGGTTCGCAGTTGTTCTTCGGCCTGCTGCTGTTCGGCTGCTTCCTGCCGTTTCAGACGGTCCTGCTGCCAGCGTCGTTCACGCTCGGCAAAATGGGGCTGGCCAGCACAACGACGGGGTTGGTATTCGTCCATGTCGTCTACGGCCTGGCCTTTACCACGCTGTTCTTTCGCAACTACTACGTCAGCATTCCGGATGCGCTGGTAAAAGCGGCGCGCCTTGACGGTGCCGGGTTTTTCACTATTTTCCGCAGGATCATTCTGCCGATGTCGACACCGATCATCATGGTCTGCCTGATCTGGCAGTTCACTCAGATCTGGAACGACTTCCTGTTCGGTGTGGTGTTCTCCAGTGGGGATTCCCAGCCGATCACGGTTGCGCTGAACAACCTGGTCAACACCAGTACTGGTGTGAAGGAATACAACGTTGATATGGCGGCGGCGATGATCGCCGGGCTGCCGACCCTGCTGGTCTACGTGGTCGCAGGCAAGTATTTCGTGCGCGGGCTGACGGCCGGCGCAGTCAAGGGGTAATCATGGCAACGCTTGAACTACGCAATGTAAACAAGACTTATGGGGCCGGTCTGCCGGACACCCTGAAGAACATTGAACTCTCCATCAAAGAAGGCGAGTTCCTGATTCTGGTCGGCCCTTCGGGCTGCGGTAAGTCGACCCTGATGAACTGCATCGCCGGGCTGGAAAACATTACCGGCGGCGCGATCATGATTGGCGATCAGGACGTCAGCGGCATGAGCCCCAAGGATCGTGACATCGCCATGGTGTTCCAGTCCTATGCGCTGTACCCGACCATGAGCGTGCGCGAGAACATCGAGTTCGGTCTGAAGATTCGCAAGATGAACCAGGCTGACATTGACGCTGAAGTCGCGCGGGTTGCCAAACTGCTGCAGATCGAGCACCTGCTCAACCGCAAGCCGGGGCAACTCTCCGGTGGCCAGCAGCAGCGCGTGGCCATGGGCCGGGCGCTGGCCCGTCGTCCGAAAATCTACCTCTTCGACGAGCCGCTTTCCAACCTCGACGCCAAGCTGCGCGTCGAGATGCGGACCGAAATGAAGCTAATGCACCAGCGCCTCAAGACCACTACGGTCTACGTCACCCACGACCAGATCGAGGCGATGACCCTTGGTGACAAGGTTGCGGTCATGAAAGACGGCATCATCCAGCAGTTCGGCACGCCCAAACAGATTTACAACGACCCGGCGAACCTGTTCGTGGCGAGCTTCATTGGCTCACCGCCCATGAACTTCATCCCTCTGCGTCTGCAGCGCAAGGATGGTCGTCTCGTCGCGCTGCTCGACAGCGGTCAGGCGCGCTGCGAGCTGCCCATGAGCATGAACGATGCGGGCCTTGAAGACCGTGAGGTGATTTTGGGTCTCCGTCCCGAGCAGATCGTGCTAGCGTCCGGTGATGCTGCGACGCTGCCGACCATTCGCGCGGAAGTCCAGGTCACCGAGCCAACCGGTCCGGACACGCTGGTATTTGTGACCCTGAACGAGAGCAAGGTCTGCTGCCGTCTGGCGCCGGACATTGCGCCTGCCGTGGGCGAGACCTTGACGTTGCAGTTCGATCCGGCGAAGGTTCTGCTGTTCGACGCCAAAACCGGCGAACGCCTTGGGGTTCTGGCGGCAAGTCAGCCAACTGAAAACATGGGGAATGTCACGCGGCTTAACCGTAACTGACCCCCCCAGGGTGCAGGAGCACTGCGCCCACGAGCACATATGATGGGTGGATGTCTGCCGTACCAAGCCCGTCATGCACACGAAGTAAGTGGTTCAACGCTGTTCAAAAAGCTAATAACAATAAAACGAGGATCTAAGGGATGAAGAAGGTACGTAACAAGTCGCTGAACCAGTTTCAGCTGATCGGTGGGTTGTCTGTCCTGAGCGCGTTGACTATTTCCGGATCGGCATCCGCGATGGAGCCGTTCAAGGCCAGCGAGCACATGACGGGCGACTGGGGCGGTCTGCGCCAGGAGCTGTATGACAAGGGCTACGATTTCCCGATTGAATACGTGGGCGAAGCCGCCTCCAACCTCAACGGTGGTTACAACGACGACCGTACCGGCCGCTACAGCGACCAGTTTGCGTTCGGCGTGCAGATGGACCTGCAGAAGATCCTCGGCTGGCACGATGCGGAATTCAAACTCGCGATCACCGAGCGTAGCGGCAACAACATTTCCAATGACCGTATCGGCGATCCGCGTGCCGGCACGCTCAGCTCATCCCAGGAAGTCTGGGGCCGGGGTCAGACCTGGCGCCTGACCCAGATGTGGGTCAAGCAGAAGTACTTCGACGGCAAGCTGGACATCAAGGTCGGCCGTTTCGGTGAAGGCGAAGACTTCAACAGCTTTCCATGCGACTTCCAGAACCTTTCGTTCTGCGGCTCGCAGGTCGGTAACTACGTAAACACCTGGTACAACTGGCCTGTCAGCCAGTGGGCAGCTCGCGTCAAGTACAACATCACGCCTGAGTTGTTCGCGCAGATCGGTGTCTACGAGCAGAACCCTTCGTACCTCGAAACCGGCAACAGCTTCAAGCTGAGCGGCAGTGGCTCCAAAGGCACCGTCGTACCGGTTGAAGTCGTGTGGTCGCCAAGCGTCAACTCGCTGCCAGGCGAATACCGTCTGGGTTACTACGTGAGCAACCCGAGCGCAGACGATCTCTACGAGAACGAGAACGGCCAGCCTCAGGCAACTGCCGGCGGTGACTTCAAGTCGCACAAAGACAAGCACGGCTGGTGGGTCGTTGCGCAGCAGCAGCTGACTGCCCACAACGGCGACGCGTCGCGTGGTCTGAGCATCTTCGCCAACGCGACTGTGCATGACAAAGCGACCAACTTCGTCGACAACTACCAGCAGATCGGCTTCGTCTACAAAGGCCCATTCGATGCACGTCCAAAGGATGACATCGGTGTTGGCGTCGCACGTATCCACGTCAACGATGACGCGCAGGACAACCGTCGTCTGGTTAACGCCGTCAACGGTATCGAAGACTACGACAACCCAGGCTACCTGCCGATCCAGAAGACCGAATACAACTCGGAAATCTACTACGGCGTGCATGTAACCGACTGGCTGACCGTGCGTCCCAACCTGCAATATGTGAAGAGCCCGGGCGGCGTGGACGATGTCCAGAACGCACTGGTTGCCGGTATCAAGATTCAGTCGAAGTTCTAACGCAAGGCGGACGCTCCTCCGCGCTTCACAAACGATCAAAGGTCGTGTGTGCTTTACGGGCAGCCAGGCTGCCCGTTTTTTTTTGCGTACTTTTCGCCACCGACGTTTCTGTTCGGAAGCATTTTTTCTCGCCTGAGTAACTGCCATCTGGAGCGCCATACCGATGCCCTTCAGCGAAACCGGCTCGATCGAGCATCCTCTCCAGCGTTTTTTCACCGCGGTCCGCCCGCAGCCGACTTTTCAGTGGGAGCGCTATCAACAGCGCGATGTGCTCGTTATCAATCACGAGCAGTGTCGGGCAGTGTTCAGTCGGCAGGGCGCCCAGTTGCTGCATTTCGAGCCTTGCGGGCAGAAACCGTGGTTATGGTGTGCCGCGCAGTGGCCTCTGGTCGGCGCGATACGCGGCGGTGTGCCGGTCAGTTGGCCATGGGTGGGGCGGCATCCGGGAGAAAGCGGCTGGCCTGCAAATGGCTGGGGGCGCTTGCTGGACTGGAAGCTTGTGGACAGCCAAGAGCACGCCGGGGGTGTGACATTACACTGGCAGCTGAAGCTGTGGGACTGGCAGGCAGACTTGTATGCAGAGCTGGGGCAGGGGATGGATCTGCGTTTGACGACGCGGCACCAGGACAGCGAGGTTTGTCACTTTGGTCACGGGTTTCATCCCTACTGGCGGATCAGCGATGTGGCAGATGTCGCATTGCAGGGCCTTGAGGGGACGCACGGCTACGACGAGCTGACCCGCAGCGCCTGTGAGCACGAAGGCGATCTGCGCATTCTGGGCAGTTGTCAGCGCGTCTTCGAGCACGCAGGCGTACTCGAACTGCGAGACGACGCCTGGCAGCGAAGTCTGAGCATCGACACGGGCGACAGCGACAGGACGGTGGTCTGGCATCCCGGCAACCGACCCTTACTCGGTGTAGGAGGCGAAGAGGCCATGGGTTTTCTACGGGTAGAAGCGGCGTCTGGTGTGGATGAATGCCTGAGCCTGGCACCGGGTCAGCACGCCACGCTGAGCCTGCAAGCCACGTTGGTCCACTGAGCGACGTAAAAAGCTATCCATCGGCATCCACGGCCAAAAGAGGCTCACGCCTGCCCGCGAACGCAGGGTGTCAGCGCGGTTATATCTGCCTGATCCACCGCATTCGCGAGCAAGCTCACTCCCACAGGTATTTTGTTCGTACCGAAAATTCTCGATCACAGCCAACCCCTGTAGGAGCGCGCTTGCCCGCGAACGCAGGGTGTCAGAACGGCTATATCTCCCTGACCCACCGCGTTCGCGAGCAAGCTCACTCCCACAGGTATTTTGTTCGTACCGAAAATTCTCGATCACAGCCAACCAGTGTAGGAGCGCGCTTGCCCGCGAACGCAGGGTGTCAGCGCGGTTATCTCTCCCTGACCCACCGCCTCGCGAGCAAGCTCACTCCCACAGGTATTTTGCGGTCCCGAAATTATTGATCACGGCCAACCCCTGTAGGAGCGCGCTTGCCCGCGAACGCAGTGTGTCAGCGCGGTTATATCTGCCTGATCCACCGCCTCGCGAGCAAGCTCACTCCCACAGGTATTTTGTGATCCCAAAATCCTTGGTCAGGGACTGGAACTGTAGGAGTGAGCTTGCTCGCGAAAGCTTTTCAAGCCATTGAGATGTGGAAAGCCGGAATGCCTAATCACGGACAAGCGCGGTCCTGCAAACTCAGCGTTTGCTCAATTCAGCTCATCGTCCGCCGGATAGCGGCTGGCGTTCAGGCTCTCTTTGATCTTGCGCAGGTGCGGCTGGAAGTCGACGCCCCGGCGCAGCGTCATGCCCGTCGCCAGAACATCCAGAACCGTCAGCTGCACGATCCGCGAGGTCATGGGCATATAGATGTCGGTGTCTTCCGGCAGCGGTATGTTCAGGCTCAACGTGCTGGCTTTCGCCAAGGGCGAGTTGGCAGCCGTCAGGCCCAACACTGACGCGCCGTTTTCCCTGGCGATGCGTGCCACTTCCACCAGCTCGCGGGTACGCCCGGTGTACGAGATGATGACGAATAGCTCGCCCGTGTGCGCGACCGACGCCAGCATGCGCTGCACCAGCACGTCGGCATGGGCGGTAACGGCCAGGTTGAAGCGGAAAAACTTGTGTTGCGCATCCAGTGCGACCGGCGCAGACGCGCCAAGGCCGAAGAAGTGGATCTGACGGGCCTGTATCAGCAGATCGACCGCTTTGCTGATCAGATTCGGGTCAAGCACCTGACAGACACTGTCGAGGGAGGCAATCGCGCTGCCGAAGATCTTCCGCGTGTAGGCTTCCGGGTTGTCATCGGCTTCCACCGCGCGGCTGACGTAGGCGGCGCCGCTGGCCAGGCTCTGCGCCAGCTGCAACTTCAACTCGGGATAGCCGCTGACATCGAACGAGCGGCAGAATCGATTGACCGTCGGTTCGCTGACCTTCGCGGCCTGCGCCAACGCGGCGATGCTGAATCGGGTGGCCTGTTGGGGATTGCTCAGAATCGCCTCAGCGACCTTGCGCTCGGCCTTGTTCAGCTCTTCCAGACGACTCTGGATCTGCTCCAGAAGATTGCGTACGCGGTCCATTGATTGTCCTTCTGATGAAACGGCAACAGGCCGGTCGGCGGGCCTTTATTAAAAGAGTCGGAATTTGGGCCTTTAGCCTGTCGCAAAGGTGGCCTATCGTACTGAGGGCCTGTGGTGATCACCACTCTAATGTGGTTTTGGTGGGGATGTTGTGGTTATTACTACATTTGGCCTTGAGTAACGCCTTTAAAAAAGGTATTTGTAGCCTAACTTGATAAAAGAACCAACATTATGCTCTCGATTACGGTTGAACCGTGCACTTTTGCGTTGTTTGGCGCCTTGGGTGACCTGGCGGTACGCAAACTGTTTCCTGCGTTGTACCAGCTTGATCGAGCTGGACTGCTGCATGCCGAGACCCGAATTATTGCGTTGGCCCGTGAGCCCGGGACGCCTGAAGAGCACCTGGCTTACATCGATAAAAGCCTGCGTCGCTTCGTTCCCGAGGCGCAGCTTGAGACCGAGCACGTGGAGCGTTTTCAGGCTCGCCTGAGTTACCTGCACGTGGACTTCCTCAAGGGCGACGATTACGTCGCGCTGGCTGAAGCCGTAGGCGACGCGCCGACCATGATTGCCTACTTCGCGACCCCCGCGTCGGTCTATGGCGCCATCTGCGAAAACCTCGCGCTGGTCGGCTTGACCGAGCGTACTCGCGCCGTGCTGGAAAAGCCCATCGGGCATGACCTCGCCTCGTCGCGTAGGGTCAATGATGCCGTCGCGCAGTATTTGCCCGAGACCCGTATCTACCGGATCGACCACTACCTGGGCAAGGACACGGTGCAGAACCTCATTGCGCTGCGTTTCGCCAACAGTCTGTTCGAAACGCAGTGGAACCAGAACCACATCTCCCACGTGGAAATCACCGTGGCAGAGAAGGTTGGCATTGAGGGGCGCTGGGGCTATTTTGATCAGGCCGGCCAGTTGCGCGACATGATTCAGAACCACCTGCTGCAATTGCTCTGCCTGATCGCGATGGACCCGCCCAGCGACCTCTCGGCCGACAGCATCCGCGACGAGAAGGTAAAAGTGCTCAAGGCACTGGCGCCGTTCACGCCGGAGCGTCTGGCCACGCAAGTGGTGCGCGGGCAGTACATCGCCGGCTACAGCGACGGCAAACCGGTGCCCGGTTACCTTGAAGAAGAAAACTCCAATACCCAAAGCGACACCGAGACGTTCGTCGCGATTCGCGCCGACATCCGTAACTGGCGCTGGTCAGGCGTGCCGTTCTACCTGCGCACGGGCAAGCGCATGCCGCAAAAACTGTCGCAGATCGTGATCCACTTCAAAGAGCCGCCGCACTACATCTTCGCCCCCGAACAGCGCTTGCAGATCAGCAACCGGCTGATCATCCGCCTGCAGCCCGATGAAGGCATCTCGCTGCAAGTGATGACCAAGGATCAAGGCCTGGACAAAGGTATGCAGCTGCGCAGTAACCCGTTGCAGCTGAGTTTTTCCGATGCCTACCGCAGCGCGCGTGTACCGGACGCCTACGAGCGTTTGCTGCTTGAGGTCATGCGAGGCAACCAGAATCTGTTTGTCCGCAAAGATGAAATTGAATACGCATGGCAATGGTGCGACCAGTTGATCGCTGGCTGGAAGAAGGCGGGCGACGCGCCCAAGCCTTATCCCGCCGGTTCATGGGGGCCGATGAGCTCCATCGCTCTGATTACGCGTGACGGGAGGTCCTGGTATGGCGATATGTGAACTTGAATTTCCGGCGGGTCTGAAGACTCACGAATTCGATAATTCTGAAGTGCTTGCGAACGCGCTGGCCGATCACGTGGCTGAGCGCCTGGGTGCTGCGATTTCCAGTAATCCCCACGGCACGGCCACGCTGGTGGTATCGGGTGGCAAAAGTCCGGTGGCGTTTTTCAAAGCGCTGACCCAGAAGCCACTTGAATGGTCGAAAGTCTGCGTCACTCTGGCTGACGAGCGCTGGGTGCCGACCGAGCACGCCGACAGCAACGAAGGCCTGCTCAAGCGTTTTCTGCTTCAGGGCCCGGCGGCCGAGGCGGGTTTCTTTAGCCTGTACCGTGCGACGACGACGGTGGATGAAGCCGCGGCCGAGACCGACAAGGCCCTCACCGAGCTGCCGAAGATCGACGTGCTGATTCTGGGGATGGGCGACGACGGCCACACCGCATCGCTGTTCCCCGAGAGTCCGCATCTGAAGGAAGCGCTGGACCTCAACAGTGATCGTCGCTGCCTGCCCATGCTCGCGCCGACCGTCCCGCATCAGCGTCTGACCCTGACCCGGCCCGTACTGGCGTCGGCAGCGACCACCATCCTGTCCGTTTCAGGGCAGGCCAAACTCGACACATTGCGCGCGGCCCTGGCAGGCGATGACCTCGCCGAAATGCCCGTGCGTGCGTTCCTCAACCCGTCTCTAGAGATCTACTGGTGCCCATAAGCAAAGGATCAGCCGCCATGGAAAATACCCAAGTGAAGCAGCCGTTGAACAGCATGGCGAGCAAGATTGCCCAGATCGACGCGCTCTGCGCGAAAGCGAAGATTCTCCCGGTCATCACCATCGCCCGCGAACAGGATGTCTTGCCGCTGGCCGACGCCCTGGCCGCAGGCGGTCTGAATGCGCTGGAAATCACCCTGCGCTCGGAGTTTGGGCTGAAGGCCATCCGCATGCTGCGTGACGCGCGTCCGGAGATGAGCGTGGGTGCCGGGACCATTCTTGATCGTCACATGCTCAAGGCCGCGGAAGAGGCGGGTTCCCAGTTCATCGTCACGCCTGGCAGCACTCAGGATTTGCTGGAAGCCGGCGCGCAGAGCGAATTGCCTTTGCTGCCGGGAATCAGCAGCGCTTCGGAAATCATGATCGGGTATGCGCTGGGTTATCGCCGCTTCAAGTTGTTCCCCGCAGAGATCAGCGGCGGTGTGGGTGCCATCAAGGCGTTGGGCGGCCCGTTCCCGGAAGTCCGCTTCTGCCCAACCGGCGGCGTCAGCGCGGCCAACTTGAAAAGCTACATGG
This sequence comes from Pseudomonas sp. ME-P-057, assembly GCF_030208975.1. Classification (NCBI taxonomy): domain Bacteria; kingdom Pseudomonadati; phylum Pseudomonadota; class Gammaproteobacteria; order Pseudomonadales; family Pseudomonadaceae; genus Pseudomonas; species Pseudomonas sp. ME-P-057. The sequence goes on from NZ_JARVSX010000023.1 coordinate 90,915, forward strand.
CGCTGCCGAACGTGATGTGCGTGGGCGGTACCTGGATGATCGACAACGCATGGGTGAAGAACGGCGACTGGCAGCGCATTACCGACGCCACGGCCGAGGCGATTGCCTTATTCGACTGAGCCCAAGCGCTGGCGCACAGGTGCAAGGCCCTTCAGCCTTCGTTCAAGTGAAGGCTGGTTAAATACTGAATATGATTGGATTGAAACGCTCTGCGGGGCGTTGCTGCAGAAGTCGTTGTTGTTGCATGGCTATTTAGCGGTGCTCCTTGGTCGGGAGCGCCGCTTTTTTTTCGAGTTTTTCTGCACGACATAAATATGTACCCCGCGAAGTCTCGCGAGGACGTTTATCTTTGCCGCTCCTTTGTAGTTCGTTTCTCGATGGTTTATGCGGCGTCTCCGTGATGGAGGCGCCGTTTTTTTTTTTGGTTAAGGGGTCGTCTTGGTCAGGCTATTCATGCAGGGTCAGGCGAGGGCGCGCAATGCGGAGACCAAGTGTTCAATGTCCTTGATGGAGGTGGTGAAGCCCGGGGTGATGCGAATGCATGTCCCGCAAGCCGACCCTTCCCGCGTCACCGCGAAGATTCCGTACTCATCCAGCAGGCGTTTAACCATGCGTTCCTGATCGGCGTGACGGCTGAACCTGAATGAGGTAATGCCGCAATACAGCCGAGGATCGTCCGGCGTGAGCACGTCAATGCCCTCAATTGCTCGCGCCTGAGTCACCCAACAGTCTCGCAGGTAAGCCAGCCGGGCACCCTTGGCGGTCGCACCTCCCATGGCACGGTGGTCTGCGAAGACTTTGGGCAGCGTCATCAGTGCTGGAATATTCGGCGTGCCATACGGGACGCGTCCGAGAATATCGTCCGCCCCATAACGTTCGTCCGCCATGTCCGGATCAATAGCACTCAGGCGCGCCTGCTTTACGTAGATAAAGCCCAGGCTCAACGGTGCGCCTATCCACTTCTGCAAATTGAACCCGGCAAACGAGACGCTCAGGTCCGCGAGCTCGAAATCCAGTAAACCCAGCGCATGAGCGCCGTCAAGAATCACTTCCACGCCGTGATCACTGGCCAGCTCAGCGATTGCCTTGACCGGCATCACCAGCCCGGTCCGGTGGGTGACGTAGGTCAGTGCAACCAGCTTGAGGCGGGGATGGGCAGCGAATGCTTCACGGTAGGCCTGCAATAGCGCGTCGTGGCTGGCAGGGTGCTGGTGGGTGATTTCGATCACCTCCACGCCACGGTTCTTCGCCAGCCAGCGCATGCCGGTTTGAACGCTGTTGTAATCCAGGTCACTTACGAGCACCTGATCACCGGGAGCCAGGCCGTTGTAGTTGCGAATCAGCGACTGTACCGATTCGGATGCGGAGCGGGTCAAGGCGACGTCCCGCACGGGCACGTTGAGCAGGCTTGCAAGGTCGGCGCGGATGGTCTCGCTGTCCAGTGTGTCGAACTGTTGCCTCACATAGACCGAGTTGCTGCGGTTGACGTAAGCAAGGTTTTGCTCGTAGTCCTGAAGTGCCCCGCGGGTCATGCGGCCGAAATAGCCGTGCTCAAAGTTGACCGGGCCAGGCTCCAGATCATACTGCGCAGCAATCTGCCCCCAGAACTCCTCGTCCCGAGCCTGCTCATCCACTGTTTCCGGTGTCGCGTATGCTGTGCTGTTCATCAGGCTGCTCGCTGTGGTCATTGGCCATTCAGTTGAAGCGTATGGGGGCTTTCGATGGGCCGCTGCGCAAGGGCTCGCGGGGACGTGTACGCAGGGGGTCGAGCAATGCCGAGAGTCCGTTGTGGTCGATCTCGTGCATAAGTGCCAGCAAGCTGCCGAGCTCGCCTGCAGGGAAACCCTGCCGCGTAAACCAGTTCAGATAGTCGCCGGGGAGGTCGGCCAATAAGCGGCCCTGATACTTGCCGAACGGCATCTCACGGACGACCAGCAGTTTGAGTTTTTCAGGTTCCATGCAAAACCGCATATCCATTGGGGTGAATCCGGACAATACGTGCATTCTGCAATTGCGAAAACATACAGATCATGCAGAAAGCGCGGTGCAACTGTCGCTTGATAAGTATAAGTGACTGAAATAAAAGGATATTTCATTTGCGGAAAAGCTGGCATGCACAGTGCAATATTACTTGCATAGAGCGTTTCGCTTAATCGAACCTTTGATAAACCTGCCAGAAAGGAACCGCAAAATGTCGGATATCAACAAAGAAGCCATCTCTGTTCTGAATGACTTGATCGAGACCAGCATTGACGGTGAAAAAGGTTTCCACACTGCTGCTGAAGACGCCAAGAACCCAGAAATCAAGGCTTACCTGCTTTCCCGCTCTTCCGGCTGCAAAACCTCTGTTGCCGAGCTGCAAGCCGAAGTGCGTGCACTGGGCGGCGACCCAGAAGATTCCTCGAGCGTCGCTGGCGGCGCACACCGTCTGTGGGTAAACCTGAAAAGTGCCCTGACCGGTAAGAGCGACGAAGCCGTTCTCAACGAAGTCGAAAGCGGTGAAGACCACGCCCTGAAGGCTTACAAAAAAGCTGCACAGGAAGCCACCGAGAAGAACCTGCCAGCCAACGTCACTGCCCTGATCCAGCGTCAGCTGCAGGGCGTGCAGGCGAACCACGACAAGGTCAAAGCCCTGCGTGACACCGTTCGTGCTGCCAACAAGTAAGTTGCAGTAGCTCGAAAAAACGCCAGCCAGTCTGGCGTTTTTTTATGCCTGGCGTTCGGCGTCTGGATGAACGTAGGGTTCGACCTCCACGCGATTTCTGCCATATTTCTTCGCGCGATAAAGCGCTCGGTCGGCAGCGTGAAACAGTGGCTCGGGCAAGTCGTGGGTCGCTGGCAGATGCGTGGCGACGCCGATGCTGATGGTGATAGGTACGGTGTCATCAGCGAACGGCGGAAGACCTTCGACGGCCAGGCGCAGTTTTTCGGCGATTACGCATGCACCGGACTTGTCCGTTTCAGGGAGCACGATCATGAATTCCTCACCGCCATAGCGCGCCGCCAGATCCCCGGGCCTGCGAATGTTCGCAGCAAGGGTCTGGGCAACGCTGCGCAGTGCGACATCGCCACCGTGATGCCCATGCCGGTCGTTGAAAGCCTTGAAGTGGTCCACATCAATCATCAGTAATGCCAGCGGCCTGCCCGTGCGTATACCTCGCGCCCATTCCTGCTTCAGGACCTGATCCAGCCTGCGCCGATTCGCCAGCCCGGTGAGGCCATCGGTCGCGGCCAGGCCGGCCAGTTCACGCTCCGCCTTATGACGAAGGCGCAACTGCCGGCCGAGTAACCATGACAGCCACACAATCCCGAGGCAGAGCAGGCCGGTCGCGCCTGCCACCAACAGTGCATTGCGTTTCCATACGGCGTAGACATCGTCCCGTGACTGGGCCACCACGACAATCAACGGCAAGTCGCCCACACGGGAGAAGGTATAAAGGCGTTGCGCGCCATCCAGCTCGGAAACTGCCGCAAAACTGCCATTAACCTCTTTCAGGATCCGTTTGAAGTTCGGTCGCATGCTGAAATTCTGGCCGATGAATGTCCGGGTGTTGTCATCCGGCTGACGCGCAAGCAATACACCCTCTGCACTGAGCAGGTTAACCGTGCTGGTCGGCCCGATGTCGAGGGTGCGGAACAACTGATCGAAATAGGAAAGCCGCATCGATGCGCTGGCGACCCCGACGAACCTGCCATCATCAGACGGGAGACGGCGGCTTAAACTGATGCAGAGGTCCTTGAAACCCCAGCGCGAAAGAAAAGGCCCGTCCACCCGCAACGCCAGCGAGCCACTGTTCTTGAGGTCGGAAAAACCCGGACGATCCGAAAAATCGTCTTGCCGTGGTATGAGCGATGTGGAATCGGCGATGATCCGGCCAGTATCGTCAAGCAGCACCAGGTCCCCTTTATAGGGGGCAGCCGTGGCGCGATCGAACAGGACCAATTGCCGTAGCTCCGGGGAAATGGTCATGAGGTCGGGCCGGCGCCATGCAGCGATCAAGCCCTGAAGAGAGGTGTCGTACAGCTCGGCATTGCGCTGCACGTCGGCGTCGATCAGTTGCACGACATTGTTTGCCGAGCGCACGGCGGCCTCGCTGGCAGTGCCGAGTTCGCGAAAGAGCAGCCATCCCACGATGGCCAGAATAGCCGCCACGGCCACCACGCTGCCCAGCATCAGTATCTTCTCGGACCCTGATCTGACCCCTCGCGCGTCGGGAGGCATGGCTGTCAGTGGCATCGATCATCTCAGGCAGGAAGGAGGGCTTTGCTCAGGGGAGAGGTTTATTCGCCTTCGTCGAACTTGTTGTTGATCAGATCCGTCAGGCCTTTGAGCGCAGCATCTGCCTCCTCGCCTTCAGTTGCCAGGTGGATCTCGGTGCCCTTGCCAGCAGCGAGCATCATGACGGCCATGATGCTTTTGCCGTCGACCATGGACTCTGGCGTGCGGCCGACCCTGATCTGGCATGGGTACTTGCCGGCGACGCCCACGAATTTGGCTGCGGCACGGGCGTGCAAACCCAGCTTGTTGATGATGGTGATTTGTAGAGCGGGCATCGCGATGGAGGTCCTTTCAGCTTAGGTCGCGGTGGCGAACCTGAACATTCTTGAGCGATTGCTGCAGGACCTGACCCAGGCGTTCGGTCAGGTAGACGGAGCGGTGGTGCCCGCCCGTGCAGCCAATGGCGATTGTGACGTAGGCGCGGTTACTGGCGGCGAAGCGCGGCAACCACTTGTTGAGGTATGAAAAGATGTCCTGAAACATCTCTTCGACATCCGGCTGGGCCGCCAGGTATTCAGCCACTGGCTTGTCGAGGCCCGATTGCTCGCGCAGTTCGGGCTTCCAGTACGGATTGGGCAGGCAGCGCACATCGAAGACCAGATCAGCGTCGACGGGCATACCACGCTTGAAGCCGAAAGATTCGATGAGGAACGCCGTGCCTGGCTCAGGCTTGTTCAGCAGCCGCAGTTTAAGAATGTCGCGCAGCTGATAAAGATTGAGGTGGGTGGTGTCGACCGTCAGGTCAGCCAGATCGATGATCGGGCCGAGCAGGGTCTTCTCGTCGCGGATGGCTTCTGCCAATGAACGCGTGGCCGTGCTGAGCGGATGACGACGACGTGTCTCGGAAAAGCGTTTGAGCAGGGTGGCTTCATCCGCGTCCAGAAAGAGCACGTCGCACTGGATGTGCCGCGCGCGGACTTCTTCGAGCATGCGCGGGAATCGGGTCAGGTGACTCGGCAAATTGCGTGCGTCGATTGAAACCGCCAACAGCGGCTCCGCCAGCTCGGTGTTGATCAACGCGCGTTCGGCAAGCTCCGGAAGCAGGCCCGCAGGGAGGTTGTCGACGCAATAGAAGCCGCTGTCTTCGAGGACATCGAGAGCCGTGCTCTTACCGGAGCCGGAGCGACCGCTGACGATGATCATGCGCATGGTCAGTGACCGTTCTGGGCGTCGAGGACGACGTTATACAAATCTTCGCTGGTTTTGGCGCCGCGCAGGCTTTTACGCACGTCTTCGCGATCAAGCATGCTGGCGATCTGACGCAGCAGCTCGAGGTGAGCGTCGGTCGCCGCTTCAGGCACAAGAAGCACAAACAGCAGATCGACCGGCGCGCCGTCGATGGCGTCGAAGTCAATGGGTTTCTCGAGATGCAGAACTGCGCTCACGGGTGTGGTGCAGCCCTTCAAGCGGCAGTGAGGAATGGCAATGCCGTTGCCAAAGCCGGTCGAACCCAGCTTCTCACGGGCAATAAGGCTTTCAAACACCACCTCTTCGTCGAGATCGGGCACTTCTCTGCCGATCATCTTGGCAATGTTTTGGAGTACGGCTTTCTTGCTGCCGCCTGGCACGTTCACGAGTGAACGGCCAGGGGTCAGGATGTTTTCAAGTCGGATCATGAGTGGGGAGTATCAGCGAGCAGTCGCGCCTTGCAGCAGACTTTGCTGTTTTTCCTTATGTTTTTTGAGTTGGCGGTCAAGCTTGTCGGCAAGCAGGTCAATGGCGGCGTACATGTCGTCGTGTTCAGCGTTGGCAACCACTTCTGCGCCAGGCACATGCAAGGTGGCTTCAATTTTCTGCTTGAGCTTCTCGACCTCCATGGTGACCTGTACGTTGGTTATCTTGTCAAAGTGGCGTTCCAATCGGGCGAGCTTCTCGCCGATGTAGGTACGCAGAGGTTCGGTCACTTCCAGCTGGTGTCCACTGATGTTGACTTGCATACAGCTTCTCCTTCGTTGCCAGTGCATTAAGAGGCAGGCGTAGTGCCTGCCGCTGGAACGCTTTGACGCATGACCTTACATCAGTCGCTTGCGTTCGCTGGACGGCGCAATCCCCAGGGATTCGCGGTACTTGGCGACTGTGCGACGGGCCACTTGGATGCCTTGTGCTTCCAGTAAACCAGCGATCTTGCTGTCACTCAACGGCTTTTTCTGATTTTCCGCGGCGACCAGTTTTTTGATGATCGCGCGAATGGCCGTTGACGAGCATTCGCCGCCTTCCGAGGTGCTGACGTGGCTGGAAAAGAAATACTTGAGCTCGTAAATTCCGCGTGGGGTGTGCATGAACTTCTGCGTCGTAACGCGCGAGATCGTGGATTCATGCATGCCCACCGCTTCAGCGATGTCGTGCAGGACCAGCGGCTTCATCGCCTCGTCGCCGTACTCCAGAAAGCCACGCTGATGTTCAACGATTTGAGTGGCCACTTTCATCAGCGTTTCGTTGCGGCTTTGCAGGCTCTTGATGAACCAGCGCGCTTCCTGCAACTGGTTGCGCATGAAGGTGTTGTCGGCACTGGTATCGGCACGACGCACAAAGCCGGCGTACTGCGGGTTGACCCGCAAGCGTGGAACGGACTCCTGGTTCAATTCCACCAGCCAGCGCTCGTTGTCCTTGCGCACGATGACGTCAGGGACGACATATTCAGGTTCGCTGGATTCGATCTGCGAGCCGGGGCGGGGGTTGAGGCTCTGGACCAGCTCGATGACCTGACGCAGGTCATCTTCCTTGAGCTTCATGCGGCGCATCAGCTGTGAGTAATCGCGGCTGCCCAGTAGATCGATGTAATCACCGACCAGCTTCTGCGCTTCGGCCAGCCACGGGGTCTTGGCCGGTAACTGTCGCAGCTGCAACAGGAGGCATTCGCTCAGGTTGCGAGCGCCAATGCCGGCAGGCTCGAACTGCTGAATACGATGCAAAACCGCTTCGATCTCGTCCAGCTCGATGTCGAGTTCAGGGTCGAAAGCGTCGAGCAGCTCTTCCAGTGTCTCGTCCAGATAGCCCTGGTTGTTGATGCAGTCGATCAGGGTCACGGCGATCAGGCGATCGGTGTCCGACATCGGCGCCAGGTTCAGCTGCCACAGCAAGTGGCTTTGCAGGCTCTCGCCAACCGAGGTGCGGGTGGTGAAGTCCCACTCATCGTCATCGTTGCTGGGCAGGCTGCTGGCGCTGGTCTGATAAACGTCTTCCCACGCAGTGTCGACGGGCAGCTCGTTGGGGATGCGCTCGCTCCAGTCGCCTTCTTCAAGATTGTCCACAGTCGGCGCCGACTCCTGATAGGTCGGCTCCTGAACATCGGCGTTGGGCTTTTGATCTATGTTATCGGCCAAAGGGTCGGCGTTATCGAAATCGTCGCCTTCCTCTTGCCGTTCCAGCATCGGGTTCGACTCCAGCGCCTCTTGAATCTCCTGTTGGAGATCCAGCGTCGACAACTGAAGTAAACGGATTGCCTGTTGCAGCTGCGGGGTCATCGTCAGCTGCTGGCCCATTCTCAAGACTAGCGAAGGTTTCATGGCAGGGCTAAACACCTTATTCGCCGGCGCACTGCGCGCCATTTACTACCAGGGCGCCAAGGGCGCCAACTTAAGCAAATTATATGCCTGAAGCAGGAGGGTTTGCCTAGAGCGTGATGACAATTAAAAGCGAGGCGGCGACGGAGCGTATGCGGCTCGTCGCCCGATGCCCCGTCATCACTCGGTCAGAGCCGGAACTCGTGACCCAGATACACTTCCTTGACCAACTGGTTGGCCAGGATGGATTCAGCGTTGCCCTCGGCAATCAATTGCCCATCGTTGACGATGTAGGCGGTTTCGCAGATATCCAGCGTTTCACGCACATTGTGGTCAGTGATCAGAACACCGATCCCTTTAGCCTTGAGGTGGTGAATGATCTGCTTGATGTCGCCAACGGAGATCGGGTCAACGCCGGCAAAGGGCTCATCGAGCAGAATGAATTTTGGCGAAGTGGCCAGTGCTCGGGCGATTTCGACGCGGCGACGTTCGCCGCCTGAAAGGCTCATGCCCAGGTTGTCGCGGATATGGGTGATGTGGAATTCCTGCAGCAGGCTTTCGAGCTCCTTGCGGCGGGCGGCGCGATCGAGTTCCTTGCGGGTCTCCAGGATCGCCATGATGTTGTCCGACACCGAGAGCTTGCGGAAGATCGACGCTTCCTGGGGCAGGTAGCCGATGCCGGCGCGTGCACGGCCATGCATCGGCTGGTGGCTGACGTCCTGGTCGTCGATCAGGACGCGACCCTGATCGGCCTGGACCAATCCCACGATCATGTAGAAGCAGGTGGTCTTGCCGGCGCCGTTCGGGCCGAGCAGGCCGACGATCTGGCCGCTCTCGATGGACAGGCTGACGTCACGTACGACCTGACGGCTTTTATAGGCCTTGGCCAGGTGTTGGGCTTTCAGCGTCGCCATTACTGGGCCTTCTGCTGGTCGGTTTTCTTTTTCGGCTGGATGACCATGTCGATGCGCGGACGCGGCGCAGTCACCTTGGTGCCATTGGCACGGCCAGCGTTGACGACCTGCTTGACGGTGTCGTAGACGATTTTCTCGCCTTCGGAGGTGTTGCCGTCATTGACCACTTTGGCTTTGTCGATCAGGACGATGCGGTTCTGGGCCGCGAAGTACTGAATGGTGACGCCCCATGCCTGAACGATGGGCTTGTCCACGCTGGGCTTCTGCTCGTAATAGGCCAGGTTGCCCACTGACGTGAAGACGTCCACGTCACCTTGTGGCGTACGGGTGATGGTCACCGTGTTACCGGTGATTTTCATCGTGCCCTGAGTAATGATGACATTGCCCTTGTAGGTGGCGATGCCCTGCTTGTCGTCCAGTTGCGCGTCATCCGACTGAATATGGATGGGTTGATCGCGATCCGTCGGCAGAGACCAGGCGCTCGCGCTTCCCAGTGCTGCGCCCAGGCCGAGCAAAAAAGGAAGGGTTTTAACGAGCCTCATACTGTCCTCTTACGTTGGATAGCAGGTTCATCCTGCTTTCTTTCAGATACGCTTTCATACCCGTGCCGGTCGTTACACCGCCAAGACCGTCGATTCTAACGGGTTGGGCAGTTTCCGCATATTGCTTCTGAGGGAATACAGTCATGCGGCTGCTGGTGATGATGGTGGTGCGGTTCTTCTCGTCGGTGCGGTTGATGCGCACCGAGTCGATCAGTTCGACATGATCACCGCCCGGCGATACTTCAGCGCGAACGCTCTGCACATGCCACGGGAAGGTTGAGCCCCGATACATCTGCAGCACCGGCGTAGTCATCAGCGTGACGTCGGTGGCTTTCAGGTGCTCGACCTTGTCCGCGGTCATGTCGTATTGCATGGTCCCGTCGGGCAGGTACTGGATGCTGTGGGCATTGGTGGCGTAATAGTCGACAGCGCTTTCATCCACGGCAGCCTTGGGTTGATCAAGGAAGCTCTCGGGGCTGATGTTCCAGTAGCCGACCGCGGCCAGCAGCAGCGCCAGCACACCGAACAGCAGAAACGTACGAAACTTTTTGCTCAGCATAAATGCACTTCTATAGGTAGGCGGCGTGAGCCGCTTCGAGGTTGCCCTGAGCGTTCAGGATCAGCTCGCAGAATTCGCGGGCAGCGCCTTCGCCGCCACGTGCCCGGGTGGTGCCATGTGCATGCTCGCGCACAAACCCGGCGGCGTTGGCGACAGCCATGCCCAGGCCTACGCGGCGTATCACAGGCAGGTCAGGCAGATCGTCACCCAGGTACGCGACCTGTTCGTAGCTTAGATTCAGTTGCTGTAAAAGCTCGTCCAGAACCACGAGCTTGTCTTCGCGGCCCTGATACAGATGAGCGATACCAAGATTTTTTGCACGCCGCTCTACCACGGGGGTCTTGCGGCCACTGATGATTGCAGTCGCCACACCCGAATTGATGAGCATCTTGATGCCTTGCCCATCGAGGGTGTTGAAAGTCTTGAACTCGCTGCCGTCTTCGAGGAAATACAGACGACCATCCGTCAGCACGCCATCGACGTCGAAGATGGCCAGTTTGATGTTCTTGCCGCGTTGCATCAGGTCGTTCATATCGGCGCTCATTTACATGACTCCTGCACGAAGCAGGTCTTGAAGGTTGAACGCGCCAACCGGGCGATCGTTCTCGTCGACCACAATGAGTGCGCCGATCTTGTTGTCTTCCATGATTTTCAGCGCCTCGGCTGCAAGCATTTCGGGGCGCACGGTCTTGCCGTGTACGGTCATGACCTCATCGATGGTCGCCAGGCGTATGTCGATGGGGCGGTCGAGCGTGCGCCGCAGATCGCCGTCCGTGAAGATGCCGGCGAGACGGCCGTCGCTTTCGAGGATGGCCGTCATGCCCAGGCCCTTGCGCGTCATTTCCATCAGCGAGTCACGCAGCGGCGTGCCTCGCGCCACCTGGGGCAGGTTCGCGCCAGTGTGCATGACGTGCTCGACCTTCAACAGCAGCCGGCGGCCAAGCGCCCCGCCGGGGTGGGAAAACGCGAAATCTTCAGCGGTAAAGCCTCGGGCGTCGAGCAGCGCGACGGCCAGGGCATCCCCCATGACGAGCGCCGCCGTAGTGGAGGAGGTCGGCGCCAGATTGAGCGGGCAGGCTTCTTTTTCGACCCGTGCATTGAGATTGACATCAGCGGCCTTGGCCAGCGTCGACTCCGGGTTACCGGTGAGGCTGATCATTTTGATGCCCAGGCGTTTGATCAGTGGCAGCAGCGTGACGATTTCGGCCGTCGTGCCCGAATTGGACAACGCCAGGATGATGTCGGCGCTGGTGATCATGCCCATGTCACCGTGACTGGCCTCAGCCGGGTGCACGAAAAAAGAAGGAGTGCCCGTGCTGGCGAGGGTCGCGGCGATCTTCTTGCCAATGTGCCCTGATTTGCCCATGCCGACCACGACCACGCGGCCCTGACTGCCCAGAATCAGGTCGCAGGCGCGGACGAAATCGGCATTGATGTGCGCGAGCAAACCTTCCACGGCTTCTATTTCAAGGCGGATGGTGCTCTGTGCCGATTCAATCAGGTCGCGGGCATTGGACATATCGGAAGGGGTCGCTTGGTGAAAAGCCGGGGATTATAGCGGCAATGTTCAAAAGCCTCACGCTTCATCGCTGCTGTTTGTTTAATGAAGCGGCTGGTCCTTCAGCAGGCGCTTTAATAAGGCTGGCGACAGGTAGGAAATTTCAACGCAGTCTTTAATCCACTTCTTTGTTTGCGACTTGACACGTTGGAGCTTGGGCGGCGTATGAGAGCGGTGGTATAGTCCGCCGCTTGTTCGGCCCCTCCGAAAGTGTGTCGTTCGTCAAGAACGCGGCATCTGAGAGACAGGTTGCATCGCAAGGAGTTTAGATGAGTGCCGATAACGCCTACGCGGTCGAGCTGAAGGGCGTTTCCTTCAAGCGCGGTACGCGCAGCATTTTCAATAATGTGGACATCCGCATTCCCCGGGGCAAAGTCACCGGCATCATGGGGCCATCGGGCAGTGGTAAAACCACGCTGCTGCGACTGATGGGAGCACAATTGCGCCCGAGCGCAGGCGAAGTGTGGGTCAACGGCCAGAATTTGCCGAAGCTTTCGCGCAGCGATCTGTTCGATGCCCGCAAGCAGATGGGCGTGCTTTTCCAGAGCGGCGCGCTGTTCACCGATCTCGACGTTTTTGAAAACGTAGCGTTTCCGCTGCGGGTTCACACCAAGCTGCCTGAAGACATGATCCGCGACATCGTCCTGCTGAAGCTGCAGGCAGTCGGGCTGCGCGGTGCCGTGGAATTGATGCCTGACGAGCTGTCGGGCGGGATGAAGCGCCGGGTCGCACTGGCCCGGGCCATCGCGCTGGATCCGCAGATCCTCATGTACGACGAGCCCTTCGTCGGTCAGGACCCTATCGCAATGGGCGTGCTGGTTCGGCTGATCCGGCTGCTCAACGATGCGTTGGGTATCACCAGTATCGTGGTGTCTCATGACCTCGCCGAAACCGCGAGCATCGCCGACTATCTGTATGTCGTCGGCGACGGCCAGGTTCTGGGGCAGGGCACGCCGCAGGAACTCATGCAATCGGATAACCCTCGTATACGTCAGTTCATGACGGGCGATCCTGACGGGCCGGTACCTTTCCATTATCCGGCACCGGATTATCGCGAAGATCTTTTGGGGAAGCGCTGATGCGCAGAAAGTCATTGATGGATCGCGTACGCCTGATGGGGCGCTCCGCGATCGACATAGTTGCAGTACTGGGGCGTTCGGGCATTTTTCTGGTTCACGCATTGCTGGGGCGTGGTGGAATCGGCGGCGGTTTTCAGCTGCTGGTTCGTCAGTTGCACTCAGTGGGCGTCATGTCGCTCGCCATCATCGTCGTGTCGGGTGTGTTCATCGGCATGGTGCTGGCCCTGCAAGGGTTCAGCATTCTTGCCAAGTATGGATCCGAGCAGGCTGTGGGGCAGATGGTCGCCCTGACGCTGCTGCGTGAGTTGGGCCCGGTAGTGACCGCGCTGCTGTTCGCTGGTCGTGCAGGCTCTGCACTGACCGCCGAAATCGGCAACATGAAATCCACCGAGCAGCTGTCCAGTCTGGAAATGATTGGCGTCGACCCCCTCAAATATATTGCTGCCCCGCGTCTTTGGGCGGGCTTCATTTCGTTGCCGGTGCTGGCGCTGATTTTCAGCGTGGTCGGCATATGGGGTGGTTCGTGGGTGGCGGTGGACTGGCTGGGCGTCTACGAAGGCTCTTTCTGGGCCAACATGCAGAACAGCGTTTCGTTTTCCGATGATGTAATCAACGGTGTCATCAAGAGCGTGGTATTCGCTTTTGTCGTCACCTGGATTGCCGTGTTCCAAGGCTATGACTGCGAGCCCACGTCCGAAGGGATCAGTCGCGCCACGACCAAGACCGTCGTGTACGCCTCGTTGGCCGTATTGGGCCTGGACTTTATTTTGACCGCCTTGATGTTTGGAGACTTCTGATGCAAAACCGCACCCTCGAAACCGGTGTAGGCCTGTTTCTGCTGGCCGGGATTCTGGCTTTGCTCCTGCTCGCCCTGCGCGTCAGCGGTCTGAGCGCCAGCGCGACCAACGACAGCTATAAACTTTACGCAAATTTCGACAATATCGCCGGTTTGACTGTCAGAGCGAAAGTGACCATGGCCGGTGTGACCATCGGCAAGGTCACTGCAATCGATCTGGATCACGATACCTTCATGGGCCGTGTGACGATGGAAGTGGACAAGCAGGTCAACAATCTGCCTTCGGACTCCACCGCCTCTATCCTGACCGCAGGCCTGCTGGGTGAGAAATACGTCGGCATCAGTGTTGGCGGCGATGATCAGCTGTTGAAAGACGGCGGCACCATCCATGACACCCAGTCCTCGTTGGTACTTGAAGACCTGATCGGTAAATTCCTGCTCAATTCAGTGGGCAAAGACGCCAAATGAGGAGTTTTTTCATGATCTCGATTCTGCGCCGTGGCCTTCTGGTGCTACTGGCCGCGCTGCCTTTGTTCGCTAACGCAGCAGCGTCCGATTCCGCACACGATCTGGTTGACCGTACCACCAAGCAATTGCTGGCGGATCTCTCGGCCAACAAGGAAACCTACAAGTCCAATCCTCAGGCCTTCTACGATGCGCTCAACGGTATCGTCGGCCCGGTCATCGACGCTGATGGCATCTCCAAAAGCATCATGACCGTGAAGTACTCGCGCAACGCCACTCCGGCGCAGATGCAACGCTTCCAGGAAAACTTCAAGCGCAGCCTGATCCAGTTCTACGGCAACGCGCTGCTTGAGTACAACAACCAGGGCATCACTGTTTCCCCGGCCAAGCAGGAAGCGGCTGATCGCACTTCCGTCGACATGTCGGTCAAGGGCAACAATGGCGCGGTCTACCCGGTTTCCTACACGCTCGTCAAAATCGGCGGTGAGTGGAAGGTGCGCAACGTGATCATCAACGGCATCAACATCGGCAAGCTGTTCCGCGATCAGTTCGCAGATGCCATGCAGCGCAACGGTAACAACCTGGACAAAACCATCGACGGTTGGGCCGGCGAAGTCGCCAAGGCCAAGGAGACCTCCGAAGCGTCCAGCGACAAGGTCGTCAAATGAGTCAAGCGTCCGTAACTGCCGCTGGCGGCGGGGAGCTGATGCTCACCGGCGTGATCGACTACCGGACCGGCCCCGCCTTGCGTGAGCAGGGCGCGGCGCTGATCAAGGCAAGCATCGCCGCAGGGTTGACGCTGGATTGTTCCGGTGTCCAAAAGTCGAGCAGTGTAGGTCTGGCTTTGATTCTTGCCTTCATGCGGGATGCGCAGGCGTTGAATAAGTCACTTACCGTTCAGGCTTTGCCCGAGGACATGCAGGAAATCGCCCAGGTATCGGGCCTGACCGAGTTGTTGCAGCACCATTAATTGCTTTCATCATTCAAGCCCCTCGTCCGTCCCTTTCAAAGTAGGGTTCGCAACGAGAGGGCTTTTTTGTATGATGGCCGACCCGCGCGCGTAGGGCGCCGATAGAGGTTAAGCATGCAGGCCGTAGAAGTTAAAAGCTTCCTGGAAGCGAAGTTGCCAGACATCCAGGTCGAAGTTGAAGGCGAAGGCTGTAATTTCCAGCTCAACCTGATTAGCGACGAACTGGCCGCACTGAGCCCGGTCAAGCGCCAGCAGCAGATCTACACGCATTTGAACCCATGGATCGCCGATGGCAGCATCCACGCGGTCACCATGAAATTTTTCAGCCGCGCTGCGTGGGCCGAGCGCACCTGAGCCAAAACGGCGTCGAGATTCCAATGGATAAACTGATTATTACTGGCGGCATTCGTCTTGATGGCGAAATCCGCATCTCCGGGGCGAAAAACTCTGCCCTGCCGATTCTCGCAGCCACGTTGCTGGCTGATGGTCCCGTGACCGTCGCCAACCTGCCGCACCTGCACGACATCACCACCATGATTGAGTTGTTCGGTCGCATGGGTATCGAGCCGATCATCGACGAGAAGCTCAGCGTCGAAATCGATCCTCGCACCATCAAGACGTTGGTAGCTCCGTACGAATTGGTAAAGACCATGCGTGCGTCCATTCTGGTCCTGGGCCCTATGGTTGCCCGTTTCGGTGAAGCCGAAGTCGCACTGCCTGGCGGCTGCGCCATCGGTTCGCGTCCGGTCGATCTGCACATCCGTGGTCTTGAAGCCATGGGTGCGATCATCGACGTGGAGGGCGGCTACATCAAGGCCAAGGCGCCGGAAGGCGGGCTGCGTGGTGCGAATTTCTTCTTCGACACCGTCAGCGTGACCGGCACCGAAAACATCATGATGGCCGCTGCTCTGGCCAACGGCCGCAGCGTCCTGCAAAACGCCGCGCGCGAGCCGGAGGTCGTCGATCTGGCGAACTTCATCAACGCCATGGGCGGTAAAGTTTCGGGTGCCGGCACTGACACCATCACCATCGACGGCGTGAAACGCCTGGGCTCAGCGACCTATCGCGTGATGCCTGACCGTATCGAAACCGGCACCTATCTGGTGGCAGCGGCGGCGACTGGCGGTCGTGTGAAGCTCAAGGACACCGATCCGACCATCCTGGAAGCAGTGCTCGACAAGCTTCGCGAGGCCGGCGCCGAAATCACCACCGGCAATGACTGGATCGAGCTGAATATGCACGGCAAGCGTCCGAAAGCGGTCAACGTGCGCACTGCGCCGTACCCGGCTTTTCCGACCGACATGCAGGCGCAGTTCATCTCGCTCAACGCCATCGCCGAGGGCACTGGCGCGGTCATCGAAACCATCTTCGAAAACCGCTTCATGCACGTGTATGAAATGCACCGCATGGGCGCGCAGATTCAGGTTGAAGGCAACACTGCGATCGTCACCGGTTGCACCAAGCTCAAGGGCGCGCCAGTCATGGCCACTGACCTTCGTGCTTCGGCGAGCCTGGTGATCTCCGCTTTGGTGGCTGAAGGCGACACGCTGATCGACCGCATCTACCACATCGACCGTGGTTACGAGTGCATCGAAGAAAAACTGCAGATGCTGGGCGCGAAGATCCGCCGCGTTCCAGGCTAGTCCGCTGCCGCACGCTCGCCCGGGTCGATGTGAATAACCCGGGCAGCGTGCCCGGCCACTGCGCCTAGACCTTCTGATTCGTTTCACTTCGGCCCACTAAGGCCGGAGGTTGCCGGGCGCCAGTTGCGACCCGGCGCGCGCTGCTGATAAGGACTGACGTTTCCCATGTTGACCATCGCACTGTCCAAGGGCCGTATCCTGGATGACACCTTGCCGCTTCTCGCTGCGGCGGGCATCGTGCCGACTGAAAATCCGGACAAGAGCCGCAAGCTGATCATCCCGACCACCCAGGACGACGTACGCCTGCTGATCGTCCGTGCGACAGACGTGCCGACCTATGTCGAACACGGCGCGGCCGACCTTGGCGTTGCCGGCAAGGACGTGCTGATGGAGTACGGCGGGCAGGGGCTTTATGAGCCACTGGACCTGCAGATCGCTCAGTGCAAATTGATGACAGCCGGCGCCGTCGGCGCGGTCGAGCCCAAGGGCCGGCTGCGCGTGGCGACCAAATTCGTCAACGTTGCCAAGCGCTATTACGCCGAGCAGGGGCGTCAGGTCGACATCATCAAGTTGTACGGCTCCATGGAGCTGGCGCCGCTGGTGGGTCTTGCCGACAAGATCATCGACGTGGTCGACACCGGCAATACGCTGCGTGCCAACGGCCTTGAGCCGCAGGAGATGATTGCTCACATCAGCTCGCGTCTGGTGGTGAACAAGGCATCGATGAAGATGCAGCATGCGCGTATTCAGTCACTGATCGACACCCTGCGCACTGCCGTGGAGTCGCGACACCGCGGTTGACTGCATCGCGTGCCCCTCAACGGGGTGACGCCCAGCTATCCGTGTCATAGCCAAATTTCTCAGGTGCCCGCGCGGATGGCTTGCTAGCTTAGGCAGTTGCCTATCCCGGCAATTGAAATCGCCACCTGAGAAATCGCCATATTGAGGCCCACGCTATGACCACTTCCAATGCCATTCGCCGACTCAACGCTGCCGATCCGGACTTCTCCCGTCATCTGGACCATCTGTTGAGCTGGGAAAGTGTGTCTGACGACTCGGTCAATGAGCGCGTGCTGGACATCATCAAGAACGTGCGCGAGCGCGGCGATGCAGCCCTTGTGGAGTACACCCGGCGCTTTGACGGGCTGGACGCGGCCTCAATGGCAGACCTGATTCTGCCCCGCGAGCGTCTGGAACTTGCGCTGACCCGAATCACGCCTGCTCAGCGGCAGGCGCTCGAGAAAGCTGCCGACCGTGTGCGCAATTACCACGAGCGGCAGAAGCAGGATTCCTGGAGCTACACCGAAGCCGACGGTACCGTGCTGGGCCAAAAAGTCACTCCGCTGGACCGCGCCGGCCTCTACGTGCCGGGAGGCAAGGCGTCCTATCCGTCGTCAGTGCTGATGAACGCCATTCCGGCGAAGGTCGCGGGCGTGGGTGAAGTGGTCATGGTCGTCCCGACACCTCGCGGCGAGCTCAACGAACTGGTGTTGGCGGCGGCCTGCATTGCGGGAGTGGACCGGGTATTCACCATCGGCGGCGCCCAGGCGGTTGCAGCACTGGCGTATGGCACCGAGAGCGTTCCGCGGGTCGACAAGGTAGTGGGTCCGGGGAACATCTATGTGGCCACTGCGAAGCGTCACGTCTTCGGCCAAGTGGGCATCGACATGATTGCCGGTCCGTCGGAGATTCTGGTGGTCTGCGATGGCCACACCGATCCAGACTGGATCGCCATGGACCTGTTTTCCCAAGCCGAGCACGACGAAGACGCCCAGGCGATTCTGGTCAGCCCGGATGCCGAATTTCTGGATCGAGTCGCAGCGAGCATCGCCAAACTGATGCCGACCCTGGAGCGCGCTGAAATCATCCAGACCTCGATCAATGGTCGAGGCGCTCTGATCAAGGTGGCCGACATGGCTCAGGCAATCGAAGTGGCGAACCGCATCGCGCCGGAGCACCTTGAGTTGTCGGTGGCCGATCCCGAAGCCTGGCTGCCGCAGATTCGCCACGCCGGTGCGATCTTCATGGGGCGTCATACCTCCGAGGCGCTGGGCGATTATTGCGCAGGCCCCAATCACGTGCTGCCCACCTCGGGCACCGCACGCTTCTCGTCGCCCTTGGGCGTCTACGACTTCCAGAAACGCTCCTCGATCATTTTTTGCTCGGAGCAGGGGGCATCGGAACTGGGGAAAACCGCCTCGGTGCTGGCGCGCGGGGAGTCCCTGACCGCCCACGCACGCAGCGCTGAATACCGCATCGTCGACACTGAACAAGAGGGCAAATGAGCATGAGCAAATTCTGGAGTCCCTTCGTCAACGAACTCGTGCCGTACGTGCCCGGCGAGCAGCCCAAGCTGACCAGGCTGACCAAGCTCAACACCAATGAGAATCCGTATGGCCCGTCGCCCAAGGCGATCGAAGC
The DNA here is from genome assembly GCF_030208975.1 of Pseudomonas sp. ME-P-057. NCBI lineage: Bacteria > Pseudomonadati > Pseudomonadota > Gammaproteobacteria > Pseudomonadales > Pseudomonadaceae > Pseudomonas > Pseudomonas sp. ME-P-057. Next base: position 109,644 of record NZ_JARVSX010000023.1, read on the forward strand.
GATGCGTGCAGAGGTCAACGACAACCTGCGTCTGTACCCGGACCCCAACAGCGATTTGCTGAAACAGGCCGTGGCACGCTACTACGGCGTGGAGGCGAATCGGGTGTTTTTGGGCAACGGTTCGGACGAAGTGCTGGCCCACGCCTACAATGCATTCTTCCGGCAGGACAAGCCGCTGCTGTTCCCGGACATCAGCTACAGCTTCTACCCGGTGTATTGCGGGCTGTACGGCGTCGACTTTGAGGCGGTGCCGCTCGACGATCAATTCCAGATTCGCCCGGCAGATTACGCGCGCCCCAATGGCGGCATCATCTTTCCCAATCCGAACGCGCCTACCGGCTGCCTGCTCGCACTCGAAGCCGTCGAGCAGATCATCAGCAACAGCCCGGATTCGGTGGTGATCGTCGACGAGGCGTACATCGACTTCGGTGGCGAAACCGCCATCAGTCTGGTGGACCGTTATCCCAACCTGCTGGTCACCCAGACGCTGTCCAAATCGCGTTCGCTCGCCGGGCTGCGGGTTGGCCTGGCGGTGGGGCATCCGGATCTGATCGAGGCGCTGGAGCGGGTCAAGAACAGTTTCAACTCCTACCCGCTGGACCGCATGGCGATCGTGGGTGCAGCAGCCGCATTTGATGACCGTGAGTATTTCGAGGCCACCTGCCAGCGCGTGATCGCGGACCGCGAAACCCTCGTTGAGCAGCTCAAGGGCAAGGGTTTCGAGGTGCTGCCGTCCGCCGCCAACTTCATCTTCGCCCGCCATCCCCAGCATGATGCCGCCAGTCTGGCAGCCAGGGTGCGCGAGCAGGGTGTGATCGTGAGGCACTTCAAGCAGGCGCGCATCGCGCAGTTTTTGCGCATCACCATCGGCACGCCTGAACAGAATCAGGCGCTGGTGGAGGCACTGGGCGATTTGTCGATCTGAACCAAAGGCGGCTTGAGCGGCCGCCGATCAATTCTCCGCTGCAGGCGCTGTGGTCTGCGGCGGACGAACGCCAACCTCGGCGGTCAGCTTCAATTCCTTGCCGTTACGCATGACCTGAATGGCGATTTTGTCGGTCGGTTTGGTCCTGGCCACCTGGTTCATTGACCGGCGGCCGTCGCCTGCAGGCTCGCCGTTGATACTCAAGATCACATCGCCCAGCTGCAATCCGGCCTTCTGCGCGGGTCCGTCGCGAAAAATCCCCGCGACGACAATGCCCGGTCGATCCTTGAGGCCAAACGATTCCGACAGCTCTTCCGTCAGCGGCTGGACCTCGATCCCCAGCCAGCCGCGAATCACCTGACCGTGCTCGATGATGGATTTCATCACCTCAAGCGCCAGCTTGGTCGGAATGGCGAAGCCAATGCCTTGCGAGCCCCCGGACTTGGAGAAGATCGCTGTGTTGATCCCGGTCAGATTGCCGTTGGCATCAACCAGCGCGCCCCCTGAGTTGCCGGGGTTGATGGCGGCGTCCGTCTGAATGAAGTCCTCATAGGTATTGAGGCCCAGTTGATTACGCCCGGTGGCACTGATGATGCCCATGGTAACGGTCTGGCCAACGCCGAACGGGTTACCGATGGCCAGTGCAACGTCACCGATGCGGATGCTGTCAGAACGACCAAGCGTGATGGAGGGCAAGTTTTTGAGGTCGATCTTCAGCACTGCAAGGTCGGTCTCCGGGTCGCTGCCCACCACCTTGGCGATCGTCTCGCGGCCGTCCTTCAGTGCCACCACTATCTGGTCAGCCCCGGAAGTCACGTGGTTGTTGGTCAGCAGGTAGCCTTCGGGGCTCATGATCACGGCCGACCCCAGGCTTGACTCCATGCGCCGCTGCTTGGGTAGGTTGTCACCGAAGAAGCGCCGAAACTGCGGGTCTTCGAACAACGGGTGGTTGGGCTTGTTGTTATTGACCATTTTGGTCGTGTACAGGTTGGCCACCGCCGGGGCAGCACTGCTGACTGCGTCTGCGTACGAGATCGGGCCTTGTTGTATGAAGGTGGGTTGCGGCGCTTGCTGCAGGTTGACGTCCTGGCTGGGCAGCCCGACCCACTCGGGGTAACGCTGGATAATCAATAAAGCGATAAGCACACCAGCGAGCAAGGGCCAGCCGAGAAAACGCAGCGCTTTGAACATTGAGCGGAGTCCTGAAGGTAGAAGCGCCTGACTGCGCCATAATGGCCGGCATTATACGAGGACCGGCACGGTCTGAACTGCATATTTAGGAGACTTTTATGGCCGTTGCCTTGAGCACACTGGTAGAAGAAGCTGACCGCTATCTGGGCAGCGCGCGGATTCAGGATTACTGCCCCAACGGGCTTCAGGTCGAAGGCCGGCCGCAGGTCAGACGCATCGTTTCTGGCGTGACGGCGAGTCAGGCGCTGCTGGACGCGGCCGTCGAGGCCAACGCCGATCTGGTGCTGGTGCACCATGGTTATTTCTGGAAGGGCGAAAACCCCTGCATCACCGGCATGAAGCAGCGTCGGCTCAAGACATTGCTCAAGCACGACATGAGTCTGCTGGCCTATCACCTGCCGTTGGACGTACACAGTGAAGTCGGCAACAACGTTCAATTGGCGCAGCAACTGGAGATCACGGTTGAAGGTCCGCTGGACCCCGACAATCCGCGGACCGTTGGGCTGGTCGGTTCGCTCGGCGAAGCGATGACTCCGCGCGATTTCGCGCGACGGGTACAGAGTGCGCTGGGCCGCGAGCCGTTGTTGATTGAAGGCGAGGGCATGATTCGCCGGGTCGGCTGGTGCACCGGCGGCGGACAGGGCTACATAGACCAGGCCGTTCTGGCTGGAGTGGATTTGTATTTGAGCGGTGAGGCATCGGAGCAGACGTTTCACAGTGCCAGGGAGAACGGCATCAGCTTCATCGCCGCCGGCCATCACGCCACCGAGCGTTACGGCGTTCAGGCATTGGGTGATTATCTGGCGCGGCGCTTCGCCCTTGAGCATCTGTTCATTGACTGCCCGAACCCGATTTAACGACCTCGGCAGTCCAAAGCACGAGCTATATGGTTAGATCGTTTCGATCTATCCCTGCCGCTGAATAGAATCAGGGCCCATGATAAAGTGCCTCGCTCGATAGAGCCCGCAGGCTCTCCATACACGTACGTTATCCCGTGAGTAACCATGGTCGACAAACTGACGCATCTGAAACAGCTGGAGGCGGAAAGCATCCACATCATCCGCGAGGTCGCCGCCGAGTTCGATAACCCGGTGATGCTGTACTCCGTCGGTAAAGACTCTGCCGTGATGCTGCATCTGGCGCGCAAAGCCTTTTTCCCGGGCAAGTTGCCGTTCCCGGTGATGCACGTCGATACCCGCTGGAAATTCCAGGAAATGTATCGTTTCCGCGACAAGATGGTCGAGGACATGGGGCTGGACCTGATCGTGCACGTGAACCCGGACGGCGTCGCGCAGGGTATCAACCCGCTGACCCACGGCAGCGCCAAGCACACCGATATCATGAAAACCGAAGGCCTCAAGCAGGCCCTCGACAAGCACGGGTTTGATGCCGCATTCGGCGGAGCCCGTCGTGACGAAGAGAAGTCCCGCGCCAAAGAGCGTGTGTATTCGTTCCGCGACACCAAGCACCGCTGGGACCCTAAGAACCAGCGCCCCGAGCTGTGGAACGTCTACAACGGCAACGTCAACAAAGGCGAGTCGATCCGCGTCTTCCCGCTCTCCAACTGGACCGAGCTGGACATCTGGCAGTACATCTACCTCGAAGGCATCCCCATCGTCCCGCTGTATTTCGCCGCCGAGCGCGAAGTCATCGAGATGAACGGCACCTGGATCATGATCGACGACGATCGTTTGCGTAACCACCTGTCCGACGAGGACAAGAAGCGCATCGTCAAGAAGAAGGTCCGCTTCCGCACGCTGGGCGACTACCCGTTGACAGGCGCTGTCGAGTCCGAGGCCACCAGTCTCACCGACATCATTCAGGAAATGCTCCTGACGCGAACTTCCGAGCGCCAGGGCCGGGTCATCGACCACGATGGCGCAGGCTCGATGGAAGAAAAGAAACGTCAGGGTTATTTCTAATTAGGGTGTCTGAACATGTCGCATCAATCTGAATTGATCAGCGAGGACATCCTCGCCTATCTGGGCCAGCACGAACGCAAGGAAATGCTGCGTTTCCTGACCTGTGGCAACGTCGACGACGGCAAGAGCACGTTGATCGGGCGTCTGCTGCACGACTCCAAAATGATCTACGAGGATCATCTTGAAGCCATTACCCGTGATTCGAAGAAATCCGGTACCACCGGCGATGACGTCGATCTCGCGCTTCTGGTCGATGGCCTGCAGGCCGAGCGGGAGCAGGGCATCACCATCGATGTCGCCTACCGCTATTTTTCGACCTCGAAACGCAAATTCATCATCGCTGACACCCCCGGCCATGAGCAGTACACCCGCAACATGGCCACCGGTGCGTCCACCTGTGATCTGGCGATCATCCTGGTCGACGCCCGCTATGGCGTGCAGACCCAGACCAAGCGCCACAGCTACATCGCTTCGCTGCTGGGCATCAAGCACATTGTGGTGGCCATCAATAAGATGGACCTCAATGGCTTCGACGAGAACGTCTTCGAGCAAATCAAGGCCGATTATCTGACCTTTGCCGATCGCATCGCGCTGAAACCGACGACCATGGCGTTCGTGCCGATGTCAGCCCTGAAAGGCGACAACGTGGTCAACAAGAGCGAGCGTTCGCCCTGGTACACCGGCCAGTCGTTGATGGAGATTCTTGAGACCGTCGAAATCGCCAACGACCGCAACTTCTCTGACCTGCGTTTCCCGGTGCAATACGTTAACCGGCCGAACCTGAATTTCCGTGGCTTCGCCGGTACCCTGGCGAGCGGCATCGTGCACAAGGGCGATGAAGTCGTTGTGCTGCCGTCGGGCAAGAGCAGCCGAGTGAAATCCATCGTCACGTTCGAGGGTGAACTGGAGCAGGCAGGGCCGGGTCAGGCGGTTACCCTGACCATGGAAGACGAAATCGACATTTCCCGTGGCGACCTGCTGGTGCATGCCGACAACGTGCCGCAAGTGGCCGACGCCTTTGACGCCATGCTTGTGTGGATGGCCGAAGAGCCCATGCTGCCGGGCAAGAAATACGACATTAAACGCGCAACGTCCTACGTGCCGGGCTCCATCGCCAGCATCAGTCATCGCGTCGACGTCAACACGCTGGAGGAGGGCCCTGCCAGCTCCCTGCAGCTCAACGAAATCGGCCGCGTGAAGATTGCGCTGGACGCACCGATTGCCCTCGATGGCTACGACAGCAACCGCACCACGGGCGCGTTCATCGTTATCGACCGGTTGACCAACGGTACCGTCGCGGCCGGCATGATCATCGCCAAGCCAGTGACGGCAGGCGGCGGGAGCCACCACGGCGCGCTGGCCCATGTGTCTGTCGAAGAGCGGGCCCAGCGCTTCGGCCAGAAGCCTGCGACCGTGCTGTTTAGCGGTCTGTCGGGCGCCGGCAAAAGTACTCTGGCGTATGCCGTGGAGCGCAAGCTGTTCGACATGGGCCGCGCGGTGTTCGTCCTTGACGGTCAGAACCTGCGTCATGACCTGAACAAAGGCTTGCCACAGGATCGCGCCGGCCGCACCGAGAACTGGCGTCGTGCCGCTCACGTTGCGCGTCAGTTCAACGAAGCGGGCCTGCTGACCCTTGCGGCCTTTGTCGCTCCGGATGCGGGTGGTCGGCAGAATGCCAAGGCCCTTATCGGTGATGATCGCCTGATCACTGTTTACGTTCAGGCTTCGCCACAGGTCTGCCGCGAGCGTGATCCGCAAGGGCTCTACGCCGCCGACAAGGACAACATCCCGGGTGAGTCCTTCCCGTACGACGTACCCCTGGACGCAGACCTGGTCATCGACACGCAGTCTTTGAACGTTGAAGAAAGCGTCAAGCAGGTGCTGGATCTGTTGCGAGCCCGTAGCGTGATTTAAACGCCGTTCGCTGCACAAAAAACCCGCCAGTGATGGCGGGTTTTTTATACGGTCCGGTTCCATGCCGGCGTTGTGGGCTTTGCCAAGACGCTTGCTCGCGAAAGCTGGCCCTGCCGGATCACCAGGCAGGCTGAACGGGCGCGCGCCCCTCGCATCGCCGATCAAACGTCTGCGTATCGCATACCGCTTCCCATCGAGACTGATATTTTGTCTGCTCTGTGATGTAGCAATCCTCCAGGCAGTTCACCGACACGCAACCTGTGACGACGACGCACATCATGATGGTCCTGATAATGCTCATGCCCCCTCCTGAATAACGAGGATGGTAGAGCTGCCCAGAAAAACGCGTAACCGGCTGACTCCGAAAAATCTGTAAGGCATTTCCGACGCCCAAAAAAAGCCCGCCGCTGAGTACCTCAGGGGCGGGCTTTGGCGAACCGTGTGCGCTTACTTCTTCAGGCCGTAATGCTCGTCCAGCATGCCCGGTGAGTCAGGCGCTTTTGGCGCGTAGTCCTTGGGCGGCTCGGCAGCGGTGCGCGGCGGCGTTAACCGGTCCCGAGGCGGCTGAAGGGCATCCGGGTGCAATGCTGCCAGCAAACGTTGACGGGTGATGTCGTCGGTGGCCAGGCGGTTGGCGCCTTCGGCGAGATGCTCCTGAACATCGTGGTAGCTTTGCGACAGCTTCTGCACCAGATTCGCCGTGCTGTTGAAGTGAGTGATCACTTCGTGCTGATAAGTGTCGAACCGCTCCTGAACGTCATCCAGCTGGCGCTGAGTCCCATTAGGCACGGCATTGGGCAGCGCGCGCGCCACGAAGAAACCGATGATCACACCAACGACCAAGGCGATGGTCGGCAGCAACCAAACTAAGAGCGAGTAATCCACGAGTCCTTCCTCTATAAACGGCTTTGCTTTACGTTAACGGCTCGAACCTGCGCTGTATAGCGGCGACGCGTCGCCAGCCTGTCAGGCGCAGACAATCAGCTAGACGAGTCGACCCAATTGAAGGTCACGGAGTTCATTCTTGCTCATGCGTGAGACCCCTGTATTCATCGACGGCCCGGCGGGCCAACTCGAAGCCCTGTACCTCGATATTGAAGAGGCCAAGGGCATCGCGCTGATATGCCATCCTAACCCGGTTCAGGGCGGCACGATGCTCAATAAAGTGATCTCGACGCTGCAGCGTACCGCACGTGATGCCGGTTTCATCACCCTGCGTTTCAACTACCGCGGCGTTGGCGCGAGCGCCGGCAGCTCGGACATGGGTGAGGGTGAAGTCGATGACGCCCAGGCTGCTGCGGCCTGGCTGCGCAGCAAACATCCCGAACTGCCCATGACCTTGTTCGGGTTCTCCTTCGGCGGTTTTGTGGCCGCCACGCTGGGCGGTCGTCTGGAAGCGCAAGGCGAAACCCTGAGCCATCTGTTTATGGTGGCCCCCGCCGTGATGCGCATTGCGACGCTGGAAGCCGTGCCACAGAGGGGCACTTTGACCCTCATTCAGCCGGAGACCGACGAAGTCGTTGACCCACAAGTTGTGTACGACTGGTCCGACAAACTCCCGCGCCCCCATGAGCTGCTGAAAGTGGCAGAATGCGGGCACTTTTTTCACGGCAAGCTGACCGATCTCAAGGATCTGATTCTGCCGCGCCTCTCGAACTGATTGCCGTACCCAAAATAAGCGACTAGCCATGACCACTCGTATCCTGACCGGTATTACCACCACCGGCACGCCGCACCTGGGCAATTATGCCGGGGCCATTCGCCCTGCCATCGTCGCCAGCCGCCAGAGCAACGCCGATTCGTTCTACTTCCTGGCTGATTACCACGCCCTGATCAAATGCGATGACCCGCTGCGCATTCAGCGCTCGCGTCTGGAAATCGCCGCGACCTGGCTGGCAGCAGGGCTGGACGTCGAGCGTGTCACGTTTTATCGACAGTCCGATATTCCGGAGATCCCGGAGCTCACCTGGCTGCTGACCTGCGTGGCGGGCAAAGGCCTGCTCAACCGCGCCCACGCCTACAAGGCATCGGTGGACAAGAACGTCGAAGCCGGCGAAGACCCGGATGCCGGCATCACCATGGGGCTTTTCAGTTACCCGGTGCTGATGGCCGCCGACATCCTGATGTTCAACGCTCACCAGGTGCCGGTCGGCCGTGACCAGATACAACATGTCGAAATGGCGCGCGATATCGGTCAGCGGTTCAACCACCTGTTCGGCAATGGCAAAGAATTCTTCGTGATGCCTGAAGCGCTGATCGAGGAAAGCGTCGCGACCCTGCCGGGCCTGGATGGCCGCAAGATGTCGAAAAGCTACGACAATACCGTCCCGTTGTTCACCAGCGCCAAGGACGTGAAGGAGGCGATCTCCCGAATCGTCACCGACTCGCGCCTGCCTGGCGAAGCAAAGGACCCAGACAATTCGCACCTGTTCACGCTGTATCAGGCCTTTGCCACAAAGGCACAAAGCGACGAATTTCACGCTGACCTGTTGCAGGGGCTGGGCTGGGGCGATGCCAAGCAGCGCCTGTTTCAGCTCTTGGATGCCGAATTGGGCGAAGCCCGCGAGCATTACCATCAGTTGATCGAACGGCCGGCGGATCTGGAAGACATCCTGCAGGCCGGCGCCCGGAAAGCCCGGCGCGTCGCTACTCCGTTTTTAGGCGAGTTGCGCGAAGCGGTTGGCCTGCGTTCATTCCGCACTGCAGCGCACGCTGTGACCGCCACGAAGAAGAAGGCCACCAAAGGCGCGCGTTTTGTCAGCTTCCGCGAAGACGACGGCAGTTTCCGCTTCCGCCTGCTGGCGGCTGACGGCGAGCAGTTGCTGCTGTCGCGCAACTTCGCGGACGGTAAAGCGGCTGGCGCAGTGACCAAACAGCTGCAGCAGGGCGGTGAGCTGGACATCCGGGCCCAGGGCGACGCTTTCGCTGTATGGCTGGATGACGCCTGTGTTGCAGACAGCCCGGCGTTCGCGGATGCGGCCGCCCGCGATGCCGCGATCGAGAGCCTGAAACTGGCGCTGGCGCCACAACAGGATTAATTGCCATTCCAATGGGCCATCGCTACAGTGACGGCCCGTTTTTGCTCCCTTGCAAGCGACTATGACCCCTCTAGAACGATACCAAGCTGACCTCAAGCGTCCGGACTTTTTCCATGACGCCGCGCAAGAGAATGCGGTGCGCCATCTGCAGCGTCTGTACGACGATCTGGTCGCCGCCCACGACAGCAAGCCGGGCCTGTTCGGCAAGCTGTTCGGCAAGAAAGAGGTCTCGGTGGTGAAGGGGCTGTATTTCTGGGGCGGTGTGGGCCGTGGCAAAACCTACCTGGTCGACACCTTCTTTGAATCGCTCCCGTTTGAAGACAAGACGCGCACGCACTTTCACCGCTTCATGAAGCGCGTCCACGAAGAGATGAAGAACCTCAAGGGCGAGAAGAACCCGCTCACCCTCATCGCCAAACAGTTTGCCCAGGAAGCCCGGGTGATCTGCTTCGACGAATTCTTCGTCTCCGACATTACCGATGCGATGATCCTTGGCACGTTGATGGAAGAGCTGTTCAAGAACGGCGTGACCCTCGTCGCGACCTCGAACATCGTGCCGGACGGCCTTTACAAGGACGGTCTGCAGCGCGCGCGGTTCCTGCCGGCGATTGCATTGATCAAACAGAACACCGAGATCGTCAACGTCGACAGTGGGGTTGATTATCGCCTGCGTCATCTGGAGCAGGCCGAGCTGTTCCATTTCCCGTTGAACGAGGCGGCTGAGGACAGCATGCGCAAGAGCTTCCGCGCGCTGACCCCTGAATGCACCAAAGCTGTCGAGAATGATGTGCTGATCATCGAAAACCGGCAGATCAAAGCCATCCGTACCTGTGACGATGTGGCGTGGTTCGACTTCCGTGAGCTGTGCGACGGTCCGCGCAGCCAGAACGACTACATCGAGCTGGGCAAGATCTTCCACGCGGTGCTGCTCAGCGGCGTCGAGCAGATGAGCGTGACGACGGATGACATCGCGCGTCGGTTCATTAACATGGTCGACGAGTTCTATGACCGCAACGTCAAGTTGATCATCTCGGCTGAAGTCGAATTGAAAGACCTGTACACCGGTGGCCGGCTGAACTTCGAATTCCAGCGCACGCTGAGCCGGTTGCTTGAAATGCAGTCCCACGAATTCCTGTCGCGGGCGCATAAGCCCTAAAGCAGCTACGAGCTGCAAGCTTCTAGCTGCAAGAAATGGCACTTACCATTCTTGCAGCTTGCAGCTGATTCTAGGCCGCCTGCTGAAACTGCTGCCGATACTGGTTCGGCGAAAGGTCGGTGTGCTGACGGAACAACCGCGCGAAGAAGCTGGCATCGTCGTAGCCGACTTCGTAACTGATGGTCTTGATGCTCTTGCGCGATCCGGACAGCAGGCCTTTCGCGGTTTCGATGCGCAGCCGTTGCAGGTAGTGCAGGGGCTTGTCGCCTGTCGCTGTCTGAAACCGGCGCATGAAGTTGCGAATGCTCATGCCGTGCTCCCGCGCCACGTCCTCGAAACGGAATTTGTCGGCGAAGTGTTCTTCGAGCCAGTGCTGGATCTGCAGGATGATCACGTCCTGATGCAGTTTCTGCCCGCCGAAGCCAATGCGGCCCGGTGCGTAACTGCGCTGCACTTCATAGAGAATGTCGCGGGCGACGGTCTGTGCGACATGGGCGCCGCAAAAGCGCTCAATCAGATAGATATAAAGGTCACAGGCTGAAATCGAACCGCCTGCGCAATACAGATTGTCGGCGTCGGTGAGATGCTTGTCCTGATTGAGCAGCACGTTTGGGAAGCGCTCTGCGAACTCGTTGAAGAACCGCCAGTACGTCGTTGCTTCTTTGCCATCCAGCAGCCCTGAATCCCCCAGCCAGAACACACCACTCGCTTCACCACACAGCACTGCGCCCCGTGCATGTTGCTCACTTAGCCATGGCAGGATTTGCGGGTAACGCGCGCGCAGGGTGTCGAAATCTTCGACGAAGGCGGGAAGGATAATGATGTCGCTGTGTTCAAGCGCGCCGTCTACCGGAATCACGACGCCGCTGAAACTGCGGACCTCTTTGCCGTCCGGGCTGACCAGCCGGGTCTCGAACGCAGGCTTGAAACCTTGTCCCAGCTGCTTGCCATAGCGCAGGCTGGCCAGGTGAAAGAAGTCTTTGGCCTGCATGAGCGTGGAGGCGAAAATTCCATCGATCGCAAGAATGCTGACACGCCGCAAGGGCGCGTTGGGTTGAATAGACATGATCTGTTGTTCTTATATGGGAAAGTGGTCAAGCAACGGCGTGATCGTCTTATTTTTTGCCGAATGTGTCCAGTGTCGCTGTAACGCGCCTGCGCGTGGTGGTGGGAATAACTGTTGCTCAGAGCGGGTGACAATGCAGATCTGTAAGCGCGCGCCTGCCCGCGACAGTCTGGGCAGTCAGTCGAAGCATCCTGACTGTCAGACTGGACATAAAGGGCAAACGCGCTTCTACAGGGGGTTACCCATCAAGGCGCAGGATTGGGTTGATCCTTGTGGATTGCCTCGATGCCCGCCAGCACCTCATCGGACAACACCAGTTCTGCGCTCGCCAGGTTGCTTTCCAGCTGCTCCATCGTCGTCGCACCGATGATGTTGCTGGTGACAAAGCTGCGTCCGGTCACGAACGCGAGGGCCATTTGAGCGGGGTCAAGACCGTGCTCACGCGCCAGCGCAACGTAGCGTGCACACGCCGCTTCCGATTGCGGATTGAAATAACGGGTGAAGCGGCTGTACAGGCTCAACCTGCCCTTGGCGGGGCGGGCGCCGTCGGCGTACTTGCCGGACAACATACCGAATGCCATGGGCGAGTAGGCCAGCAGGCCGCACTGTTCGCGGATCGCCACTTCGGCCAGGCCCACTTCAAAGCTTCGGTTGAGCAGGTTATAGGGATTCTGGATAGACACAGGGCGTGTCAGTCCGCGAGCGTCTGATTCAGCCAGAAACTTCATCGTGCCCCACGGGGTTTCGTTCGACAGGCCCACGTGGCGAATCTTGCCGGCCTTGACCTGCTCATCCAGCGCTTCAAGCACTTCCAGCAGAGGGGTGAATGGCTCATCGGTGTGGCTGTAACCCAGCTTGCCGAAGAAATTGGTGCTGCGCTCCGGCCAGTGCAGCTGATAGAGGTCGAGGTAGTCGGTCTGCAGGCGTTTGAGGCTCGCATCCAGAGCGGCGACGATGTGACTGCGGTTGAATTTCAGCTGACCGTCGCGAATGTAATCGATGCCGTTGCCGGGCCCCGCGATTTTGCTGGCGAGGATCCAGTAGGCGCGGTCACCGCTCTGCTTGAACCAGTTACCGATGATCGTCTCGGTACTGGCGTAGGTTTCCTTCTTTGGCGGGACCGGGTACATCTCGGCGGTGTCGATGAAATTGATGCCGGCGGCCTTGGCCCGTTCGATCTGCGCGAAGGCCTCGGACTGGCTGTTCTGCTCGCCCCAGGTCATGGTGCCGAGGCAGATTGCGCTGACATTGAGGTCGGTTCTGCCCAGTTGGCGGTAGTCCATTTGGCTCTCCTGTTTAAAAGAGCCATAAAAGCAGGTTGAAATTTTTTTCGCAATCTGCATAATTCCGCACCTCTTTGTTGCGGGAGTGATGCCCTGCAACAAAAGAAACCGCTGCGATCGAACGCGCTGACCCGAGCCCCCTATAGCGTTCGTGCCCGGCGGCCTTTGACTTGTCAAAGACCGTACTAATGAGTATGCTCCGCCGTCTATTTTTCAGGGCGGCCTTTGAGGCTATAAAGAATGAAAACTTTTACCGCTAAACCGGAAACAGTAAAGCGCGACTGGTTCGTCGTCGACGCTGCTGGTCAGACCCTGGGTCGTCTGGCCACTGAAATCGCGAGCCGTCTGCGTGGCAAGCACAAGCCGGAATACACTCCGCACGTTGATACTGGCGACTACATTGTCGTCATCAATGCCGAGCAGATCCGTGTGACCGGTGCCAAGACCACCGACAAGATCTACTACTCTCACTCCGGTTTCCCGGGCGGGATCAAGTCGATCAACTTTGAAAAGCTGATCGCCAAAGCTCCTGAGCGCGTGATCGAGACCGCGGTCAAAGGCATGCTGCCTAAGAACCCGCTGGGTCGCGACATGTATCGTAAGCTGAAAGTCTATGCGGGCGCTGCACACCCTCATACTGCTCAGCAGCCCCAAGAACTGAAGTTTTAACGGAATAGTTCATTATGTCGGCGACTCAAAATTACGGCACTGGCCGTCGCAAGACCGCAACCGCTCGCGTTTTCCTGCGTCCGGGCACCGGTAACATCTCCATCAACAACCGTTCCCTGGACACGTTCTTCGGTCGCGAAACTGCCCGCATGGTAGTTCGTCAGCCGCTGGAACTGACTCAGACTGTCGAGAAATTCGACATCTACGTCACTGTCATCGGCGGTGGTGTGAGTGGTCAAGCTGGCGCAATCCGCCACGGTATCACCCGCGCTCTGATGCAGTACGACGAAACCCTGCGCGGCGCTCTGCGCAAAGCAGGTTTCGTAACTCGCGATGCTCGCGAAGTTGAACGTAAGAAAGTCGGTCTGCGTAAAGCGCGTAAGCGTCCGCAGTACTCGAAGCGTTAATTCGCTTTCGTTCAAAAAGAACGCTCAGTCCCTTCATGGGGCTGGGCGTTTTTTTATGGTCGTCCATTAATGGTTCGACGCCTTCACCGGCCACGCCGACAAGCATCTTGAGCATGAGTAGGCATCGGCCTTGAGACTTCAAGCAGCGATCATTACCATTCGGCAGGCCTCTGCCAGATGACCCACCGTCGAGCGCCTGCCAGACAGACCTTTGACATCGACCGGAGAGGACGCAATGGATCATGACAGCGTCAACACAGGCCGGCGTCGCTTCCTCGTGAGGGCAACTTCGGTAGTGGGCGCGGCGGGAGTGGTGGGCGCTTCGGTGCCTTTCGTCGGCTCCTGGTTCCCGAGCGCCAAGGCAAGAGCCGCAGGCGCACCGGTCAAAATCAACGTGAGCAAGATTGAGCCCGGGCAGCAGATGATTGCTGAATGGCGCGGTCAGCCGGTGTTCATTCTGCGCCGCACGCCCGAAATCCTCTCCCGTCTCGGCGGGCTCATCGGCGAGCTCGCCGACCCCGCGTCTCATGACTCCGCTCAACCTGGCTACGTCGATCCGGCGCTGCGTTCTATTCGGCCTGAGATCGTGCTGCTGGTGGGCATCTGCACCCACCTGGGATGCTCGCCCACCTTTCGCCCCGACGTTGCGCCAGTCGACTTGGGCAAGGATTGGATCGGCGGCTATTTCTGTCCGTGTCATGGCTCGCGTTACGACTTGGCCGGGCGAGTCTACAAGTCGCAGCCGGCGCCGTTGAATCTGCCGGTGCCACCGCATTCCTACGAGTCCGATTCGGTCATCGTCATTGGTATCGACCAGGAGAACGCGTGATGAGCAAGCTCATGGAGTGGATCAACGCGCGCCTCCCGGTGACCTCGCTGTGGGAGGAGCATCTCAGCCAATACTACGTGCCCAGGAACCTAAACTTTTTCTACATCTTCGGCTCGCTGGCGCTGGTGGTGCTGATCAACCAGATCTTGACCGGTATCTGGCTGACCATGAACTACACACCTACGGCAGAGGGGGCTTTTGCCTCGATCGAATACATCATGCGGGACGTCGGATACGGCTCGATCCTGCGGTTGCTGCATTCAACCGGCGCGTCGGCGTTTTTCATCGTCATCTACCTGCACATGTTCCGCGGCCTGCTCTATGGCTCATACCAGAAGCCTCGCGAACTGGTCTGGGTGTTTGGGATGTTGATTTACCTTGCTCTGATGGCCGAAGCGTTCACGGGCTATCTGCTGCCGTGGGGGCAGATGTCCTACTGGGGGGCGCAGGTAATCATTTCGCTGTTCGGCGCCATTCCCGTGATCGGCAACGATCTGGCGCAATGGATACGCGGGGATTATCTGGTCTCGGGGATAACGCTCAACCGCTTTTTCGCACTGCACGTCGTCGCCCTGCCCATCATGATTCTGGGCCTCGTCGTGCTGCACATAATGGCGTTGCATGAAGTGGGCTCCAACAATCCCGACGGCATTGATATCAACCTGCGCAAGGACGAGAACGGTCGTCCGCTGGACGGCATTCCCTTTCATCCCTATTACACGGTCAAGGACATTTTCGGCGTCGTGGTGTTTCTGGTGATCTTCTGTTCAGTGGTGTTTTTCTATCCACAGATGGGTGGTTATTTCCTGGAGAGGCCTAACTTCGAGCAGGCTAATGCGCTCAAGACACCAGAGCACATTGCGCCGGTCTGGTACTTCACACCGTTTTACGCCATCTTGCGCGCCGTCCCGGACAAGCTGCTTGGCGTCATGGCCATGGGCGCTGCTATCGCCATGCTCTTCGTGCTGCCGTGGCTCGACCGCAGCCCGGTCAAATCAATGCGTTACAAGGGCTGGATGAGCCGGGTCGCGCTGCTGGTGTTCTGCCTGTCGTTCCTGACATTGGGCGTGCTGGGGATTGTGCCGCCCACTCCGGCTCGTACCGTGCTGGCGCAGCTCTGCACAGCTCTGTATTTCGCCTGTTTAATCCTGATGCCGTTCTATACGCGCATCGAGCGGACAAAGCCGGTGCCGGACAGAGTGACAAGCCGATGAGGGCAATGCTGGCAATACTGCTGATCAGCCTGCTGCCGGCGTGGACGTTCGCCGCCGGCCACGACACCGCACTGGAGCGCGTCGATGTCGACGTTTCAGACAAGGCAGCGATGCAGGACGGTGCACGCACCTTCGTCAGTTATTGCATGGGATGTCACAGCGCAAAATTCCAGCGTTACGAGCGGGTCGCGGATGACCTCGGCATCCCTCACGCCGTGATGATGAAGGAGCTGGTGTTCACCGGGGCCAGGATTGGCGATCACATGGACATCGGCATGCAGCCTGCGGATGCAAAAGCCTGGTTCGGCACACCACCGCCCGATCTGACCCTCGTCGCGCAAGTGCGCGGCACTGACTGGCTGTATGCCTACCTCCGTTCGTTCTACGAGGACCCCACGCGGCCGTGGGGCGTCAACAACACCGTCTTCCCCAACACGGGCATGCCCAACGTGCTGGAAGGGCTACAGGGCCGTCAGAGGCTTGACTGCACCCAGGCAGGACCCGTCGAGGAAGGCAACACACCACGCACGACGCCTGCCGTCTCGGGCCTGAGTCCTCACACGTGCGATCAGCTCGCCGTGGTACCCAACACCGGTTCTCTGACCGAGGCGCAATTCAACGAGAAGCTGAGAAATCTGGTCTCCTTTCTCGTTTATTCGGCTGACCCCGCCGCGCTGCAGCGTCAGCGCATCGGTATTTATGTGCTGATGTACCTCGCTGTGCTGCTCATCCTTGCCTACTTGCTCAAGCGCGAATACTGGAAGGACGTTAACTAAGGCGCTGTTTGAATCACTGGTCCTGGCGGTGCTGACCAGACCGTTTCGAGTATCGGGCGCGGAGCAGGTATGATGGCGGGCTGAAGATTGCAGGATCTACCTTGAGTAAATGAGCTATCTTGTCGCCCGCGTTGAACACCCGATCATCGCGGACATCGCCGAAGGCGCCGTCGTGGCGCATCCGTATTTCTGCTTTTTGAATATCTACAAGCGAGGAGGACCGCCATGGGCGTGACCAATCGGTTGGCCTGTTACTCCGACCCCGCCGACCACTATTCCCATCGCGTGCGCATTGTGCTCGCCGAGAAAGGTGTCAGCGCCGAGATCATCGAAGTTGTCGAGGGCCGTCATCCGCCCAAGTTGATCGAGGTGAATCCGTACGGCAGCGTGCCTACCCTGGTCGACCGTGACCTGGCGTTATACGAGTCGACGGTGGTGATGGAATACCTGGATGAGCGTTATCCCCATCCGCCGCTGCTGCCGGTTTATCCGGTGGCGCGTGCCAATAGCCGTTTGCTGATCCACCGGATTCAGCGCGACTGGTGCGGTCTGGTGGACCTGATTCTGGACCCGCGCAGCAAAGAAGCTGCTCGCGTTCAGGCGCGCAAGGAATTGCGCGAAAGCCTGACCGGCGTGTCGCCGTTGTTCGCGGATAAGCCTTTTTTCCTGAGCGACGAGCAAAGTCTGGTCGACTGCTGTCTATTGCCCATACTCTGGCGCCTGCCGATTTTGGGTATTGAATTGCCGCGGCCCGCCAAGCCGCTGCTTGATTATATGGAGCGCCAGTTTGCGCGTGAGGCATTTCAGGCAAGTCTGTCTGGTGTCGAACGTGACATGCGCTAAGGCCTTAGGAGCCGTTTGATGAACTCCAGTCGCCCTTATCTGATCCGCGCGTTGTATGAGTGGATCGTGGATAACGATTGCACGCCGCACGTTCTCGTCAATGCCGAGTACCCGGCGGTGCAAGTCCCGCAAGGTTTTGCCAATGACGGGCAAATCGTTTTGAACATTTCACCGAGCGCCGTTCGCCATTTGCACATGGACAACGAAGCGGTGAGCTTTGAAGGCCGCTTTGGTGGCGTTCCACACAGCCTGTTTGTGCCGATTGCGGCGATCATGGGCATCTATGCCCGCGAGAACGGGCAGGGCATGGTCTTCGATCTGGAACCCGTCGTGGGCGAGGACGAAGACCTCGAAGTCGACGATGACATGCCGCCACCGGACGATGAGCCGCCACGCCCGACTGGCCGGCCGAGTCTGAAAGTGGTGAAGTAGTCCGCGTGCGCAACAACGAAAAAGGCGATCCCCAAGGATCGCCTTTTTTGTGCCTGTCGAGTGGCAGAAGCCCGTCAGTCGATGTACTCAAACAGCTTCACAATCTTCTGCACGCCGCCGACGCCTTGCACCAGGTTTGTGGCGCGGGTGGCTTCGGCCTGGGTCAGCAGACCCAGCAGATAGACGATGCCGTTTTCGGTCACAACCTTGATGCGCGAACCCGGGATGGTGCTGTCGGTAAGCATCTCGGTTTTGATCTTACTCGTCAGCCAGGCGTCATTGCTGCGCGCCAGCATCGACGACGGGCCAGTCACCTGCAGCTCGTTGTTGACCTTCTTGACCTTCTGCACCTGGCTGGCAGTCTGTTCGGCCAGTTGCTTGAGGTCAGCGCGCGGCGTCTGGCCGGCCAGCAGCACGATGCCATTGAAGCTGGTCACAACGATGTGGGAGGCGTTGTCCAGATCGGGGTTGGCCTTGGCGATGTTCACCGAGACTTTGGTTTCGATCAGTGAGTCATCGATCTTGCTGCCGAAGGTACGGGTGCCGCGGTCATCATCGATGGGGGCTTCGCGACTGGCGTTGATTACCGAGCTGCACCCGCTGACGCCCAGGCAGAGCGTCAGGGCCAGCAGGCTAAGACGTTTGGATATCATTCTTCACTCCCGAACAGTTGGCTGTCGATCAAGTCGCAAAGGCAGTGGATCGCCAGCAGATGGACTTCCTGAATACGTGCGGTGACTTTTGCCGGAACGCGGATTTCGACGTCCTCCGGCAATAGCAGCGATGCAACGTCGCCGCCGTCGCGACCGGTCATGGCTACGACAATCATTTCACGATCATGTGCGGCCTGGATGGCCTGAATAATGTTCGCCGAATTGCCACTGGTCGAGATCGCCAGCAGCACATCGCCCGGTTGGCCCAGCGCACGAATCTGTTTGGAGAAGATTTCGTTGAAGCTGTAGTCGTTGGCAATGGAGGTGATGGTGGAGGTGTCGGTCGTCAGCGCAATGGCAGGCAGGCTAGGCCGCTCGCGTTCAAACCGATTGAGCAGCTCCGAGGAAAAGTGCTGTGCATCGCCAGCCGAACCGCCGTTGCCGCAGGCGAGCATTTTGCCTTCGTTGAGCAGGGCGTTGACCATGACCTGGCTGGCTTGCTCGATGTGAGGGGCGACCACGTCCATTGCCTGTTGCTTGGTGTCGATGCTGGCCTGAAAAAGCTGGCGAATTCGGGATTGCATGTCCATCTATGAAAACCTTAATAAGGGCGGCTGGTCGGGCGGCCTCCGATGGATCATCGGCGTCCCGGCACAAAACTGTGCAGCCCGCAAAGCAAAGAGCAAAAGAGCCAGTGTGTTCGTTTTTTCGGCAGGATCGGCTTTAGCCGGGAAAGCGGCTGTTGCGCAGCGCGTCTCACGGGGTATCGCAGTTTCAGCAGTCGAAAGCGTTGGTCAGCCAGTTCAGCGCAGGCGATGTACCCGGGTCTCCATTGATCGCCACGACGTCGAAGCGACACGGCGAATCCGCCCAACATGACTCGCTTTGAAGAAAGGACTGAGCCGCCAGCGAGAGCTTTGCCTGCTTGCGAAAATCGACGCTTTCCAGTGCGCCACCCCAACCTGCGTGACGACGATACCGAACTTCGACGAATACTACTGTATCGCCGTCGAGCATGACCAGATCAAGCTCGCCGCGTTTGCATAACCAGTTGCGCGCAATCAGTTGTAATCCATGCGCTTGCAGATGACGCAGGGCGCAGGCTTCTGCCTCGCGCCCTGCGGTTTGACGGGTATTGCGTGTGGTCAAGGCGCGGTGTCCGGCAGGCGTTGCACCTTGCCGTCCATGAACTCTGCCCAGGGCAGTTGACGCTCGATGCGCTGACCCTGACCAATCGCCAGGCTGCCGGACAAGCCATCGATGCGGCTGTCGGGCAGAGTCTTCAGTTGCGTCAGGCGTGGTGCCAGGCGATAGGCGTCGATGCCCATGGCGTACAGGCGTCCGAGGCTGCCGGCGGCTTGCGGCCACTGAGCCGTGACTTGCTGACGCAGCGGGTCATTGGCGTTGAGCAGCCATGGTGTCTCGCAGAAGCGCACGCCATTGAGATCGTTGTACATCGCCGGATCGCCGCTGTTGGTGAACAGGTGCGAAGTGGCATAGACCGGCACGTCACCTGCGTACTGGAACACCATGGTCGGCTTGATCTGCTGGGCCTGCTGCGGCGTGGCGGCGAGGAACATGAAATCCACGTCCTGACGGCGGGAAGGCTGAGCGGCCATTTGCGTGCCTGTTGCGCTCTGCACGCGTTGGGCGCGGCCTTCGCTGTTGCGCAGCTGGAACAGATCCGCCACTTGCTGAGCCAGTGCAACGGGTTGATCGATGCGTTCAGCACCCAGCAAGGTGCCGCCTTTGGCTTGCCAGCTCTGACGGAACGCCTCCAGCACACGGTCACCCCATTCACCCTTCGGCACCATGGCAACCGCACTGCGCTTGCCATCCGCCCAGGCGCGACGTGCCACTTCACGGGCTTCGTCTTCGGCTGCCAGACCGAACTGGAACAGCTCCGCAGGCCCTTGGGCGCCGGAATCACTGTAGTTCAATGCCAGGGTGGTGATCGGCAACTGGGGACGAGCGCTGAGTTGTTTGACCAGTGGCTTCTCCAGTGGGCCGACCACCAGTTGCACGCCGGCCGCTTTCGCTTGCTCGTAGAAAGCATCCATCGACGTCACGCGGGAACTGTCGAACACCTCAATGGCCGGCGGCTTTTCGCCTGCTTGCTGGGCCTGATAGTTGGCGGCCATGAAGCCGTCTCGCAGTGCGCGCGACACCGACGCGAGAGGCCCGTCCTGCGGCAGCAGCAAGGCGATCTTGGTCAGCGGCTGGCTTTTCAGTTCACGCAGCTGGGCAAGAGCAGTCGGTAACTGACGCGCTGCCGGGTGTTGCGGGTTTTGCGCTTTCCAGTTGTCGATTGCTGCTTGCTGTTGTTCCAGTGTGCCAGCGCCTTTGACCGCGCGTGCCAGACTCAGCCAGCCACCCATGTCATCGTTTGCCGCGCTTTGCAGCTGCTCGGGCGGGAGCGCCGCCACCAGGGTCCAGATAGCATCGTTGTTGGCGGTCAGGGCGTCGCCTTGCAGCAGCGGGCCCATGAACACGCGCTCACTGGCTGCCGCGAGGGTCTGGCCGTCCGCTTCAAAGGCACGGGCCCGTACGGTGTGTGCGCGGGTTTGCAGGTCAACCGGCATCTCGCCCAGATGTTGCAGGCTTGGGTGGTTGAGGGCGGTCAGCGCGGCTTTGGGCTGGCTGCGACCCAGTGCAAGCTCGGCAGACAGGACGTTGGCGTAGATTTGTTTATCGGTTTTGAGCAGGTCCATCTGCACTTGTTCGAGAATGCTCGCGGCGCGGCTGGGGTTGTTCTGGCGGGCTGCAAGATCTGCCGCCGTCAGTTTCAGCAACGCTGCCTGATCTGGCGATTTCGCCGCGGCAGCTTGTTCGAGCAGTTGTTCGATGCTGGCATCGGGGGTGCGTGGCAGTTCGCCAAGGCTGGAGGAGGGCGAACCGGCACAGGCAGCCAGAAGGGCAGCCAGGCAGAGGGCAGAGAACAGCCGCAGGCAAGCGATCATGTGTATGTTCCTGATACTCGAGCAAATTAGCGTGGAAGTGTACCCAAGCACTGGCCAGGGCGCGACGTTGAAGGCGTTAAAGCGGCGATATTGCTCGTCTCCCTGGTGCGTCAGATGACAATAGTCGAGCTGTCGCGGAGTCGCTGCCGTGGTGCTGGGCTTCGCATTGCATTTCCGGCTCACGGCGTGCGGCTTCCTGTTTTGTCGGCCGCAGCCTGTACAATGCGGGCTTTTACACAACATGAGGTGTGCGCTTTGACTGCTCCAGGTGCTTCGAATTCCACTACAGGCGCGCTTTATGTGGTGGCCACACCGATTGGCAACCTGGACGACATGAGTGCGCGCGCCTTGAAGGTGCTGCGCGACGTCTCCCTGATCGCCGCCGAAGATACCCGCCACTCGTTACGACTGATGCAGCACTTCGGCATCCCGACGCCGCTTGCCGCTTGTCACGAACATAACGAGCGCGAGGAGGGCAGCCGGTTTATCACTCGCCTGCTGGCAGGTGATGACGTGGCGCTGATTTCCGATGCCGGGACGCCGCTGATCTCCGACCCCGGTTACCACCTGGTCCGGCAGGCACGTGCTGCGGGTATACAGGTCATTCCTGTCCCGGGCGCCTGCGCGTTGATCGCGGCGCTGTCTGCAGCCGGATTGCCCTCGGACCGTTTCATTTTTGAAGGCTTTTTGCCGGCCAAGTCGGTGGGCCGCAAGGCGCGTCTGGAGCTCGTCAAGGAAGAACCCCGCACGCTGATTTTTTACGAGGCGCCCCATCGCATCCTTGAGTGCCTTCAGGACATGGAAGAAATCTTCGGGCCGGAGCGTCCCGCAGTGCTTGGGCGTGAATTGACGAAAACGTTCGAAACCCTCAAAGGGCTGCCGCTGTCGGAGCTACGTGCTTTCGTAGAAGGCGACAGTAATCAGCAGCGCGGCGAGTGCGTGGTGCTGGTGGCCGGCTGGAGCGAGCCCGAGGGCGAGGATGTAATTGGCGCCGAGGCGCGGCGGGTGCTCGACTTGCTGCTCGAAGAAATGCCGCTTAAACGCGCCGCAGCGCTGGCAGCGGAAATCACCGGCGTACGCAAGAACCTTCTCTATCAGGTCGCGCTGGATAAACAGAAAGGCATGTGACGAGATGTCGCGATCGGCTCGGTAAATGGCCTGGAGGCTGATTAATGCTTGTTCTTGCGCAGCCCTCCCATTAACCTTGGCGGCGGAGAGTCGATTGGACAGTCGCTGCCTTTCATTGTTCTGCAATGGAGGGGGGAGGAAAGTCCGGGCTCCATAGGGCGGAGTGCCAGGTAACGCCTGGGGGGCGTGAGCCTACGGAAAGTGCCACAGAAAATAACCGCCTAAGCACTTCGGTGCCGGTAAGGGTGAAAAGGTGCGGTAAGAGCGCACCGCACGTCTGGCAACAGTTCGTGGCTAGGTAAACCCCACTCGGAGCAAGACCAAATAGGGTTCCAAGGCGTGGCCCGCGCTGGAACCGGGTAGGTTGCTAAAGATGTCCAGTGATGGCCATCGTAGAGGAATGACTGTCCTCGACAGAACCCGGCTTACAGATCGACTCTCCACCTCCTTTTCTTCCCCTCGTTTGTACGATTTTTCCCTCCTTGTAATGCCAAAAAAATCTTAAACCTCACAAATCACATTAACTTGTGTACCCATCTGTCTGTTTGTCCTAGGAAATATCCGTAGGACCGTTCCGAAATCCACCATATCTCCTGCGTAAGTGCTCCTAAATATCCGTCCTGTAAGGGTTTTCCTAGTGAAGTCGCCTTGACGGTGTGGTGGGCGCATTCCTATAGTGTGCGCGAGTGGCGGAAAGTGGCGTGAAGTGGGTTTTTTCGGCCCAAAAAGATAATATTTGGAGATCGCGCCTGTGTTCCGTGGTGCAAACGCAATCAATCTCGATGCAAAGGGCCGTCTCGCTATGCCGAGCCGGTACCGCGACGAGTTGGATTCGCGTAGCGCCGGCCAGTTGATTGTCACCATCGATACCGTCGACCCGTGCTTGTGCATCTATCCGCTGCCCGAATGGGAGCTGATCGAAGCCAAGCTGCGCGAGCTCGCCACGTTCCGTGAAGAAAATCGTCGTCTGCAGCGCCTGTTGATTGGCAATGCTGTGGATCTGGAGCTGGACGGCAGTGGGCGTTTCCTGGTGCCGCCACGTTTGCGTGAATACGCCAAGCTCGACAAGCGAGTGATGCTGGTAGGCCAGCTCAACAAGTTTCAACTGTGGGATGAGGACGCCTGGAACGCACTTGCTGATGCGGACCTTGCGGCCATTCAAAAACCGGGCGCGATGCCCGATGAACTGCGTGATTTGATCCTGTGACTACGAATAGCGGCTTTACCCACATCACCGTACTGCTCGAAGAAGCCGTCGAGGCTCTCGCAGTGCGCGCCGATGGCTGCTATCTGGATGGCACCTTCGGACGTGGCGGACACAGCCGCCTTATCCTGCAGAACCTGGGCACGGAGGGTCGGCTGCTCGGATTCGATAAAGACCCCCAGGCGATTGCCACCGGGCAAACGCTGGCGGCCGAAGACGGCCGCTTTGTCATTGTGCAGCGCAGCTTTGCTGAGCTCGGCGCAGAAGCTCAAGCGCGCGGGTTGGCGGGAAACGTCAGCGGCATTTTGCTCGACCTCGGCGTCTCATCGCCTCAACTCGACGACCCCGAGCGCGGCTTCAGTTTCATGAACGATGGCCCGCTGGACATGCGCATGGACCCGTCTCGCGGGGTGAGCGCTGCCGAATTCGTTAATACCGCCCCTGCAGAAGAAATCGCCCGTGTCTTCAAGGAGTACGGCGAAGAGCGGTTTTCCCGGCGTATGGCCGGCGCAGTCGTGGCCCGTCGCGAAACCCAGCCTTTCGAGCGCACCGGCGATCTCGCCGAAGTGTTGAAGGTCGCCAACCCTGCGTGGGAAAAGGGCAAGAACCCGGCGACCCGCGCGTTCCAGGGGCTGCGCATTCACGTCAATAATGAACTGGGCGACCTGGAAGCCGGCCTGGAAGCCGCGCTGGACGTTCTTGAAGTCGGCGGTCGTCTGGTGGTCATCAGCTTTCATTCGCTGGAAGACCGCATCGTCAAGCTGTTCATGCGCAAGCTGGTCAAGGGTGAGGCCGACAACTTGCCGCGCAATCTGCCGATCCGTCATCAGGCGTTCGAACCGCGCATCAAACTGATTGGCAAGGCGCAGTTTGCTTCTGAGGAAGAGACTCGCGGCAATCCGCGTTCGCGCAGCGCCGTCATGCGCGTTGCGGAGAAGCTCCGATGAGCCGGGGTTTCTTCAAGCCGTTGCCAGGCGGCAGCTTCTTCATGCTGATGCTGTTTATCGCCGTGCTGGTCTCGGCGATTGGCGTTGCCTACAGCGCGCACTGGAACCGGCAGTTGCTCAACTCCCTTTATGGCGAGCTCAGCGTGCGCGACAAGGCTCAGGCCGAGTGGGGTCGTCTGATTCTTGAGCAAAGCACCTGGACCGCCCATAGCCGTATCGAAGCCCTGGCCACCGATCAGCTGAAAATGCGCATCCCCAACGCCGCGGACATCCGGATGGTGTCGCCATGATGAAGCTTGAAGGCGCACTGTATCCGTGGCGGTTCCGCGTCGTGGTCGGCTTGCTGTCGGTCATGGTTATCGCGATCTGCTATCGCATTGTCGACCTGCAGGTCATTGACCATCGTTTTCTCATCGAGCAGGGCGATGCGCGCAGCCTGCGCACCGTCTCGATCCCTGCTCACCGTGGTTTGATCACTGACCGCAACGGTGAGCCGCTGGCTGTCAGTACCCCGGTGACCACCATTTGGGCAAACCCGTCCGAGATGCAGGCGGACAAAACCAAATGGACCCAGCTCGCGCAGGCACTTGGACAAGACCCGAAAGCGCTGACAGACCGTCTCAACGAACAGGCAAGCAAAGAGTTTATCTATCTGGTCCGTGGCTTGACCCCGGAGCAGGGCCAGTCCGTACTTGATCTGAAAGTGCCAGGCGTTTACGGCAAGGAAGAGTTTCGACGTTTTTATCCTGCCGGTGACGTTACCGCGCACATGGTCGGCTTCACCGACCTCGATGATCATGGTCGCGAAGGCGTAGAGCTGGCTTATGAAGACTGGCTCGCTGGCGTGCCCGGCAAACGGCAGGTCATCAAGGACCGGCGCGGCAGGATGATCAAAGACCTGCAAGTGAAGAAAAACGCCAAGGCCGGCAAGACCTTGGCTTTGTCTATTGACTTGCGCCTGCAGTACCTCGCGACCCGCGAGCTACGCAACGCCATTCAGGAAAACGACGCCAAGGCCGGCAGCCTGGTGATCATGGACGTGAAGACCGGCGAAGTGCTGGCGATGGTCAATCAGCCGACCTACAACCCCAACAACCGCCGCACCATGGTGCCGGCCGCGATGCGTAACCGCGCGATCATTGACGTGTTCGAGCCGGGTTCGACCATGAAGCCGATTTCCATGACCGCAGCACTGGACAGCGGCCGCTGGAAGCCGAGTGACAAAGTCGAGGTTTACCCAGGCACTTTGCAGATCGGCAAATACACCATTCGCGACGTGACCAAGACGGAAGGCCCGATCCTCGACCTGACCGGAATCCTGATCAACTCCAGTAACGTCGGCATGAGCAAAGTGGCATTCGACGTAGGTGGCGAAGCCATCTTCCGCGCCATGCAGCGTGTGGGGCTGGGCCAGTACACCGGCCTCGGCTTCCCCGGCGAGCGTGTGGGCAACCTGCCGAACTACCGCGAGTGGCGCAAAGCTGAAACTGCCACGCTGTCGTATGGCTACGGCCTGTCAGTGACGGCACTGCAGCTGGTGCACGCCTACGCGGCGCTGGCCAACAACGGCAAGATCGTGCCGCTGACCATTTTGAAGACCGACACGCCCGCCGATTCGGTGCAGGCCATTCCGGAAGCGACAGCCAAAACGTTGCAGGGCATGTTGCAGCAAGTCATCGAAGACCCGCGCGGCGTTTACCGTGCCCGTGTGCCGTCTTATCACGTGGCGGGCAAGTCCGGTACGGCGCGTAAGACCTCCGTAGGCACCAAGGGCTACGCCGAGAATTCCTACCGTTCGCTGTTTGCCGGTTTCGGGCCCATGAGCAACCCGCGTTACGCCGTGGTTGTAGTAATCGATGAACCGAGCAAGGGCGGCTACTTCGGTGGTCTGGTTTCCGCTCCGGTGTTCAGCAAGGTGATGTCGGGCACGCTGCGTTTGATGAACGTGCGCCCGGACAACCTTGCGCCCGTGCCGCCAGAGCAACAAGCCAACGCGGCCCCCGCCGTCGCTCCAGTCAAGGGAGGACGCGGCTGATGTCCCTGAACCTGAGCAAGATATTCGCGCAGTGCAACCGTGATCTGTTGATTCGCGAACTGACCCTGGACAGCCGCAAGGTGCGTCCCGGCGATCTGTTTCTGGCGATCCCGGGCCTGAGGGTTGACGGTCGCGATCACATCACCGACGCCATTGCCCATGGCGCGGCGGCAATTGCCTATGAAGTCGAAGGCGCCAAGGTGCTGCCGATTACCGACATTCCGATGATTCCGGTCAAAGGGCTCGCGGCGCAGCTGTCTGACATCGCCGGACGTTTTTATGGCGATCCGAGCCGCAACCTGAACCTGATAGGCGTAACCGGCACCAACGGCAAAACCAGCGTAACCCAGTTAGTCGCGCAGGCCCTGGATAAGCTGGGGCAGCACTGCGGCATTATTGGCACGCTGGGCACCGGCTTTTATAGCGACCTTAAAAGCGGCATCCACACCACACCTGATCCGATCTCGGTGCAGTCGACGCTTTACGACCTGAAAAGGGCCGGAGCCAAGGCCATTGCCATGGAAGTGTCGTCCCACGGGCTCGACCAAGGGCGGGTCACCGCGCTGGCGTTCGACGTGGCCGTGATGACCAATCTGTCGCGTGATCATCTGGATTACCACGGCACGATGGAGGCCTACGCTGAAGCCAAGGCCAAGCTGTTCGCCTGGAGCGATCTGCGTTGCCGTGTGCTTAATCTGGATGACGATTTCGGTCGCCAGCTCGCTGCTTCGCCGCATGCGTCGCGTCTGATTACTTACAGCCAGGAAGACAGCGGCGCCTACCTGGTTTGCCGCGATGCTCGCTTCGACGACGATGGCGTGCGCGCAACATTGGTGACGCCACAGGGCAGTCACGCATTGCGCAGCAGCCTGCTCGGGCGCTTCAACCTGAGCAATGTGCTGGCCGCTGTCGGCGCATTGATGGGGCTGGATTACCCGCTGGATGACATTCTTAAAGTGCTGCCGACGCTGGAAGGTCCGGAGGGCCGGATGCAGCGTCTGGGCGGCGGCTCGCGCCCGTTGGTGGTGGTCGATTATGCGCACACGCCCGACGCACTGGATAAAGTCCTTGGCGCTTTGCGACCGCACGCTAAAGGTCAGCTGACTTGCCTGTTCGGTTGCGGCGGAGATCGCGACAGCGGCAAGCGCCCGCTGATGGCTGAAGTGGTCGAGCGTCTGGCGGACAACGTGTGGGTGACCGACGACAATCCGCGCAGCGAAGACCCGACGCGTATCTTCGATGACATCCGCAAAGGGTTCTCATCGCCCGACGCCGTTCATTTTGTCGCCGGTCGCGGCCAGGCCATCGCTCAAGTGATCGCTCAGGCGTCGGCAGCCGACGTGATCGTGCTGGCCGGCAAGGGCCATGAGGATTACCAGGAGATCAACGGGCAGCGTCAGCCGTTTTCCGATTTGCATGAAGCCACCAAGGCGCTCGACGCCTGGGAGGCCGCACATGCTTAAGCCGCTTTCATTCAGCGAACTGCTCGTGCCGCTCGACGCGCGCCGGGTCGGTCAGGACTGCAATTTCTCCGGCGTTAGCATCGACAGCCGAGCGATCACGCCCGGCCAATTGTTCGTAGCGCTGACCGGGCCGCGTTTTGACGGCCACGATTATCTTGATCAGGTCGCTGCAAAGGGTGCGGTTGGCGCGCTCGTCGAACGCGAGATTCCCGGCAGTTCGTTGCCCCAGTTGATCGTCGGCGACACCCGCAAGGCCTTGGCCCAGCTCGGTGCGCTGAACCGTAACGCCTTTCTCGACAAGCCGGTCGCTGCAATCACCGGTTCCAGCGGCAAGACCACCGTCAAGGAGATGCTCGCGAGCATTCTTCGTACCCGTGGTCCGGTGCTGGCCACGCGGGGCAACCTCAATAATGAGCTGGGCGTCCCGTTGACGTTGCTGGAGCTCGGACCTGAAGTTGACGCGGCCGTCATTGAGCTGGGCGCTTCGCGAGTGGGCGAGATCGCATTCACCGTCAGCCTGACCAAGCCTCACGTCTCGGTGTTGACCAACGCGGGTACGGCTCACGTAGGCGAGTTCGGCGGCCCGGACAAGATCGTTGAAGCCAAAGGCGAAATCATTGAAGGCCTGGATGCGCGCGGGGTCGCCGTGCTGAACCTCGACGACACCGCTTTCGAAATCTGGAAAGCCCGTGCCGGTTCGCGCAAGGTGCTGAGTTTCGCGCGCAATAACAGCCGCGCCGATTTCTATGCCAGTGATCTGGGTATCGACGCACGCGGGTGCCCGACATTCACGCTGAACAGCCCAAGCGGATCGGCGCCTGTTCAATTGAATCTGCTGGGCGCGCACAACGTCGCCAACGCATTGGCCGCCGCGGCAGCTGCTCATGCGCTTGATGTTTCACTGCCAGGCATCGTTGCCGGGCTCGACAGCGTGCAGCCGGTCAAGGGCCGTACCGTCGCGCAACTTGCGCCAAACGGCATGCGCGTCATTGACGACACCTACAACGCCAACCCCACATCGGTGGCTGCCGCGACCGATATCCTCACCGGGTTCACGGGCCGCAAGGTGCTGGTGCTGGGTGATATCGGCGAGTTGGGCGCCTGGGCCGAGCAGGGCCATCGCGACGTTGGCGAGTATGCGGTCGGCAAGGTCGACGCGCTGTATGCCGTCGGTCCGTTGATGGCCCATGCGGTCAAGGCTTTCGGGCAGGATGCCCGCCATTTTGAAACTCAGGCCGAGCTGATCGAAGCCCTCGGCGCCGAGCACGATAAAAACACCACCATTTTGATTAAAGGTTCACGCAGCGCTGCGATGGAAAACGTCGTAGCGGCCTTATGCGGAACACGCCTGGAGAAACATTAATGCTGCTGCTGCTGGCCGAGTATCTGCAACAGTTCTACAAAGGCTTTGCGGTCTTTCAGTACCTGACCCTGCGCGGGATCCTTGGCGTGCTCACCGCACTGTCGCTGTCCCTGTGCCTGGGCCCGTGGATGATCCGCGCCCTGCAGAGCAAGCAGATCGGCCAATCCGTGCGTAACGACGGTCCTCAGTCACACCTGTCCAAGTCGGGCACGCCGACCATGGGCGGCGCGCTGATTCTGTCGGCGATCGGTATCGCCACACTTCTCTGGGCCGACCTGAGCAACCGCTATGTGTGGGTTGTGCTGATCGTCACGCTGCTGTTTGGCGCGATCGGCTGGGTGGACGACTACCGCAAAGTGATCGAGAAGAACTCGCGAGGTCTGCCGAGCCGCTGGAAGTATTTCTGGCAATCGGTGTTCGGTCTGGGTGCAGCCATCTTCCTTTATATGACTGCGCAATCGCCGGTGGAAACCACGCTGCTGATCCCGATGCTCAAGGACTTCAGCATCCCGCTGGGCATTGGTTTCGTCGTGCTGACCTACTTCGTGATCGTCGGCTCAAGCAATGCCGTGAACCTCACGGATGGCCTGGACGGTCTGGCGATCATGCCAACCGTGATGGTCGGCGGCGCGCTGGGGATCTTCTGCTACCTGTCGGGCAACGTGAAATTCGCCGAATACCTGCTGATTCCCTACGTGCCAGGGGCGGGCGAGCTGATTGTCTTCTGTGGCGCGTTGATTGGTGCGGGGCTGGGCTTTCTCTGGTTCAACACCTATCCGGCGCAAGTGTTCATGGGCGATGTCGGCGCGCTGGCGCTGGGCGCGGCGCTGGGCACCATCGCGGTCATCGTTCGCCAGGAAATCGTGCTGTTCATCATGGGTGGGGTCTTTGTAATGGAGACCCTGTCAGTCGTCATTCAGGTCGCATCGTTTAAGTTGACCGGCCGCCGCGTTTTTCGCATGGCACCGATCCATCACCACTTTGAACTCAAGGGCTGGCCCGAGCCTCGTGTGATCGTCCGTTTCTGGATCATCACCGTGATTCTGGTGTTGGTCGGCCTTGCTACGTTGAAACTGAGGTAAGCGCCTTGTCACTGATCGCTTCTGACCACTTCCGCATCGTTGTCGGCCTCGGCAAGAGCGGCATGTCCCTGGTTCGCTTTCTGGCGAACCGGGGCGTGTCGTTTGCTGTCGCCGATACGCGGGAGCATCCGCCAGAGCTTGAGACGTTGCGCCGCGATTACCCGCAGGTCGAAGTGCGTTGTGGTGAGCTGGACGTTGAATTTCTGTGCCGTGCCGACGAGCTGTATGTCAGCCCCGGCCTGGCGCTGGCGACCCCGGCATTGCAGCAGGCCGCCATGCGCGGCGTGAAGCTTTCCGGTGATATCGAACTGTTCGCTCGCAACGCCAAGGCGCCGATTGTGGCCATTAGCGGTTCGAACGCAAAAAGCACCGTCACCACACTGGTGGGCGAGATGGCGGCAGCAGCCGGCAAGCGCGTGGCGGTCGGCGGCAATCTCGGTACCCCGGCGCTGGAACTGCTCAGCGACGATGTGGACCTGTATGTCATGGAGCTGTCGAGCTTCCAGCTGGAGACCACCGATCAACTGGGCGCCGAAGTTGCCACTGTGCTCAACATCAGCGAAGACCACATGGACCGCTACAGCGGGCTGCCGGCTTATCACCTGGCCAAGCACCGGATCTTCCGGGGTGCGCGTCAGGTGGTGGTCAACCGTCAGGACGCGCTGACCCGTCCGTTGATTGGCGAAGGCGTGCCGTGCTGGACGTTTGGTTTGAACAAGCCCGACCGTAACGGCTTCGGTTTGCGCGAAGAGAACGGCGAGAAGTATCTGGCCTTCCAGTTCGACAACCTGATGCCGGTCCGTGAACTGAAGATCCGTGGCGGCCATAACCAGGCCAATGCCCTGGCCGCTTTGGCACTGGGCCATGCGGTGGGTCTTCCGTTTGACGCGATGCTGTCCAGCCTCAAGACATTCGCCGGTCTGGTTCATCGCTGCCAATGGCTGCGTGAGCTCAACGGCGTGAATTACTACGACGACTCGAAAGCGACCAACGTTGGCGCGGCGCTGGCAGCCATTGAAGGGCTGGGTGCGGACATCGACGGCAAGCTGGTGCTGATTGCCGGCGGCGATGGCAAGGGCGCGGATTTCACCCCGCTGAAAGCCCCGGTCGCTGCCCATTGCCGCGCGGTCGTTCTGCTGGGCCGCGATGCGGATTTGCTCGCCGCGACCTTCGGCGATTCGGTGCCATTGGTACGCGTCACTACATTGGAAGAAGCCGTGCAACGTGCTGCTGATATCGCTCGGGA
This sequence comes from Pseudomonas sp. ME-P-057, assembly GCF_030208975.1. NCBI lineage: Bacteria > Pseudomonadati > Pseudomonadota > Gammaproteobacteria > Pseudomonadales > Pseudomonadaceae > Pseudomonas > Pseudomonas sp. ME-P-057. Next base: position 141,390 of record NZ_JARVSX010000023.1, read on the forward strand.
AGGGGACGCTGTGTTGCTGTCGCCGGCCTGCGCAAGCCTGGACATGTTCAAGAATTTCGAAGAGCGCGGACAACTGTTCGCCCGGGCCGTGGGGGACTTGTCATGATTTTTGGCGTGATCAAGCCGTACCCGTCTCCGATTATCAGCGGCCGTGGCGTTGACGTTGATTTCCCGATGCTCGCGGGCTGCCTCGCATTGCTGGGTCTGGGCCTGGTGATGATCACTTCCGCGTCGTCGGAAGTGGCCGCCGTTCAGTCGGGTAACGCGCTGTACATGATGACCCGTCACCTCATCTATCTGGTGTTGGGCCTGATCGCCTGCGTGGCGACGATGATGGTGCCGGTCGCTACCTGGCAGCGCCTGGGCTGGCTGATGCTGATAGGCGCGTTTGGCCTGCTGATCGCGGTGATCGTGCCCGGTATCGGGCGTGAGGTGAACGGCTCGATGCGCTGGATCGGCTTCGGCATGTTCAACGTACAGCCTTCGGAAATCGCGAAAGTATTCGTGGTGATCTTCCTGGCCGGTTACCTGATTCGTCGTCAGCAGGAAGTGCGCGAAAGCTGGATGGGCTTCTTCAAGCCCTTCATCGTCTTGCTGCCGATGGCCGGTCTGCTCCTGATGGAGCCGGACTTCGGTGCCACGGTCGTGATGATGGGCGCTGCCGCCGCCATGCTGTTCCTTGGCGGTGTAGGTCTGTTCCGTTTCAGCCTGATGGTCGCGCTGGCGGTCGGCGCAGTGTTCGTTCTGGTACAGGCGCAGCCTTACCGGATGGCGCGTCTGATCACCTTCACCGATCCATGGTCCGACCAGTTCGGCTCTGGCTACCAGTTGACCCAGGCACTGATCGCCTTTGGTCGTGGCGAGTGGTTGGGCGTGGGCTTGGGCAACAGCGTGCAAAAGCAGTTTTACCTGCCTGAAGCGCACACTGACTTCGTGTTCTCGGTACTGGCCGAAGAGCTGGGCGTGGTGGGTTCGCTGGCCACGGTCGGCCTGTTTGTGTTCGTCAGTATTCGCGCCATGTACATCGGCATGTGGGCCGAGCGCGCCAAGCAGTTCTTCGCCGCTTACACCGCCTACGGCCTGGCATTTTTGTGGATTGGTCAGTTTCTGATCAATATCGGCGTGAACGTCGGCCTGCTGCCGACCAAGGGCCTGACGCTGCCGTTCCTCAGCTACGGCGGCAGTTCGCTGATCATCTGCTGCGCCAGCCTGGGCCTGTTGCTGCGCATCGAGTGGGAATCGCGCAACAACATGGGCAGTGAAGAAGCCGAGTTCCAGGAAAGCGACTTTGCCGAGGAGCCCACTCATGGCCGTCGGTAACGTGCTCATCATGGCGGGCGGCACTGGCGGGCATGTGTTCCCGGCGCTGGCCTGTGCCCGTGAGTTCCAGGCGCGCGGCTACACGGTGCACTGGCTCGGGACACCGCGCGGGATCGAAAACGAACTGGTGCCTGCGGCAGGCCTCAAGCTGCACCTGATCAACGTCACCGGTTTGCGTGGCAAGGGGCGACTGTCGCTGCTCAAGGCGCCGTTCATGTTGGTCAAGGCGTTGTTGCAGGCGCGCAAAGTCGTGCGCGAGCTGTCGCCTGTCTGTGCCGTCGGTTTCGGTGGCTACGTGACTGGCCCTGGCGGTCTGGCGGCAAAACTGGCGGGCGTGCCACTGATCATCCACGAACAAAATGCCGTGGCGGGCACCGCGAACCGCAGCCTGGCTTCGTTCGCCGCGCGGGTCTGTGAAGCGTTTCCGCAAACCTTCGCCGCGTCGTCCAAGCGCCGTACCACGGGTAACCCGGTGCGTGCCGAACTGTTCTTCGAAACACCCCGCCAGACGCTGATCGGCCGCAGGCCTCGTTTGCTGGTACTGGGTGGCAGTCTGGGCGCAGAACCGCTGAATAAACTGCTGCCGGAAGCGCTGGCGCAGGTGCCTGCCGAGATCCGCCCCGAGGTGTTTCATCAGGCCGGCAAGCATCACGATGAGGTGACCGCCGAGCGCTACCGCGCTGCCGGTGTCGAGGCGCAGGTTGCCCCGTTTATCAAAGACATGGCCCAGGCGTATGGCTGGGCGGATCTGGTGGTCTGCCGCGCAGGCGCGCTGACCGTCAGTGAACTGGCTGCTGCCGGGCTGCCGTCGTTGCTGGTGCCATTGCCCCACGCGATCGACGATCACCAGTCGCGCAATGCCGAATATCTGGCTCGCGAGGGCGCTGCCTTCGTCATGCCGCAAGCGACAACTGGCGCCGCCGAGATGGCGGCTCGCCTGAAAGAGGTTTTGATGCAACCCGAACAATTGAACCGCATGGCCGTCACGGCTCGCCAACTGGCCAAGCCTGATGCCACCAACACCGTCGTCGACATCTGCCTGGAGGTGGCCCATGGTTGAGAACCAGCGCGCCATGCCTCAGCCGGAAATGCGCCGCATCCGTCGTATCCACTTCGTGGGCATCGGCGGCGTGGGGATGTGCGGTATCGCCGAGGTTCTGCTCAACCTGGGTTATGACGTCTCGGGTTCAGACCTGAAAGCATCGCCAGTGACCGAACGTCTCGAGTCGTTCGGCGCGCAGATCTTCATCGGCCACCGTGCGGAAAACGCCTCGGCAGCTGACGTGCTGGTGGTCTCCAGTGCGGTGAACACTTCCAACCCGGAAGTGGCGACCGCCCTTGAGCGTCGCATTCCTGTGGTGCCACGCGCCGAGATGCTGGCCGAGCTGATGCGTTATCGCCACGGCATCGCAGTTGCCGGCACCCACGGCAAAACTACGACCACCAGCCTGATCGCTTCGGTGTTCGCGGCCGGTGGTCTTGATCCGACCTTCGTGATCGGCGGCCGCCTGAACGCAGCCGGCACCAACGCGCAGCTGGGCACCAGCCGTTACCTGATTGCCGAAGCCGATGAAAGCGATGCAAGCTTTCTGCACCTGCAGCCGCTGGTCGCCGTTGTCACCAACATCGACGCCGACCACATGGCGACCTACGAAGGCGACTTCAACAAACTGAAGAAGACCTTTGTCGAGTTCCTGCACAACTTGCCGTTCTACGGTCTGGCCGTGGTGTGCATCGACGATCCAGTGGTGCGCGACATCCTGCCTTCGGTCAAACGCCCGTTCATGACCTATGGCTTCGATGACGCCGCCGACGTTCGTGCGATCAATGTGCGTCAGGACGGCATGCGCACCCACTTCACCGTCCTGCGTCGCGACCGCGAGCCGCTGGACGTATCAGTCAACATGCCCGGTAAGCACAACGTGCTGAACTCGCTGGCGACCATTGCCATTGCCACGGACGAGGGTGTCTCTGACGAAGCCATCATTCAGGGCCTGTCGGGATTCCAGGGCGTTGGGCGACGCTTCCAGGTCTACGGCGAATTGCCGGTCGAAGGCGGCAACGTGATGCTGGTCGACGACTACGGTCATCATCCGCGCGAAGTCGCCGCTGTTATCAATGCCGTACGCGGTGGCTGGCCGGACCGTCGTCTGGTCATGGTTTACCAGCCGCACCGTTACAGCCGCACACGCGATCTGTACGACGACTTCGTGCAGGTGCTCAACGAGGCCAATGTGTTGCTGTTGATGGAAGTCTATCCGGCCGGTGAGGAACCGATCCCGGGTGCCGACAGCCGCCAGCTGGCGCATAGCATTCGCCAGCGCGGTCAGCTTGATCCGATTTACATCGAGCGCGGCGTCGAGCTGGCGCCGCTGGTCAAGCCGCTGCTGCGTGCAGGGGACATCCTGCTGTGCCAGGGCGCCGGTGACATCGGTGGCCTTGCGCCGCAACTGCTGAAAAGCCCGCTGTTCACGGGCGCAATCGTGGCCCCAACCGAAGGTAAGCTGAAATGACAGCCGCCCTGCAGACCGCCCTGTTCTCGACGCTGGAGCCGCAACGCTTCGGTCGTGTCGCCGTGCTTTTCGGCGGCAAGAGCGCAGAGCGGGAGGTTTCCCTGAAATCCGGTAGCGCGGTGCTTGAAGCCCTGCTAAGCGCAGGCGTCGATGCATTCGGTATCGACGTGGGCGAGGATTTCCTGCAGCGGCTGGTCAGCGAAAAGATTGATCGTGCGTTCATCGTGCTGCACGGTCGCGGTGGCGAAGACGGCACCATGCAAGGCTTGCTGGAGTGCCTGGACATCCCCTACACCGGCAGCGGTGTATTGGCGTCGGCGCTGGCGATGGACAAGCTGCGTACCAAGCAAGTCTGGCAGAGCCTGGGCTTGCCGACGCCGCGTCACGCGGTGTTGAGCAGCGAGGCAGACTGTATTTCTGCCGCGACGGAACTGGGCTTGCCTTTAATCGTCAAACCGGCCCATGAAGGTTCCAGTATCGGTATGGCCAAGGTGACCGGCGTCGACGAATTGATCGCCGCCTGGAGCGCCGCCCGTACCTACGATTCGCAAGTGTTGGTCGAGCAATGGATCGAAGGTCCCGAGTTCACCATCGCCTCTCTGCGTGGGCAGGTATTGCCCCCTATCGGTTTGGGCACACCCCACAGTTTTTACGACTACGACGCAAAATATCTGGCTTCCGATACCCAGTACCGGATCCCGTGCGGCCTCGATGCAGCCAAAGAACAGGAACTCAAGGCGCTTACGGCGCGGGCGTGTGAAGCGGTCGGTGTTGCCGGCTGGGCGCGCACCGATGTCATGCAGGATGCCGAGGGCAAATTCTGGCTCCTCGAAGTCAACACCGTTCCCGGCATGACCGATCACAGCCTGGTGCCCATGGCTGCTCGCGCGGCCGGGCTTGATTTTCAACAGCTGGTGCTGGCGATTCTGGCCGACAGCGTTCAGGTGCGGGGGTAGATCATGCACGGCGCATCGGTTCGTCATCAGCAATCCGCCGCCAGCCGCAAGCCGGTGCCACGTGGCGCCAGCCGGATGGTCGCCAGGGAGCCCATGTCGTCGCGCATGCCGCGGCCGAGCTTCGGTTTCCTGCGCAGCCTGATGTGGCCGGTACTGCTGGTGGTGTTTGGTTTCGCCACTTACGAAGCTGCGCAGCGGTTGCTGCCGTACGCCGATCGGCCGATTTCGCGGATCAACGTTCAGGGCGATTTGAGCTACATCAGCCAGCAAGCCGTGCAGCAGCGGATCGCGCCCTTCGTGGCGACCAGCTTCTTCAACATCGACCTGGCCGGCATGCGCACCGAGCTTGAGCAAATGCCATGGATCGCCCACGCCGAGGTCCGCCGCGTCTGGCCGGATCAGGTGGTGATCCGTCTGGAAGAACAATTACCGGTTGCGCGCTGGGGCGATCAATCCCTGCTGAACAACCAGGGTCAGGCGTTCACCCCGCGTGAGCTGGCCAATTACGAACACCTTCCGCAGTTGTTCGGGCCTCAACGGGCCCAACAGCAGGTGATGCAGCAGTACCAGGTCCTGAGCCAGATGTTGCGCCCGCTGGGGTTCTCCATCGCTCGCCTGGAACTGCGTGAGCGAGGCAGCTGGTTTCTGACCACCGGCGCAGGCAACGCAGGCCCAGGCCTGGAGCTGCTGCTGGGACGAGGCAATCTGCTTGAGAAGATGCGCCGCTTTATCGCCATCTACGACAAGACACTGAAAGACCAGATCACGAACATTGCGCGAGTCGACCTTCGTTACAACAACGGCCTGGCCGTTGGTTGGCGCGAACAGGCAGCAGCGCCAACGACGGACAAACCCGCCGTCGCGAAGAATTGATAAGAGGCAGGACCCATGGCAAACGTGCAAAGCGGCAAAATGATCGTCGGATTGGATATCGGCACCTCCAAGGTGGTGGCGCTGGTAGGCGAAGTCGCGGCTGATGGCACGCTGGAAATCGTCGGTATCGGCACTCACCCGTCCCGCGGCCTGAAGAAGGGCGTGGTGGTGAATATCGAATCCACCGTGCAGTCGATCCAGCGCGCAGTGGAAGAAGCGCAGCTAATGGCCGGTTGCCGCATCCACTCGGCGTTCGTCGGCGTCGCGGGCAATCACATTCGCAGCCTGAATTCCCACGGCATCGTGGCGATTCGTGACCGCGAAGTGAGCTCGGCCGACCTTGAACGCGTGCTTGACGCTGCCCAGGCCGTGGCGATCCCGGCTGACCAACGCGTGCTGCACACCTTGCCGCAGGACTACGTCATCGATAACCAGGAAGGCGTTCGCGAGCCACTGGGCATGTCGGGCGTGCGCCTGGAAGCCAAGGTCCACGTGGTGACCTGCGCGGTCAATGCGGCACAGAACATCGAGAAGTGCGTGCGCCGCTGCGGCCTCGAAGTCGATGACATCATTCTGGAGCAGTTGGCGTCCGCGTACTCGGTGCTGACCGATGACGAGAAAGAACTGGGCGTTTGTCTGGTGGACATCGGTGGCGGCACTACGGACATCGCCATCTTCACCGAAGGCGCGATTCGTCACACCGCGGTGATCCCGATCGCCGGTGATCAGGTCACCAATGACATCGCCATGGCGCTGCGTACGCCGACTCAGTATGCCGAAGAAATCAAGATTCGTTACGCCTGCGCACTGGCCAAGCTGGCCGGCGCCGGGGAGACCATCAAAGTGCCGAGCGTGGGCGACCGTCCACCGCGTGAACTGTCCCGTCAGGCCCTCGCCGAAGTGGTCGAGCCGCGTTATGACGAGCTGTTCACTCTGATCCAGGCCGAGCTGCGTCGCAGCGGCTACGAGGACCTTATCCCGGCCGGCATCGTGCTGACCGGTGGCACCTCGAAAATGGAAGGCGCAGTTGAACTGGCCGAAGAGATCTTCCACATGCCGGTACGCCTGGGTGTACCGCATAGCGTCAAAGGGCTCGCGGACGTCGTTCGCAACCCGATCTACTCAACCGGCGTCGGCCTGTTGCTGTACGGACTGCAAAAGCAGTCCGACGGCATCTCGCTGTCCGGCCTTTCCGGCTCCGGTAGCAGTTATAGCGATGAACCGAAGGCACCAGTGTTAGAGCGTCTCAAGCGCTGGGTCCAGGGGAATTTCTAAGATTCAAAAAGCGGTAGGCAGGCAACAGGCGACATAAAACTAGAGAACTGAAGGAGAGGGAACATGTTCGAGCTCGTAGACAACATCCCACAAAGCCCGGTAATTAAAGTTATCGGCGTTGGTGGTGGCGGCGGCAACGCGGTCAATCACATGGTCAAGAGCAACATCGAAGGCGTCGAGTTCATCTGCGCCAACACCGATGCTCAGGCACTGAAAAACATTGGCGCACGTACCATTCTGCAACTGGGTACCGGCGTGACCAAGGGCCTGGGCGCAGGTGCAAACCCTGAAGTCGGCCGTCAAGCTGCCCTGGAAGACCGTGAGCGCATTGCTGAAGTGCTGCAAGGCACCAACATGGTTTTCATCACCACTGGCATGGGTGGCGGTACCGGTACCGGCGCGGCCCCGATCATTGCTGAAGTGGCCAAGGAAATGGGCATCCTGACCGTAGCAGTGGTCACCCGTCCGTTCCCGTTCGAAGGCCGCAAGCGTATGCAGATTGCCGATGAAGGCATTCGCGCGCTGTCGGAAAGCGTTGACTCGTTGATCACCATTCCCAACGAGAAGCTGCTGACCATCCTGGGCAAAGACGCCAGCCTGCTGTCGGCATTCGCCAAGGCTGACGATGTACTGGCCGGTGCCGTTCGCGGTATCTCCGACATCATCAAGCGTCCGGGCATGATCAACGTCGACTTCGCTGACGTACGCACTGTCATGTCCGAGATGGGCATGGCGATGATGGGCACTGGCTGCGCCAGCGGTCCGAACCGTGCGCGTGAAGCCACCGAAGCGGCCATCCGCAACCCGTTGCTGGAAGACGTGAACCTGCAAGGTGCTCGCGGCATTCTGGTCAACATCACTGCCGGTCCTGACCTGTCTCTGGGTGAGTATTCCGACGTGGGTAGCATCATCGAAGCGTTCGCCTCCGAGCACGCCATGGTCAAGGTCGGTACCGTTATTGATCCGGACATGCGCGACGAGCTGCACGTGACTGTGGTTGCAACCGGTCTGGGCGCGAAAATCGAGAAGCCTGTGAAGGTCATCGACAACACGCTGCAAACCGCCGCCCAAGCCGCACCTGCGCAGCAACATGCCGCTCGCCAGGAGTTGCCGTCGGTGAACTACCGCGACCTGGACCGTCCGACCGTGATGCGCAATCAGGCACACGCAGGCGCAACAGCCGCAGCGAAGATGAATCCGCAAGACGATCTGGATTACCTGGATATTCCAGCCTTCCTGCGTCGTCAGGCTGATTAATGGGTTCTATCAGGGGTATAAGGGTGATTGGTGTTCAGCAAAGGCGAGGTCTGCTATCATCGCCAGCCTTTGTTGATACTAATTCGCGATATGCGCTGAAGCGGCCAATGCCATGATTAAACAACGCACCCTGAAGAATATTATCCGTGCCACAGGTATCGGCCTGCACTCGGGGGAAAAGGTTTACCTGACCCTCAAACCTGCACCTGTGAACGCTGGCATTGTGTTTTTCCGTACCGACCTTGAGCCGGTAGTCCAGATCAACGCTCACGCGTTGAATGTTGGCGACACCACGCTCTCCACGACACTGTTCAACGGTGACGTGAAGGTCGATACGGTTGAGCACTTGCTGTCGGCCATGGCCGGCCTTGGCATCGATAACGCCTACGTTGAACTTTCTGCCTCCGAAGTTCCCATCATGGACGGCAGCGCAGGTCCCTTCGTATTCCTGATTCAATCGGCTGGCCTGGAAGAACAGGACGCACCGAAAAAATTCATCCGCATACTTAAAGAAGTGTGTGTTGAAGAAGACGGCAAGCACGCGAAATTTTTACCGTTTGAAGGTTTCAAGGTCGGGTTCGAGATCGATTTCGATCACCCCTATCTGAAGAACCGTACCCAAACGGCTTGTGTGGACTTTTCCAGCACTTCGTTCGTTAAAGAAGTGAGCCGTGCGCGAACATTCGGTTTCATGAAGGACATCGAATACCTGCGTAAACACAACCTTGCTCTGGGCGGCAGCGTCGAAAACGCAATCGTCGTGGACAAGGACGGCGTGTTGAACGAGGACGGTCTTCGTTACGAAGACGAATTCGTCAAACACAAGATTCTGGACGCCATCGGTGACCTGTATCTGTTGGGCAACAGCCTGATCGGCGAGTATCAGGGCTTCAAGTCGGGACACGGCCTGAACAATCGTTTGCTTCGTGCGTTGATCGCTCAGGAAGACGCTTGGGAAGTTGTGACCTTCGAAGATGCCAGCACCGCACCGATCTCCTACATGCGCCCTGTTGCGGCGGTGTAAACAGTCTCTTCTTCTCGTTCTGATGTTTTGAGGCCACCTTCGGGTGGCCTTTTTTGTGGGTCTGTGAAAAACACTGTGTCGCCGAAGCGCAGTGGCCGCTGGAAGGATCATGTGTTGCCAAAGTCGGAACGCCGGTAACTATCTGGCCGGCGGAGGTGACGTCAAGAGTGACGCAATCTGTAGGAGCCGGCTTGCTGGCGAATCCGATTCAACATCCACTCTCGAGGCGTCTGAAGAGACGCACTCGCCAGCAAGCCGGCTCCTACAGACCGGAAGGGCTAGGGTCAGTCCGGCTTAATGGAGGGCGATATGAATGTTAGTCCCACTAATTGGCAGGGTCCTTCGGCGTCGCATGCGCTGCCAGCCGCTCCAATGCCGCGCGCAACTTGGGGTCGGTGATGCCCTCTGCCGTAGCGGTGATGGTCTCGGCCGCTGACACCGAGAGGTCTCGAGTCTGAGTGGCCGCGCTTCGGTGGGTTCTCGCAGGCTGGACCTTCAGTTGCAGCCGGGTGAGGTTGGCGAATTCCTTGAACGCGACCAACTGCCGCTGCAGACGCTTCTGCTGATACCGCAATCGGGTGGCCCAGTGACCGTCAGTGACGATCAGCAGCAAGGTGCCTTCGCGCCACGAGGCGACATGGCAGTGCTCGCGCGCAGCCGGTTGCAGCTGACTTTCCAGCAGTCGTTGAAGATGAGCCAGGCGTTGAGCATGGCTGAAAATGGCTTTTAGCGGCCGGGCTTCGCGAAGCAGGACGGATGGTGCGCGAGCCGGTAGAGGACGGAATGCCATAATGGTGAGCCTGATGTTGCCAGCGCGGGATGTTAGCAGAAAGTGCCAAAGCACCTTGGCCGCGGACGACTCAGGGCGAAAAAGCGACGCTCTATCATGAAAAAACATTAATCAAACTTCTGGCCTGCACGGGTTGAAGTCATGAGAAATGCCCCTATTGTACTTCTGCCCCGTAACATTGCTGTGCCAGCATCGTGGAATAACGCCACTTTCCTCACCACCATTTCCGGGTAGAATGCTCGTTCGCATGCGGCCATGAGGGCTGCTCGGGCGACTCACGGGGCCGCCCTCCATCCCTATGTGTGGAAGATCCTTTCGATATGTTTGCACCTTTGTTAAAAAAACTTTTCGGAAGCAAGAACGAGCGCGAAGTGAAGCGCATGCTCAAGACGGTCCAGGTCGTCAACAGCTTCGAAGAGCAAATGGTCGCCCTCTCGGACGAACAGCTGCGCGCCAAGACCGATGAGTTGAAGGCCCGCATAGCCAAAGGTGAGACCCTCGACCAGCTCTTGCCGGAAGCCTTCGCGGTGTGCCGCGAGGCGGGCAAGCGCGTCATGGGCATGCGTCACTTCGATGTACAGCTGATCGGCGGTATGACGCTGCACGAAGGCATGATCGCCGAGATGCGTACCGGTGAAGGTAAAACCCTCGTCGCGACCCTCGCGGTCTACCTCAACGCGCTGTCCGGCAAAGGCGTGCACGTGGTCACGGTCAACGACTACCTGGCCCGCCGTGACGCCAACTGGATGCGCCCGCTGTATGAATTCCTCGGTCTGACCGTAGGCGTCGTAACGCCTTTCCAGCCGCCGGAAGAAAAACGCGCCGCCTACGCGTCGGACATCACCTACGGCACCAACAACGAATTCGGCTTCGACTACCTGCGCGACAACATGGCGTTCAGCCTGGAAGACAAATTCCAGCGTGAACTGAACTTCGCCGTGATCGACGAAGTGGACTCGATCCTCATCGACGAAGCCCGTACGCCCCTGATCATCTCCGGTCAGGCGGAAGACAGCTCCAAGCTCTACACCGAAATCAACAAGCTGATCCCCAAGCTCGAGCAGCACATCGAGGAAGTGGAAGGCCAGGTCACCAAGCAAGGCCATTACTCCATCGACGAGAAATCCCGTCAGGTGGAGCTCAACGAGTCCGGCCATCAGTTCATTGAAGAGATGCTGACCGAGGTCGGCTTGCTGGCTGAAGGCGAAAGCCTTTACTCGGCGCATAACCTGGGCCTGCTGACCCACGTTTATGCCGGTCTGCGCGCGCACAAGCTGTTCCATCGCAACGTCGAGTACATCGTCCAGGACGGTCAGATCCTGCTGGTCGACGAACACACCGGTCGTACCATGCCGGGTCGTCGTCTGTCCGAGGGCCTGCACCAGGCCATCGAAGCGAAGGAAGGCCTGAACATCCAGGCAGAGAGCCAGACCCTCGCGTCAACGACCTTCCAGAACTACTTCCGTCTGTACAACAAGCTGTCCGGCATGACCGGTACGGCGGACACTGAAGCGTTCGAATTCCACCAAATCTACGCCCTGGCCGTAATGGTCATTCCGCCCAACAAGCCGTTGGCGCGTAAAGACTTCAACGATCTGGTATACCTGACCGCGGAAGAGAAATACGCAGCGATCATCACGGACATCAAGGCCTGTCTGGCCGAGCAGCGTCCTGTGCTGGTGGGTACTGCGACCATCGAGACCTCCGAGCACATGTCCCGACTGCTGGTGCAGGAAGGCATCGAGCACAAGGTTCTGAACGCCAAGTTCCACGAAAAAGAAGCCGAAATCATCGCCCAGGCCGGTCGCCCCGGCGCGTTGACCATCGCCACCAACATGGCCGGTCGCGGTACCGACATCCTGTTGGGCGGTAACTGGGAAGTCGAAGTCGCCAGTCTGGAAGACCCGACCCCTGAGCAGATCGCGCAAATCAAGGCCGATTGGCAGAAACGCCATCAGCAGGTGATCGAGGCGGGCGGCCTTCACGTGATTGCTTCCGAACGCCACGAATCCCGTCGTATCGACAACCAGCTGCGTGGTCGTGCCGGTCGTCAGGGTGACACCGGTTCGAGCCGTTTCTACCTGTCGCTGGAAGACAGCCTGATGCGCATCTTTGCCTCTGATCGGGTGAAGAATTTCATGAAGGCGCTGGGCATGCAGTCCGGCGAAGCGATCGAGCACCGCATGGTGACCAACGCCATCGAGAAAGCGCAGCGCAAGGTCGAAGGTCGCAACTTCGACATCCGCAAGCAGTTGCTCGAGTTCGACGACGTTTCCAACGAACAGCGTAAAGTGATCTACCACATGCGTAACAGCCTGCTGGCTGCGACCAACATTGGTGACACCATTGCCGAGTTCCGCGAAGAAGTCCTCGACGCCACCATCTCCGCGCACATCCCGCCGCAGTCGTTGCCTGAGCAGTGGAATGTGGCCGGTCTCGAATCCGCACTCAGCACCGATTTCGGCGTGAAGCTGCCGATCCAGCAGTGGCTCGACGAAGACGACCATCTCAACGAAGACACCCTGCGTCCGAAGTTGATGGAAGCCATTCTGGCGGCCTACAACGAGAAAGAAGACCAGGCCAGTGCCGAGGCGCTGCGCACGTTCGAGAAGCAGATTCTCCTGCGCGTGCTGGACGATTTGTGGAAAGACCACCTGTCGACCATGGACCACCTGCGTCACGGCATCCACTTGCGTGGCTACGCTCAAAAGAACCCGAAGCAGGAATACAAGCGCGAGTCGTTTGCCCTGTTCCAGGAGCTGCTCGATTCGATCAAGCGCGACGCCATTCGTGTGCTTTCCCACGTTCAGGTGCGTCGCGAAGACCCGGCCGAGGAAGAGGCGCGTCTGCGTCGCGAGGCCGAGGAGCTGGCGCAGCGCATGCAATTCCAGCACGCCGAAGCACCGGGCCTTGATCAGCCTGACTTGCTGGCCGAAAGCGGTGAAGAGGTAACGGTTGCCGCAGCCGAGGCACTCACGCCGGTTCGTAACGACCAGAAGCTGGGCCGTAACGAGCTGTGCTGGTGTGGTTCGGGCAAGAAGTACAAGCATTGCCACGGCCAGATCAACTGAGTCGCCAAGCGCGGCGGGCTGTAGCTGAACTGTAAGATCACGCCGCGACCGGCTTAGCCGTCGCGGCGTTTTTCAATCCATCGAGCCGTCCCGGCAATACCGCGCGGCATGATTGTCTTTCAAGGAGCGCATTACATGGCTGTTGGTCTTGGTCCGTTGCCGACGCTGCACCCGGTTCCCGGTTTTGAACTTGGCATCGCTTCTGCGGGCATCAAGCGCCCGGGGCGCAAGGATGTCGTGGTCATGCGTTGCGCCGAAGGCTCAAGCGTCGCCGGCGTGTTTACGTTGAACGCGTTTTGCGCTGCCCCCGTCATCCTGGCCAAACAGCGTGTACAAGGCACCGTGCGTTATCTGCTGACCAACACCGGCAACGCCAATGCCGGTACTGGCGAGCCGGGCCTGGCGGCTGCCGAGCGCACCTGCGCCAGGCTCGCCGAGATCACCGGCGTGGAGGCCGGCGCCGTACTGCCATTCTCAACGGGCGTGATTGGCGAGCCGTTGCCGGTCGAGAAAATCGAAGGTGCGCTGCAGGCAGCGCTGGATGATTTGTCCGTCGACAACTGGGCCGCTGCCGCGACCGGCATCATGACCACCGACACGTTGCCCAAAGGTGCGAGCCGCCAGTTCGTGCTCGATGGCGTGACCGTGACTGTGACCGGCATCAGCAAGGGCGCGGGCATGATCCGTCCGAACATGGCGACCATGCTGGGCTACATCGCCACCGACGCTGCCGTGGCGCCGGGCGTGCTGCAGGACCTGATTCGCGACGGCGCCAACAAGTCGTTCAACCGCATCACCATCGACGGCGACACCTCGACCAACGACTGCTGCATGCTGATCGCCACCGGCCAGGCCGCGCTTCCGGCGGTGACCGAAGCCAAAGGCCCGCTGTTTGAGGCATTGAAAAAGGCGGTCTTCGAAGTGTGTATGGACGTCGCTCAGGCCATCGTCCGTGACGGCGAGGGCGCCACCAAGTTCGTGACGGTCGAAGTCAACGGCGGTGGCAATCATCAGGAGTGCCTGGACGTGGGTTACACCGTGGCCCACTCGCCGCTGATCAAAACGGCGCTCTTTGCCTCCGACCCGAACTGGGGGCGGATTCTTGCGGCCGTGGGTCGCGCGGGCGTGCCGGACCTCGACGTCAGCAAGATCGACGTGTTTCTGGGTGACGTGTGCATCGCCAGCAAAGGCGCCCGCGCCAGCACCTACACCGAAGAACAAGGCTCGCTGGTGATGGCGCAGGAAGAAATCACCATTCGCATTGAGCTGGGCCGTGGCGACTGCAGCGAAACCATCTGGACCACTGACCTGTCGCATGAGTATGTGAAGATCAACGCGGAATACCGCACCTGACAGACTTTTTTGGTCTGCGCCCAAACAACGTTTATTGCGGGGTTGAACTGTGATCTGTGGGAGCGCCACCCCGGTCGCTCCCGCAGAGACAGCGTCTGCCGCGAGAAGGGCGACTGTCATGAGGGCGGGGTAGCGCCCATGATGTTTCATGCGTCTTCAACGGAGCCAAGACATGAGCCTGCATTTGATCATCGGCGACAAGCGCTATTCCTCCTGGTCTATGCGCCCCTGGCTGGCGCTTGTACTGACCGGCGAGCCGTTTACCGATCAGGTGATTCGCCTGAATCAGACCGACACCACCCGCCTTATTCTTGAGCATTCGCCGACGGGCAAAGTCCCTGCGCTCAAATGCGAACACGGCACGATTGTCGATTCGCTGGCCATTTGTGAGTACCTTGCCGAGCGCTTTCCAGGCGCCGGCTTGTGGCCGGCAGATGTGGCAGCCCGTGCTCAGGCACGCTCGGCGTGCGCGCAGATGCACAGCGGTTTCGCCGGGTTGCGCTCGCGGCTGCCGATGGATGTGCAGCGCGACGAGGCACTGGAAGTCATTGAAGTCGAGGCTCAGGCGGACATCGACCGCATGGTGATGTTGTGGCGCGAATGTCGTGCGGTGTCAGGGGCAGGAGAGGGCTTCCTGTTCGGCGCGCCGGGCATCGTCGACGCATTTTTCGCACCGGTTGCCGTGCGCTTTCGCACGTATCAGGTGCAATTGCCAGCGGACGCTGCGGCGTACGTCGAAACGCTGTATCAGTGGCCGGCGTTCAAGCGCTGGCTGCAGGCAGGATTGGAGGAAGGTCAAGCGTGAAACGAGTCCATGTAGCTGCGGCAGTCATCCGTGGCAGCGACGGCAAGGTGCTCATTGCGCGACGCGCCGACACCCAGCATCAAGGCGGCCTGTGGGAGTTTCCCGGGGGCAAGGTCGAGGCAGGTGAGTCGGTTGATGCCGCGCTTGCTCGCGAGCTGCACGAAGAACTGGGCATCAGCGTGACGTCGGCGCGTCCGTTGATCAAGATCAGCCACGACTACCCGGACAAGCAGGTGCTGCTGGATGTCTGGGAAGTGTCGTCCTTCACCGGCGAGCCCCACGGTGTTGAAGGCCAGCCGTTGGCCTGGGTTTCGCAGCGCGAGCTGGCCGAATACGATTTTCCGGCAGCGAATCGGCCGATCGTGGCGGCTGCGCGGCTGCCCGGTGAGTACCTGATAACCCCGGACGATCTGGAAACGCCGGACCTGTTGCGCGGCATTCGCACGGCGGTGGCTGCCGGCATCAAGCTGGTCCAGCTGCGTGCGCCGAACATGTACGACCCCAAATACCGTGACGTTGCCGTTGATGCGGTGGGGCTGTGTGCGGGCAAGGCGCAGTTGATGCTCAAGGGGCCGCTCGAATGGCTGGGCGACTTTCCCGCAGCAGGTTGGCACTTGACCAGCGAGCAGCTGCGCAAGTACGCCAGCAAGGGACGGCCTTTTCCCCAGGACCGCTGGCTTGCAGCTTCATGCCACAGCGCCGAGGAGCTGAGCCTCGCCGAACAGATGGGCGTGGATTTCGTCACGCTCTCGCCCGTGCTGCCGACCTTGAGCCATCCAGACGCTCAACCGCTCGGCTGGGAAAAGGCCCGTGACTTGATCGCCGGGTTTAGCAAGCCGGTGTATTTGCTCGGCGGGGTAGGGCCGACGGATCGTCCGCAGGCGTGGGATTGTGGCGCGCAAGGTGTGGCGGGGATCAGAGCGTTCTGGCCGCAGGGCTAAACGCGCCGATGAAGTCTCGAACCGGCATGCTTGCTAGCGCTGCCGAGTTGCAGCCGGGTCGGCTGATGTACGCAATTCCCTGTAGGAGCCGGCTTGCTGGCGAACGCATTCGTTCAGTCACAACAGCGGTGCCGATGTGACGGGTTCGTCCGACCGCGGCCCGCAGCAAGCCGGCTCCTACAGACCGAAATACCATCCGATATCGGGTGGCGACCGCGAGGTGACAATTCAGGGCCGTGTTGATCTTCAGCAGTTGATCCTCGCGCCGGCCTGCAACATCACTGCGGCTTCTTCGCAGGCTCCCACAAAATCTCCGCCACACCCTCGCGACGGGCAATGATCCGCGCCGCCACGAATAACAGATCCGACAACCGATTGATGTAGGCCAGTCCAACCCCGGACAGTGGCTCCACGGCGTTCAAGTGCTGACAGCGACGCTCTGCCGTACGCGCCAGGCTTCGGCAAACGTGGGCTTGGGCAATCAACGCCGAACCGCCCGGCAAGATGAAGTTTTCCAGCGGCCCCAGCTCCTCGTTCCAGTGATCAATCGCCGCTTCCAGTCGCTCGACCTCCGCCGAGTTCAGCGCCTGATACTCCGGCATCGCCAACTCACCGCCCAGGTCAAACAGCCGATGCTGGCACGGGACCAGCACATCGATGACCTCCTGCAGTGCGGGGCGGCTCGCGACGCCGGCAGTCAGTCCCGCCAACAGCACGCCGACGTGGCTGTTGAGCGTGTCGACCTCGCCGATCGCTTCGACCCGCGGATGATCCTTCGGCACACGGCGGCCGTCGCCGAGACCTGTTTCGCCGGTGTCACCCGTGCGTGTGTAGATTTTTGACAAGCGAAATCCCATGGCGCTACTCCCGGTCGTTTTGACCAATGACCTGTGGTGCAGGCATATCTACTGAATTGTCCACCAGGGGCAGGCGCAAGGTGAAGCAGGTGCCCTGGCCGGGGGTGGAGTGCACCTCCATTTGCCCCTTGTGGTTGTTGGTGATGATGAAGTACGACACGGAAAGGCCCAGCCCCGTGCCCTGGCCGATTTCCTTGGTGGTGAAAAACGGCTCGAAGGTTCGCTTGCGCACACTTTCCGGCATGCCGATGCCGTTGTCCTCGACCTGAATTTCCGCCCATGGCGGGTTCAGGCGCGTGCGCAGAATGATGCGCCCCGGCTCGCGGTCGTCCTCACGCTGATGAATCGCCTGAGCGGCATTCTTCAGCAGGTTGAGCAGCACTTGCTCCAGTTCGTTGGCCGTCGCAGGTACCGGGCCGAGCTGAGGATCAAACTGGCGAATAATGTTCTGGCCTTTGAAATCAAAACCGATGGTCAAGTCGAAATCGTTGCTGGCAATCTCCACCGCCTGATCGATCAGCGCCGGCAAATCACAAGGGGTCAGCTGGCGATTACTGCGGCGGCTGAAACTGAGCATGTGGCTGACGATCTTTGCGGCCCGCGCGCCGGCTGACTGAATGCCGTCGAGCAGCTGCGGCACTTCCCGAGCGATCAGGTATTGATTCACTGCAGCCAGCTCAATGCCTTCCTGCTCGGCCTGCTCCAGATTCTTTGGCAAATCCGGCGATAGCCTACGTCGGATGTTCTGCACGTTGTGCATGATCGCTCCGAGAGGGTTATTGATCTCATGGGCCATGCCAGCAGCCAGTCCGCCCACCGAGAGCATTTTTTCTGACTGCACCATCATCTCCTCCAGCGACAGACGCTGGGTGATGTCATCGATGCGGATCACCGCGCCCCGGCCAGCGTCGCCGGTCAGCGGGTAGAAGGTCAGGGCGTAGTGACGCGACTCTTCGCCCTTGACCCACGTCACGCGCTCGATCTTGGTCACGGTGTGACGTTCGACGGTCTGCTTGATCTGCGGCAAAAAAGCACGCATCGGCGGGAATGCCGAATAAATGGGTTGGTTCAGCGCTTCATCCAGCGGCGTTCCCGAAAGCGCTCCGGCCTCCTGATTCCACTGGGTAACGTACAGCTGCTCGTCGAGGGCGATCAACGCCGAAGGCATCGAATCGATGATGCTGTTGAGGTAGTTCTGGAAGCCGGTGAGCTTTTTCTCGATCTTGCTGCGCACCTGCACTTCCAGCTCCAGCTTGCGGTTGGTGTGCCGGGTTTCCTCCGCCAGCCCTTGTGCCTGATCGTAGGCTTCCTGGGATTCGTCACGCGCGCGTTTGAGTTGCTGTTCGCGCGCCTGCATGCGCGACAGCATGGTGTTGAATGCCTCGGCCAGCGACCCGATTTCGTCCTGATTGCCGGGGCTTGCCCTGAGCGCGTAGTTCTCCTCGCGGGTGACCTGACGCGAAAGGTCTTCCAACTGATAAATCGGTTCGGTGATGAAACGACGGATCTGCCGGGCCACCCCCGCCCAAAGCAGCACGCTGAAAATCAGAATGCCCAGGCTGGCGGTCAGCGTGCCGGTGTAGAACGCCGTCGGCAGCTCACTGCTGGCGACCAGCAGCAAATGCCCCGAGGCCTGCCCGGCTTTCGGAACCGGGATGACCTGGGTGTTGCGAAACTCGGTAACGCGCCAGCTTTCCAGGTCGCGGTAGTGCTCGGGCATGTGCAGTTTGTCGCCCTGCTGCATCTGCGCCAGCCGCGTACCGCTGGCGTCGTACAAGGCTGCTGCCCGCAAGGGGCCGTAATTTTTCAGCTCCTTGAGCAGGTTTTGCGCGTTCGCCGTCGATGTCAGCGCCTGCTCCGACAGGCCGGGGTTGCTGATCAGCCGGCCGATGGTCTGCAAGGCCTGCGGGGCCATGGCTTCCTGGGAGATGTAATAGGCGGCGCTGATGAAGGTCAGGTTGGCCACCACCAGTACGGTGGTGAGCAACACCAACAGGGCGGCGAGCAGCTTTTGACCCACGGGCAGATTTTCGAGGCGCTGGCGCAATGGCATGGGGCAGTGTCACCGAAATGAGGAGAGGGCAGGTTAGCGCTGTTCAGCCCGCGAGCAAACCCGTCAGTCGCTGGGAAGGCCTCGCGCCTTGAGGTCTTCGATCAGGCGCAGGCGTAACCGGTTCAGGCCGGGCGCAGGGCAATCAAGCGCGCGCGCCGTGGCGCAGACATGCCCGAGCAAATAGCTGATCTCGGTGCGGCGGCCTTGTGCGACGTCCTGATACATCGAGGAATAGTTGGCGGCGGTGGCGGTGATGACCTGCTGCACCTGCTCCAGCAGGCCTTCTGCAGCGCCGGCCTGGCCACAGCATCGCAAGACGCTGCCAAGTTCGGCGCACAGCGCTGTGACTTCCTCGGCGTGTGCCTGCAAGGCTCCGTTGCGGCACTGGTGCAGCACGGTCAATGGGTTGATGGCGCAATTGAGTGCCAGCTTGCGCCAGAGGCGTTCGAGGATGCTGGAGGTCCATTGATGCGCGATCCCGGCTTGCTCAAGCTCGTTCAGCCAGGATGGCGCCAGGCTTTGGGTCGCATCGCCGAGCCAGTTGAGACCTTGCCCGGCAAACACCACGCTCCAGTCTTGATCACGATAAGCGCCCTCGGTGCTGGACACAAAAATGCAGCGCGCCTGGGGCAGCATCGCGGCGACCGCTTCCTGGCTTCCAAGGCCGTTTTGCAAAAGCAGCACGTCGGCCTTATCGGTGAGCCGATGGGCGATGGCGGCCACTGCGCGTTCTGCATCGTAGGCTTTGCAGGCCACCAGCAAACGCTCGATGGGCTGAGCCGCGCTGACCGCTTGCGCTGCTACAGCGAAGGTATGGCGCTCGCCATTTTCGTTGAGGGTCAACCCGCCCCGCGCGGTATAGGCTGCCAGTCGGGTATCGTCGCGCAACAGCAGGCACGCCGGCAGACCTGCCCGCGCCAGCCGCGTTGCCCAGAGACTCCCCAGACTGCCCGCGCCCAGAATGTGCCAGCACACGGCGCTCAAGAGCAAAGACGCCCAGACGCGATAAAACCTGCAGGAAAGGAAAACGAAATCAACATTGCAGGCTCACATGAACGTGGGAAAAGTCTCGTTATAATGACCGGGCTTTCATACCGTCAAGTCAGGCGTGCTCCATTCACATGTCGAGCCGCGCCGCATCAATTGGAGAATCTAAATGCCCTCGTTCGACGTAGTGTCCGAACTGGATAAACACGAAGTCACGAATGCCGTCGACAACGCGATCAAGGAGCTGGACCGCCGCTACGACCTTAAAGGCAAAGGCAGCTTCGAGTTCACGGAAAAAGACCTGCTGATCAAGATGACTGCCGAGGAAGGGTTTCAGCTCGAAGCCATGATCGAGATCCTCAAGCTGGCTCTGGTCAAGCGCAAGATCGATGTGCAGTGCCTGGAACTCAAGGACCCCTATGCCTCCGGCAAGGTGATGAAGCAGGAAGCCACGCTCAAGGAAGGCATCGACAAAGAGTTGGCCAAGAAGATTGTCGCCCACATCAAAGAAGCCAAACTCAAGGTGCAGGCTGCAATCCAGGGTGAGCAAGTGCGCGTCACCGGCAAGAAGCGTGATGACCTGCAAGAGGCCATTGCCGCCCTGCGTGGCCATGAGTTCGGCATGCCGCTGCAGTTCAACAACTTCCGCGATTGATCCTGCGCTTTGGCCGGCAATTCAGATTGCGCAGGAACCCGCGAGGCTCCTGCGCGTCGGAATGCAGGTCAGGCTGAAATGACGGGCCGGCCCGGCGCCGTCAGTTCAGCATTCCACGTCGCGACCCCGAGGAGAAATTGATGGACTTGGATTTGAACAGCCAAGTGGACCATCTGGTGAAGGCGTCTCAGGCCTGGATCCCGATGGTCATGCAATACGGCAGCAAGGTGCTGCTGGCACTGATTGTGTTGGTGGTGGGTTGGTGGCTGATCAACAGGCTGACCTCCCGAGTGGGCGCGCTGCTGGCGCTGCGTCATGTCGACCTTGCGCTGCAAGGCTTCATCAGCAGCATCGCCAATATTATCCTGAAGATTCTGCTGATCGTCAGCGTCGCCTCGATGATAGGGGTTGAGACCACCTCGTTTGTGGCCGCCATTGGTGCGGCAGGTCTGGCCATCGGTCTGGCGTTGCAGGGCAGTCTGGCGAACTTCGCTGGCGGGGTTTTGATTCTGCTGTTCCGTCCGTTTCGCATCGGCGACTGGATCGAGGCGCAAGGCGTTTCGGGCACCGTCGACAGCATCCAGATTTTCCATACCGTGCTGCGTACAGGGGACAACAAGACCGTCATCCTGCCCAACGGCAATCTGTCCAACGGCATCATCACCAACACCAACCGTCAGCCGACGCGCAAAATCACCTTTGATGTAGGCATCGATTACGAAGCCGATCTCAAGCAAGCGCTGCAGGTGCTGATGGACATGGCGGATGATCCGCGTGTCCTGCAGGACCCTGCGCCGCAAGCGGTGGTGGCGGCGTTGGGCGACAGCTCGATCACGGTGTCGCTGCGCGTATGGACCAAGACCGGCGACTTCGGTGATGTCTCGAACCGCTTCAACGCGGAAATCCGCGACCGCTTGCGCGCCGCCAACATCGACATCCCGTTCCCGCAACGGGTAATTCGCGTGGTGCAGGAAGAGCAGCCCGCGAAGGCGTAACGCTGATCGTAGAAACCAAAAAGCCCCGACTTTCGAGAGTTCGGGGCTTTTTGTTGATGAGGGGCAGCAGTTTGCGCAAGCGTGAATGGCGATCCGGCTATTGGATTGGCATCTCGTTCTGTAAGACCGGCTTGCAGCGAACGTCGCGAGCGAATATCGGGGCGTAATTCAATTTGTAGGAGCCGGCTTGCTGGCGAAAGCAGTGGGTCAGGTGCCGGCAATGGTGGCGGATAAAACCGGTTCGCCAGCAAGCCGGCTCCTACGGACCTGGGTTAGCCGGCGACCGTCTTATAGAACTGAATCCACAGGCTTCGCGGGCTCTTCGCCTTCTGCCGCTTCTTCGCGTGCTTCCCGGCGCGCTTCCTGGGCCCAGTGCAGGGCGATCATGAACAGCGTTGGAACGCCCATCAGAGCGGTTGCCAGGAAGAAGTTGTGATAACCCAGCTTTTCCACCATGACCCCGGAATAGCCGCCGATCAGGCGGGGCAGCAGCAACATGATCGAACTGAGCAGCGCGTATTGAGTGGCGGAGAACTTGAGGTTGGTCAGGCTCGACAGGTAAGCCACGAACGCTGATGTCGCCAGGCCCGAGCTGAAGTTGTCCAGCGAGATCGTGACGATGAGCATTTTCAGGTTCGGGCCCATGTCGGCCAGCATCAGGAACAGCAGATTGGTCGCTGCCGAAGTGATACCGCCAATGAACAGGATTGGCAGTATCCCGAAACGCACGATTGCCAGCCCGCCGAACGCCGCGCCGCCCAAGGTCATCACCAGGCCGAAAATCTTGCTGACGCTGGCGATCTGATCCTTCGTGAAGCCCTGGTCGATGTAGAACACGTTCGCCATCACGCCCATGACCGTGTCGGACATGCGATACGTGGCGATCAGCCCCAGCAACAGGAAAGCCTGCCAGCGATAACGCAGAATGAAATCGTTGATCGGCGTCAGCACGGGCGCGAGCCCGCGACGGCCCATGGACGACAGGCAGGCCACGGTCAGCAGGGTGTAGAGGATCGCGCGCAGAAAGGCGCGGTCCTCCATCAGCAGGTCTTTCCAGGTCGTGCCCTGAAACAGCACGCTGGCGAAGTCGGTGTTGTACAGCTGGGTGAACATCGCTGGTACCGACACCAACAGAATGATCAGCACGAACACCGACGCCAACTGGTGGGCGAAGCCGTAGCGCGCCGCTGACAACTGCGTACGCATGGGCACAGCAGGTTCGCGCATGATCAGACTGGTGATCAGCGCCGGAACCATGAGCAGGCCGAACAGGACGTATGTACCGGCCCACGCCGAGTGCTTGTAGGCAAAACCGGTGGAGCCAAAGCCTTCGGCAAAATACAACGCGCCGGCGGTGGCCAGCAGGGCGGCCACACGGTAGCCGGCCATGTAACTGGCGGCGAGAGTGGCCTGCTGGCTGTCGCTGGCGATTTCGAGCCGGTAGGCGTCGATGGCGATGTCTTGAGTCGCGGAGGAAAACGCTACCAGCACGGCGATCGCGATCAGCCAGGACAGATGCTGCTGTGGATCACAGAAGCCCATGCCGATCAGGCCCAGCGTCACCAGCGACTGCGACAGCACCAGCCATGAGCGGCGTCGGCCCAGCCGGCCCAGTAAAGGCAGGCTCCATTGGTCAAGCAGCGGCGACCAGACCCACTTGAAGGCGTAGGCTAGGCCGATCAGGCTGGCGTAGCCGATGGTTTCCCGGGCAACGCCGGCTTCACGCAGCCAGACCGAGAGCGTGGAAAACACCAACATGTAGGGCATGCCCGCGGCGAAGCCGAGCAAAAGGAGCACAAGTGTAGAGGGGCTGGCATATGCGGCGAGCGCGGCGCGCCAGGTTTTGCGGGGCATGGGCTGGAATCTGCCTCAGGTTACGTAAACAAAGCGCGCACTCTAACCGTTGTGCTCCATCGGGCGCCAGCCATGGCGCACCATATCCACACGATTGTTACGGATGGTCACGCCTTCTGTTCGTAAACGCGCGCGTTGCTCCTCGCCAGACGGCGTTCCGGGCGCCAGGCTGATGCGCCCGCCCGCGCCCAGCACCCGATGCCACGGCAGGCTGCTGCCTTGGGGCAACTGACTCAACGTTCTGCCCACGTAGCGCGCCGCTCGTCCCAAACCGGCCAACTCGGCCAGCTGTCCATAACTGATCACTTTGCCTTCCGGCACTTGATGCAAGGTGAGGTAGAGCGCCGTGCGCCGCGCCTCTGCTGGAGTAAGGCCTGCAGGATCGGTGTCCGGCGGTGATTGTTCGATCAAGCATTCGTTCCTGTATAAAGGATGAACGGGAATTTTCGATAAGGAACTTGGGAAATTTCCTACTGTCAGTGATACCTGTGTCGGCGGTCCGCCGATTGCCTAGACGTTGTCCATCCGGATAATGCCCGATTTTCCCCGAACCAGAGCCTTGTCGTTGCTTATGTTGTCCAGAACCCTGTTGTGCGTTGCTATTGCCAGTGCTTCAACCCCATTGCTCGCTGACACCGTCTGGTTGAAAAACGGTGACAAGATGACGGGGACTATCAAGGTCTTCGACGGCGGCAAGCTGTTGCTCAATACCAAATATGCGGGCGACGTTCCGTTGGACTGGAAGGAAATCAAGACGCTGGAAAGTGACCAGCACCTTCTGGTCAAGCAGGACGCTACCACTGGCGAGATTTCCAAGTCGCTGCAGCCAGCCGAAGACGGCAAAGTCACACTGGCCAACGGCGATGCGCCGAAGACAGTCGAATTGGCGAGCATCCAGCAGATCATGAAGCCCAAGCCGGTGGTGACCGATCTGGTCTGGAAGGGCAACATCGATGCCGCGCTGGACTTCCAGCGCGCCGAGAACGACACCGACGATTACAACATCGCCTTCAAGACCTCCGCGACCCATGGCCAATGGCGCCATAACGCCAAGGGCGAATACAACCGCGAGTCGCAGGACAGCCTCACCACCACCAACAACTGGGACGCCGAATACTCGGTCGACCGGTTCCTGACAGAAAAATGGTTCTGGGACGGTCGCATCACCTACAAGCGCGACACCATTGAAGACCTCGCGCGTCAGCGCACGGTCGGTACCGGTCCTGGTTATCAGTTCTGGGACGACGAGTTGGGCGCATTCAAGGTTGGCGCGCTGCTTAACCGCACTGATTTCGAATATTCCAACGGCGAAAAAGACAACTTCTATTCCGTGTCCGGCACGTGGGATTACAACCGCTACCTGATCGGCAAGAAGGTTGAGTTCTTCACCAACGGTGAGGTGGGCAAACCCATCAGTGGCGTGGCCGATTACAGCCTCGAGACAGAAGTGGGGCTGCGTTACAAGGTCACCGAGTGGGCATCGCTTAACCTCAAGGCCGAGAAAGACATCATCAGCGGTTCGGATAACGGGGACCTCGACAAGACCCGTTACACCGCTGGTTTCGGTGTGGCCTGGTAAGTTTTTTCTGCCGGGCAATCAGGCGCCTGCAGATCGAGTGATCTGCAGGGCCGGCTCGCAGCGTCTTTTACTCGAATTCCTCTGCAAATCGTCACTCTCCCTCAATCTGGCACGTTCGCGCGATAGCGATTATCGTGTGACGGGTTGGCGCGCCGTGCGCTTTGCGTTCGTCGATATTTCAAACAGATTCGTTCAGGAGCCCACATGAGCAACAGCGCCAACCGGCAGGCACGAGCCTTGCTGCTCAAGGAATACCGGGGCGTACTGTCGACCCATTCCAAGTCGATGCCGGGTTATCCGTTTGGCTCCGTGGTGCCTTACTGCCTGGACGATGAAGGCCGGCCGCTGATCCTGATCAGCCGCATTGCGCAGCACACCCATAACCTGCAGCTCGACGCCAAATGCTCGTTGCTGGTGGGCGAGCGGGGCGCTGAGGACGTCCAGGCAGTAGGGCGCGTTACGCTGATGGCCGAGGCCGAGAAAATCACCGACGGGGTTCGCATCGAGGCTGCGGCGCAGCGCTACTACCGCTATTTCCCGGAATCCGAGAGCTACCACAGCGCTCACGACTTCGACTTCTGGGTGCTCAAGCCTGTGCGCTATCGCTACATTGGTGGGTTTGGCGCCATCCACTGGCTGGACGACGTTGCCCTGGCCAATCCGTTCGCTGGCCCTGCCGAGATCGGCATGGTCGAGCACATGAACGATGATCACACCAAAGCCATCGCCCACTACGTCGAATTGGCCGGATTGCCCGCCACGCTGCCCGCTGTCCTGGTGGGCATCGACAGCGAGGGCATGCACCTGCGCATCGGTCAAAGTTTGTACTGGCTGGCGTTCGCCGAGCCCTGTAATACGCCGACACAAGTCCGCCAAGCCTTGGTCCAGCTGGCTCACGCTGAAAAATGGCCGGCTTTGGAACAGGTCGAGGCTTGAATTAACGACTTTGCGACGTCACGTTAGGTTTACTGGAAGCCTTCTTCCGTTCAGGAACTCATTTTGATGCGCGTTTTTCTTCTGCTTTTATTGCTTTTTCCGGTGCTTGAGCTGTTCGTACTGGTGAAAGTCGGGATGTCGATCGGCTTCCTGCCGACCTTCCTGCTGGTCGTGGGTGGGTCGATGCTGGGCATATTCGTGGTGCGGGTGGCCGGTTTGGCCACTGCAATGAGCGCCCGGCAAAGTCTGGCGCGTGGCGAGTTGCCTGCCCAGCAAATGCTGGATGGTCTGATGATGACGGTTGGCGGTGGTTTGCTTGTGCTGCCGGGGTTCATCAGCGACGTGCTGGGTCTGCTCTGCCTGATGCCTTTCACCCGTCGCCTGATCGTCGGCAAGGTTCGCCGCCGCGCCGAAGCCCAGGCATCGCGCCAGCGAGCGTTTGCCGAGGACATGCATTCCGCAGGTTCCATGCATCCCGGTGCCGCCCGCCCCGAGGCCCGTCGTCCTGAAGTGATCGAGGGCGAGGTCATCGAAGGCGAGTACGAGCCCGTCGATAAAAAGTGACGTTCATGGCTTTAAAGCACGGCACCTGCGGGTGCCGTGCCCATTTTCGCGTCTGTCATTTCTGCAAAAATTTTCTGTCCTCAGCCTTGTAATCGACCAGCACGCCCTTATGTATGGGTCACCGCAAGGTTTCTGGCGCATTTCGTCAGACCGTATTCTGCGGTTCGCTCGCGAACCGTAACCGGCAAGTCCGGATGTTTAACCCGCCGGTGTCTGCACCGGGCGTTTAAAAACCATAATTAGGAGATCGACAATGAAGCTTCGTCCTCTGCATGACCGCGTCGTAATCCGTCGCAGCGAAGAAGAAACAAAAACTGCTGGCGGTATCGTGCTGCCTGGTTCGGCTGCTGAAAAACCAAACCGTGGCGAGATCCTCGCTGTCGGCAACGGTCGCATCCTGGACAACGGTGAAGTACGTGCGCTGGCCGTGAAAGTGGGTGACAAAGTGGTGTTTGGCCCGTACTCCGGCAGCAACACTGTGAAAGTAGACGGCGAAGACCTGCTGGTGATGAGCGAGAACGAAATTCTCGCGGTCGTCGAAGGCTGAGTTGATTCCCCCTTTCCCGTTACTACAAAGTATTTAAGGAATAACGATCATGGCTGCTAAAGAAGTTAAGTTCGGCGACGCTGGCCGTAAAAAAATGCTGGCCGGTGTAAACGTCCTGGCCGACGCTGTAAAAGCAACTCTGGGCCCAAAAGGCCGTAACGTCATCATCGAAAAAAGCTTCGGCGCTCCGCTGATCACCAAAGACGGTGTGTCGGTTGCCAAAGAAATCGAGCTGAAAGACCGTTTCGAAAACATGGGCGCGCAGCTGGTCAAAGACGTTGCCTCCCGTGCCAACGATGACGCGGGCGACGGCACCACCACCGCTACCGTTCTGGCTCAGGCTATCGTCAACGAAGGCCTGAAAGCCGTCGCTGCCGGCATGAACCCGATGGACCTCAAGCGCGGTATCGACAAGGCAACCATCGCCATTGTTGCCGAGCTGAAGAAGCTGTCCAAGCCTTGCACCGACTCCAAGGCAATTGCCCAGGTGGGTACCATCTCGGCCAACTCCGACAACTCCATCGGCGACATCATTGCTGAAGCAATGGACCGCGTAACCAAAGACGGCGTTATCACCGTTGAAGAAGGTTCGGGTCTGGAAAACGAACTGTCGGTTGTTGAAGGCATGCAGTTCGACCGTGGTTACCTGTCTCCGTACTTCATCAACAAGCCGGACACCATGGTTGCCGAGCTGGACAGCCCGCTGCTGCTGTTGGTTGACAAGAAGATCTCCAACATCCGCGAAATGCTGCCAGTCCTGGAAGCTGTTGCCAAAGCCGGCCGTCCTCTGCTGATCGTAGCTGAAGACGTTGAAGGCGAAGCCCTGGCGACGCTGGTCGTGAACAACATGCGCGGCATCGTTAAGGTTGCAGCGGTCAAGGCCCCTGGCTTCGGCGACCGTCGCAAGGCCATGCTGCAGGACATCGCTGTCCTGACTGGCGGTACCGTTATCTCCGAAGAGATCGGCCTGAGCCTGGAAACCGCTACCCTGGAACACCTGGGTAACGCCAAGCGCGTTGTGCTGAACAAAGAAAACACCACGATCATCGACGGTGCTGGCGTTCGTGCCGACATCGACGGTCGCATCGCGCAGATCCGTCAGCAGATCGGCGACACCTCGTCGGACTACGACAAAGAGAAGCTGCAAGAGCGTCTGGCCAAGCTGTCGGGCGGCGTTGCAGTGATCAAGGTCGGCGCTGGTTCCGAAGTTGAAATGAAAGAGAAGAAAGCCCGCGTTGAAGACGCCCTGCACGCTACCCGTGCAGCCGTCGAAGAAGGCGTGGTACCTGGCGGTGGTGTTGCTCTGGTTCGTTCGCTGCAGGCGATTTCCGAACTGCGTGGCGACAACGCTGACCAGAACGTCGGTATCGCTCTGCTGCGTCGTGCGGTTGAAGCGCCACTGCGTCAGATCGTGGCCAACTCGGGCGACGAGCCTAGTGTTGTGGTCGACAAGGTCAAGCAGGGCACCGGTAACTACGGTTACAACGCTGCGAGCGGCGAATACGGCGACATGATCGAGATGGGTATTCTGGACCCGGCGAAGGTGACCCGTTCTGCTCTGCAGGCGGCGTCTTCCATTGCCAGCTTGATGATCACCACTGAAGCGATGATTGCTGACGTGGCAGAAGACAAGCCAGCCGGTGGCGGCATGCCTGACATGGGCGGCATGGGTGGCATGGGCGGCATGATGTAAGCCAGCCGTACCCCGATGTAAAAAACCCCGCTTCGGCGGGGTTTTTTTATGAGCGCATTTTGAGTCCCTGTGCCTGCACCGAAGTAAACGATTTTATGCTGCACCTAATGCACCGATTCCAGGCTGTACGTAATGCACTGATTCCAGGCTGCACGTAATGCACTGTAGGAGCCGGCTTGCTGGCGAATGCGATAGGTCAGCTACGCGGCCGTTGGCTGAAGAAACGCGTTCGCCAGCAAGCCGGCTCCTACAAATTGGGTTGGAACGCCAACGCTTCCGCTACGATCGTTCCCAAGCGCTACGTGGGCGTGCATACCGTGACGCTCTGCGTCATCCTGAAATAGGCGATTACCCCGAAACCACTTCCCCACTCACCGCCAGGTCCTTCTTCTTTGCCGGTCGGTACAGCACGGCGTAATACGCCCCCAGGCACAGCAGCCAGCAAAACACTGCCGTCCATATGTTGTGGGAGAAGAAGTGGGCGCCCTGCAGCATGCGGCCGATGGAAAATACGGTGCCCAGCCCCGCCGCGAAGATCAGTCCGGCTTTGGCGAGACGCGGCTTGCGGTCGCGAAATACGAAAAACAGAGCGAATAACGTGAAGCCGGTGGCGGCGTGACCTCCGGGCCAGCAGCGTCCGGGTTTGTCGGTTTGAGGGCGGGGGCTGAGCAATTCGCTGTAGGTCTCCTGACCGCCGAATTCCTTCAGGCTCCAAGGGCACTGCACCGACGTCACGACTTTGACCGGCGTGACGAAGCTGGTCGACAACGCCATGGACAGCACCATGCACCCGAGTTCGCGCTTCCAGGGTTTCAGCACGCTGACGAAGAACGATGCAATAAAACTCACGAAGGACAACACGCCGATGGCGATCACCGCTTCTTTGGCGCGGTCGTGCAGAACGTCTTCTAGGAAAAAGCTGTGCCTGCCGATGAACTCGCCCGCCGCCGGGTCATAGGCCAGCTTGGCAATGTCCATGTCCAGGGACGTCAATTCCAGCAGCACCAGGACGATCGCCGTCACGGCCGGGATGCCCAGGTAAATCCAGGGATTGATCGGTGGTGAGGCAGGCCGTTCGAGTGCGGATGACATGGCGAATCCCGTGTGTTGGGCGAGGGGAGAGGCTCGGGTGCATTGACCCGCAGCGGTGCGAAGTCTGAGCAGCGTGCTGTCGCGGCGTCGTGAACCCGCGGTGAAAAAAACGTTATGCACGGCGGTGCTGGCCCTTGAGCGCACATCGCCGTAAGCTGCCGCCAACTCCGACCTCGTTGAGCGGCGCCTCAAGCCGCATCCCGGGTCTCGCCACACCGCACAGGGAGACATGCGCCATGAGAATTCTGCTGGTTGAAGACAACCGCGACATCCTGGCAAACCTCGCCGATTACCTCGGCTTGAAGGGCTACACGGTTGATTGCGCGCAAGACGGTCTCTCTGGCCTGCACCTGGCGGCGACCGAGCATTACGATCTGATCGTGCTCGACATCATGCTGCCAGGCATTGACGGCTACACCCTCTGCAAACGCCTGCGTGAAGACGCACGTCGCGACACGCCGGTGATCATGCTTACCGCCCGCGATCAGCTGGATGACCGCCTCCAGGGCTTCCGGTCCGGCGCCGACGACTACCTGCTCAAACCCTTCGCGCTGTCGGAACTCGCCGCTCGGATCGAGGCGGTATTGCGCCGTGCGCAGGGCGGAGGCCGGCGTACCTTGCAGGTCGCCGACCTGATTTACGACCTCGATACGCTGGAAGTGACCCGCGAAGGCCGGCTGCTTAAACTCAACCCGGTCGGGCTGAAGTTGCTGGCGGTGCTGATGCAGAAGAGCCCGCATGTCTTGCGTCGCGAGGTCCTCGAAGAAGCCCTGTGGGGCGATGACTGCCCCGACAGCGACAGCTTGCGCAGCCATGTCCACCAGCTGCGACAGGTCATCGACAAACCATTCGCCAAACCGCTGCTGCAGACCGTTCATGGTGTCGGCTACCGCCTCGCCGAGGGGCGTGATGGAGTTTAAGCAAAGCCTTGCCCAACGGATCATCATCGCCTTCGCGTTGATGAGCGCGCTGGTTGCCGGGTGCTTCGCGATGGGCATCGTCGCAACCGTGCACCTGGTCGAAGAGAAGTTGATTTCAGCCGGGCTGGGCGGCGATCTGACGCGTTTGCTGTTGATGGACAGCGTCAATGACTGGAGCCACCGGCCCGAGCCTGATCAGCTGTTTTACTTCAGCGGCGGGCCGGGGGACTTCGAGCTGCCGAAGGATCTGCGACATCTGGAGCCAGGCTTTCACGAGGTGTTTCGCGGCCCGCTTTCGTACCACGCCATGGTCGAAATCGTGGATGGTCGCCATTATGTCTTGCTGCAGGACCAGAGCGACTTTGAAGAGCGGGAGCGCGTACTGTTCGCGGTCGTGCTGGTGGGCTTCGTGTTGGCGCTGGCACTGGCGGTGTTCCTCGGCTGGATATTGGCGCGTCGGGTGATGGCCCCCGTCGTGCGCTTGGCGCGACAGGTCCGGCATCGCGATCAACTGCTCGGTCTTGCGCCACCGCTGGCCCCGGATTACGCGGCTGACGAGGTGGGGGAGCTGGCCGTGGCATTCGACGCCACATTGGGCCGTCTGCGCGACGCCTTGACCCGCGAGCGAATGTTCACCAGCGACGTCAGCCACGAACTGCGCACACCGTTGATGGTGCTGGCGAGTTCCTGCGAGCTGTTGCTGGAGAACCCGGCGCTGGACCAGCGCGCCCGGGCTCAGGTCGAGCGCGTGGCGCGGGCGTGCGAAGAAATGCGCGACCTGGTGCAAACCTTCCTGATGCTCGCCCGTACTCAGCGCGATGATCTTGCCCTGCATCCGCAACTGACATTGCAAGGGGCTGCTCAACAATTGATCAGCCTCTGGCGCGAACCTATCGAGCGCAAAGGGCTGTTGCTGGAATATCTACCCGGCAACCCCTCGGACACTGCCTACAACGCGACCTTCCTGTACGCAGTGATGGGCAACCTGCTGCGCAACGCTCTGCACTACACCGACACCGGCTTCATCCGGCTGACGCTGCGGGAGGGCGGATTCATGGTTGAAGATTCCGGTGTAGGCATCCCCGAAGAAAAACGCGCTGCGATGTTCCAGCCGTTCGTGCGCGGCACCGAACAGCGCGGGGAAGGGCTCGGTCTCGGGTTGTCACTGGTCCAGCGGATCTGCGAAAACCAGGGCTGGACGGTTAGCCTGGACACGATGGAGCCCAATGGCTGCAGGTTCAGCGTGGACATGGGCAAACGCCCCGGCAAAGACCCGGCGCGGTTGTCACCGACAAATGTATCGTCTGTGTAAATCTGGTGAAAATCATCCGTATATGGCCGTATGCTAGCCCTAAGTCCTTGAAAAATCTCGTAACATAACTTCACTTTTTCGGACGTTTTTTTCACATTTGACTGACCTGAGAATCACGCCCCGCTGCTTAGCGTGGCGTGTCATTTCAGGAGATGCAGTCATGAGCAAGCGGATCGAGCTGGATTTTTCACGCAAGTACGACGACGAGCACGCGCAAAAATACCTGCGCAAACACAAGGACGGTCTGGCGAGACGCTTGTCTGATCGCCGGGACAAACAGCTGGCACGTCGCGCATTGGCGCTGGCGGGCGAACCGGGCCTGGTGCTGGACCTGCCATGCGGCGCGGGACGTTTCTGGCCTGTACTGGCTGAAAAGGCCAACCGGGTGATTATCGGGGCGGACAATTCGGCGGCGATGGTCAAGGTGGCGTGCGAGTCGCAGCCTGCGGAGATCGTCAAGCTGGTTCAGCCCTTACAGACCTCCGCATTTGCCATCGAGATGCCGGACAACGCAGTGGACAGCATTTTTTGCATGCGGTTGATGCACCACATCGGCAAGGCTGAAGACCGCGCCGTACTGCTGAAAGAGTTTCACCGCGTGACGCGGGACAGTGTGATCGTGTCGCTGTGGGTAGATGGCAATTTCAAAGCCTGGAAGCGCAAGCGCGCCGAGGGTTCGCGGCCTAAGCATGATTATCAGAATCGCTTTGTGCTGCCGGTGGCCACCGTTGAGGCCGAATTTGAACAGGCAGGGTTTCGGATTCAGGAGCGCCTGGATTTCCTGCCGATGTACGCCATGTGGCGTGTGTATCTATTACGTAAGAGGTAACAGAATGGCCGTGGATTTCGCAACAGAGTTAACCGTCCCCGCCAAGGACCGCTTCGCCTACTTCTGGAACACGCGCGGTGAGTGGGTCGAAGAGCCCAACGTGCGCCGCGGTGGAGAAAGTGGCGTGCAGCGTGTCGTCTCGGAGAACGGTCGACTGTTGTATGTGAAGCGCCAGACAGGCCATATCTACCGCAGTTGGCTGCACCCGTTCGGCCGCCCGACCGTGCTGCGTGAGCGCGATGCGCTGGAGGGCCTGCGTCAGCTTGATGTGAACGTGCCGCGCATGGTGTTCTGTGGTGCCGAGCGCGACGAGAACAACGAATGGCGTGCATTGCTGGTCACGGCGTCGCTCGACGGTTTCGACGAATTCGAGAACTGGCTGCGTGCCGGCGGACGCGAGCAGTACGGCGAAGCGGTCTACGAGCAGATGCTCAAAGAGCTGGCCAATAACCTTGCCCGCATGCACAAAGGCCGATGGCAGCACAGCTGCATCTACATCAAGCATGTATTCGTCCGGGTCGTGGGCGAAGGCTCCAACGCCAGGGCCGAGGTTGCGTTGCTGGACCTGGAGAAGTGCCGGCAGCGGCTGACGGCCTATGCCGCGGCACAGCACGACATGAAACAACTGCGTCGCCACTCGTCGTTTCAGCCTGCGGACTGGACCAAGCTGGTCTACTTTTACGAGACCGCGTTTGGCAGACCCATCAAAGGTTTACAGCGATGAAGTTAGAAATGGCACGAGGTTTGTTTTTGGTCGGGGCACTGGGCGTGACGTCCATTGCGATGGCTGCCTGGGAGCAACCCGGGCCACGGATTTTGAGTGCGGTGCATGGCGAAGGCCATTGCCCATTGCCTCGCGTGGCCAAGGTCAGTGATGCCGCCAGGCCTGACCATGATCTGCTGTTGTTGATGTTCGGGCTGGCCCAGGGAAGCGGCCCGCAAAGCTGACCTTGCTTGCTGCACTGACGAAAAGGCTCCGAGGATCGGGGCCTTTTTTGTTGCAGCAGGTGGTTTCGGTGTACAGAGCGCCCAATGCAGAAACCGCACCGGGCTGGAGGCGATCTGTAGGAACCGGCTTGCTGGCGAACGCGCTTGATCAAACACATCGTGGGTGCCTGACCTGACCGGTTCGCCAGCAAGCCGGCTCCTACAGGTTTTAGGGTCAGCTTCCGTCATTTGCGTTCGTATTGCCATCGCCGCTCCCACTGCCGCTGCCACCGCTATCGCCGCGGTCGCCATCGCCGCTGCCGTCGCAGCTATCGGCCACCACCGAGGTTGCCACAGGCCTGATACGGCGGTGCATCGGGCGGCTGATCACCGCAGACTCATCACATTGTCCTGACGCTGCGGTTATCTGTAGGAGCCGGCTTGCTGGCGAACGCGGTAAATCAAACACATCGTGGGTGTCTGACCTGACCGGTTCGCCAGCAAGCCGGCTCCTACAGGTTCGGGGCAACGTCCGGCATTCGCGTTTGGGTTGCCATTGCCATTGGCCCGTCGTTGCCATCGCCATCGCCGCTGCCGCGGTCGCCATCGCCATCGCCACTACCGTCGCTGGTATCGGCCACAACTGCGGTTGCCACAGGCCTGATACGGCGGTGCCTCGGGCGGCTGATCGCCGCAAATTCATCACATTGTCCTGAGGCTGCGGTTATCTGTAGGAGCCGGCTTGCTGGCGAACGCGGTTAATCAAACACATCGTGAGTGCCTGACCTGACCGGTTCGCCAGCAAGCCGGCTCCTACAGGTTTTGGGGTCCGCTTCCGGCATTTGCGTTCGTATTGCCATCGCCGCTCCCACTGCCACTGCCACTGCCACTGCCGCCGCCATCGCCGCTGCGACTTTGGTCGCGGCTGCCGCCGTCGTTGCCATCGCGGCGGTGGTTGCCATTGGCCTCAGGGGGCGGAGCATCGGGTCGCGCCAGTAGCGTGTAGAAGCATGGCAGCACGAACAGGGTGAACAACGTGCCCACCGACATGCCCGTGGCGATCACCAGCCCGATATCGAAGCGGCTGACGGCGCCCGCACCGGTGGCGAGAATCAGCGGCACCATGCCGAAGACCATTGCAGCCGTGGTCATGAGCACCGGACGCAGACGAATCGCGGCCGCTTCCTCGACCGCCTCGCGCGCTGTCAGGCCTTTCTCACGACGCAGTTGGTTGGCGAATTCGACGATCAAAATCCCATGCTTGCTGATCAAGCCGATCAGCGTGACCAGCCCCACCTGCGTGTAGATGTTGAGCGAAGAAATACCCAGGAACAGAGGGATCAGTGCGCCGCAGATCGAAAGCGGCACGGTCACCAGGATCACCAGCGGATCGCGGAAGCTTTCGAACTGCGCCGCCAACACCAAAAAGATAATGGCCAGCGCCAGCCCGAACGTGACCCACAACGCATTGCCTTCCTGCACATACTGGCGCGACGCACCGGCATAGTCGTAGGCGAAGCCCGGCGGCGCTTCCTCAATCGTGATCTGTCTCACCAGCTCGATTGCCTCCGCCTGACTCACGAGAGGAAAGCCCGAGATGATCGCCGAGTTGAGCTGCTGAAACTGATTGAGCTGCCGAGGGCGCGCCCTGTCGCTGACGGTAATCAGCGTCGACAGCGGGAGCATCTTGCCCTCGGTGTTCTTCACGTAATAGTTCGCCAGCCATGCCGGGTTGTCGCGGTAGGCCCGCTCGACCTGAGCGATGACTTTGTAGCTGCGCCCGTCGATGGTGAACCGATTGATTTCCGCCTCGCCGAGCAAGGTTGCCAGGGTGCTGCCGAGATCCTGCATCGACACGCCCATCTGCGCGGCTTTGGCGCGGTCGATGTCGACCACCACTTCCGGCTTGTCGAACGCCAGGTCAACGTCCAGAAACGCGAACTTGCCCGAATCGGCAGCGCGCTTCTTGATGCGATCAGTCACCTCCAGCAACGCCGCATAGTCGCCGGGGGTGTTGATGACGAACTGAAACGGCAACCCTTCGCCAGTGCCCGGCAGCGACGGCAGGTTGAAACCGAAAATCTGCAAGCCGGTGATCCCGTTGAGTTTAGCCTGCACTTCGGGCAGCAGCTCCATTTGCGTGCGGCTGCGCTCATCCCAGGGTTTCAGCAAAAAGCCGCCCACCCCGGTTTGTACCCCGTTGAAACCGTTGATCTGGAACGAGGAGTAATACTCCGGGAACGCTTTGAAGATGCTGATGAACTGGTCGGTATAGCGGTTCATGTAGTCGAGGTTGGTCGGCTGCGGCGATGTCGCCATCATGAAGATGATGCCCTGGTCCTCATCGGGCGCCAGCTGCGACTGGCTGAGCTTGATGAATACCGGGATCAGACACAGCACCAGCACCGCAAACACGATGACCACCGGCCGGGTGTTCAGCGTGCCATGCAAAACCCGCTGATAGCGCACCTTCAAGCGCTCGAACGCGTGGTCGAGTTTGTGCGCGAGACCGCTGGGGTTCTCGTCCCGGCGCAGGAGCAGGGCGCACATCATCGGCGAAAGCGTCAAGGCGACGATTCCGGAAATGACCACGGCGCCAGCCAGGGTCAGCGCAAACTCCTTGAACAGCGCCCCGGTCAGGCCCTCCAGGAATCCGATGGGCGCATAGACTGCCGCCAGCGTGATGGTCATGGAGACCACCGGCATGGCGATTTCGCGGGCGCCCTCGATGGCCGCATTAAACGGCGTTTTGCCTTCTTCGATGTGGCGATGGATGTTCTCCACCACCACGATGGCGTCGTCGACCACCAGACCGATGGCCAGCACCATCGCCAGCAGGGTCAGCAAATTGATCGAGTACCCCATCAGCTGCATGAAAAACAGTACGCCGATCATCGACAACGGGATGGTGATCACGGGGATCAGCACAGAGCGCAGGGCGCCCAGGAACAGGAACACCACGACGATGACAATGAGCACCGCTTCAATCAGCGTCTTGACCACTTCATTGATCGACGCCTGAATGAACAGCGTGGCGTCGTAGGCGATGGAGGCTTTCAGGCTTGGCGGCAGTTGGGCTTCCAGTTCCGGCAAAATCCGTCGCACTTCCTTGATCACGTCCAGCGGGTTGGAGCTGGGTGTGCCCTTGATGCCGATGTACACCGATGGCGTGCCGTCGAACGAGCTGACCGTGTCGTAGTTCTCGGCGCCCATCTCCACACGCGCGACATCGCCCAACAGCACACGGCTGTCGCCCACTGCCTTCAGCGGGATGGCCGCGAATGTCTCGGGCGACTTCAGGTCAGTGCTGGCATTCACGCTGGTGACGACGTATTCGCCTTTGACCTCGCCCGCCGCCGACAGAAAGTTGTACTTGCGCACGGCATCGGTCACGTCGTTGGCGGTCAGGCCGAAGCCTGCGAGCTTCACCGGATCAAGCCACAGGCGCATGGCAAACACTTGATTGCCGAGAATCTCTGCCTCGGCCATGCCTGGCAGCGTCGCCAGCTTGGGCTGAATGACCCGTGATAAATAGTCGGTGATCTGTGGATTGCTGAGTTCCGCGCTGTAAAAGCTGATGTACATCAGTGCCGAGGCGTCTGCGGCTTCCTTGCTCAGAACCGGGTCTTCAGCGTCTTGCGGCAGCTTGTTCTTGACCTCATTGGCCTTGGCCAGCAGCTCGGTGTAGAGCCGGTCGCTGTTGGAGCCGATGCGCGCATAGATGGAAATGACCGAGAAATTCTGCCGACTCACCGACGTCATGTAGTCGATGCCTTCGGCGCTGGCCAGACTTTGTTGCAACGGCTGCGTGATGTAACCCTGAATGGTTTCGGCGTTGGCGCCGGGGTAAGCCGTGGTCACAGTGATCAGCGCGTTTTCCATCTGCGGGTACTGGCGGATGGTCAGCTTGCTGAACGCCTGAAAGCCCAGCAGCACGATCAGCAGACTGATCACACTGGCGAGTACAGGACGACGGATGAACGGGTCGGTAAAGGCCATGAACGATTCCTTGATCAGTCAGCGCGCGGCTGACTGCTCTGTGCTGGCATTACGTGTGCTGGCGCCTGATCAGCCAAGATGGCAACGGCAGTACCGTTATCCAGTTTGAGCTGGCCTCCGGTGACCACTTGCTCGCCAGCCTTTACTCCCTTGCCGATAATCACCAGCCCGCCGCGCCGCTCGCCGGTTTCGACGAAGCGCCGTTCGACCTGCAGCAGGGGCTCGCCTTTGCTGTTCTGTTCGGGCTGGCCGTCGGCGTTCTTTTTCGGTACGACGACGTACACCGAGTTGCCGTAAAGCGTGTAGGTGATAGCGCTTTCCGGCAGCACCAACTGCGCGGTGTCCTGGCCGAGCAGTACCTGCAGGCTGGTGAACATGCCGGGCAGAAGTTTGCTGTCAGGGTTGGGCAGGGTCGCACGGATCAACACGTTGCGCGTGGCATCTTCCACCTTGGGGTTGATTGCGCTGATACGGGCGGTGAACTCGCTGCCCGGGTAAGCCGCAACGCTCACTTGCACCTGTTGCCCGAGCGCGAGTTTGGGCAGCATCTGTTCGGGTACGAAGAAGTCGGCATACAGGCTGGTCAAGTCCTGAAGCGTGGCGATGACCGTGCCACTGGCCAAGTAATCGCCGACGTCGACCTGACGGATGCCGATGGTGCCGCTGAAGGGTGCGAGGATGCGTTTTTTGGCCAGCGAAGCGTTGAGTTGCGCGACGGTGGCGGCGGCTTTTTTCTGAGTGGCAGCAAGCTTGTCGAAATCGCCCCGGGAGATGGCCGACTCGCCCACCAGTTTGCTGCCGCGTCCGTACTCGACCTGTGCAAGCCCAAGGTCGGCTTCGGCGGTGCCGAGCAAGGCCTTTTCGACATCGCTGTCGAGCTGCACCAGCGGCTGCCCGACCTTGACCTTCTGCCCTGACTCGAACTGCACGGCTTTGACCGTACCGGCGATTTCCAGCGACAGGTCCACACCCTGCAACGCCTTGAGCGTACCGATGGCCGGCAGACGGTTCTGCCAAGGCCGTTCAGCGACAACGGCCACCGCGACATTGACCGGCGGCTTCGGCGCCGTGAACTGCTGAATCTGCTGATAGACCGAGAACGCCTTGTACCCGCCCAAAGCCAGCACCACGATCAGCACCACACCCAACATGATCAACAGGCGGCGACGCAACATATTCCACTTCCTTGGAAAAGCGATGAATCAGGCGAGCACGGTAATCTTGTCGCGGTTTAGTTGCCAGTGGCATTGAAGGCTTTCGGAGTCGCCAAGTTTGCCGAATCACACCAGATGCAAATGGTTGTCCCACAACCCCGCCGGGAGCTCCAGCGGCTTGGCGACCAGCGCGGTCTCGCGGCAATCGTAGAAACGGCAGCGCCCCTGGCCCGAGGTCACCACAAAGCCGTCCGCCACCGCGCCCACGCCAGCGCAGTCCGGCAGCGGCGCATCCAGTTTCAGCGCGCCGCTGTCCAGATCCCAGATAAAAAAGCGGTTGCCTCTTGGCGCGGTCAGTGCCACCAGCCGCAGGTCGTTGTGAATGGCAACGCTGGCGGTGTAATGCGCCATGGCCTGTAACTGGGCTTCAGCCACAGGGAACGCCTGGAACGGTTGTCCCGGCCGCTTGATGGCGAGCAGTTCGGCGGATTCGTGGGAAGGCCCCATGAATTGCTGGCCCGCCACAATAGTCCCATCGCTGGCAATCGCCATGTGGCGCACGCTGTTC
The DNA here is from genome assembly GCF_030208975.1 of Pseudomonas sp. ME-P-057. Classification (NCBI taxonomy): domain Bacteria; kingdom Pseudomonadati; phylum Pseudomonadota; class Gammaproteobacteria; order Pseudomonadales; family Pseudomonadaceae; genus Pseudomonas; species Pseudomonas sp. ME-P-057. The sequence goes on from NZ_JARVSX010000023.1 coordinate 181,089, forward strand.
ATGGGCTGCGACAGCGTCTCCTTGCTCAGCAGCGTGCCGTCGCGCTGCATCAATACCAGGCTCGGTTCCATGGCATCGAGGTTCATCTCGACACGGCTTTCAGCCTCGGTGCGGATGCCGCCGTTGGCGATCGCCAGCGTCTCACCGTCCGGCATCCATGAGACCTGATGCGGGCCTACGCCGTGGGTGGTTATCTCCCCGGTGCGTTGCAAGCGCTCGTTGACGAATCGGTATACGCCCAACAGGCCGCGCCCCGGGTCAGTCGTGTCGTTTTCAGTGGCGTACAGCCACTCGCCTTCCTTGTGAATAACCGCATGGCCGTAGAAATGTCGGTGCGCGGGCGACGTGATTGTCTGCAGCAAGCTGCCGTTGCGCAGGTCGATCAGATAGCTTTCAGTCCCGGGTCTGCGCGCGACAAACAAAGCGATAGGCAGGTGAGGGTGGTTGATGATGTCGTGACAGCGATGGGCAACCGCAGTGGCGAACACTTGCGTGCCGTCGACGCGATAGCCCACGGCGAAGTGCTGACCATTGCCGTCATCCCGGGCGGACAGCAACAGCGGGCTTTCACCTTTTTTCGAGAACAGCGTCCAGCCGCCAAACGTGACGGCGCTGAGCAGAAGGCTGCCGAGACCCAGAGCCTGACGTCGCAACATATCAGTCACCATCGTTGGCGTTGAAGCCCAGTTGAATGCCCAACGCCTTGGCCAGTTCGCCTTCGTGCAGGCGGTGGACCACGTTAAGGCTGTCGTAGAAAGCATTGAGCTGCTGGCGGCCTTCTTCCGTCGCCAGCAGGTCGCCCAGTGGCGGTTTCAGCGCGGCCAGCTGCCGATTGCTTTCGGCGTAGGCGGCGTCGATTTTGTCGGCCAATGGTTTTTGTTCCTTTGGCAGCAGACCGCGTAACCCTTTGTTGTTGACGCCGGCCCAGACCGTCTGCGCACTCGCCAGGCTTGCCTGCAGGCTGCCAAGGGAGGCCTTGCTGCGCCAGGCTTCGGCCTGAAACGGCTGCGGCACGCCCTTGGTGTTACGGCCCAGCGGCGTGCCGAGTTTTTTCTTCAGGGAGTCTAGCGCCGTCACTTGCACCCGCAGCAACTCGGCAATGGCTTCATGGGAATCGGCGTAGCGCTGATTGGGGAATTTGCTTAACTGGGCCAGCATGCCGTCGTTGCTGTTCCAGCTGCTCAGGATGTTTTCGGCCAGCGCCTTCTGATGCTCGCCGATGGCCACCAGCAACGGGCAATAGCGCGCCTTCTGTTCAGCGCTGGCCATGTCGATGCCGGCGTCGAACAGGATGTACTCGTACGCTGACAGGCCTTGCACCACCACACTCGATTTAGCCAGGGCGTCGGTGCAGATCTGCGGCTGTGCGGTCAGCAGTTGCTCGACCTGACGACCGACGAGGTTCTTCTTGTCGGGCCAGAACTGAATCTGCCAGGCGCGATTGCCTTCGGCCAGCGGACCGATCAGCAACGGCTGCAGCTCAGCCCAGGCTTTTTGCGCGTGGAGGAAGTCGGCGCGTGCGGTTTCCAGCCCGGCGTTGCCCTGGCAGTAGGCCAGCGCGCTGACCGCCAACTGGCGGTCGGCATCAACCCAGCGGCTGTAGGTCGGCAGGATGACCTGACTGGCGATGGCGGCCGACGTTACCGCTTGCGGGTCCGAGGGCGCACACGCGCCCAACGCCAGGGCGGCGAGACTGGTGAGCAACAGCTTGGGGCGGAACATGCCCGACTCCTTATCTTCAAAAAACGTTAGAGAGAATTCAAAAACGCCAGCAGCGCCGCGCGTTGATCTGCGTCGAACGCGAGCACCTGACGCTGCGCCGGCAGCGCTTCGCCGCCATGCCACAACACGGCTTCCATCAGGTTGCGGGCGCGGCCGTCGTGGAGGAACTGCGTGTGCCCGCTGACGGTTTGCGTCAAGCCAATCCCCCATAAGGGCGGAGTACGCCACTGCTGACCGCTGGCCTGAAACTCGCTCAGGTTGTCGGCCAGTCCTTCGCCCATGTCGTGCAGCAGCAGGTCGGTATAGGGACGGATAACCTGGTTCGCCAGCTCTGGCTCGGCGGCATCGGCGGAGGTGGTGAATTGCGGTGTATGGCATTGCTGGCAACCCGCCTTGAAGAACAGGTTCTTTCCCGACAACACCTGCGGATCGCCGACATCACGGCGCGCCGGAACACCGAGATTGCGGGTGTAGAAGGTGATCAGTCTCAGGATGTTGTCGCTGACCTCCGGCTCCCCGTTGGGGCCGTTGCCATTGGGCGCGGCGAGGCATGCACTCTGCGACGGCGTACAGTCGTCGACGGGCATCAGGCTGGAGGTGAGGCCCATGTCCCCGGCCAGCGCGTGGGCATTTTGTTGCTTTATGCCAGGCTGTGAGGCTTTCCAGCCAAAGCGCCCAAGGACAGTTTTCTGTTGAGCGTCGTCCCAGACCCAATTGGGTTTGCCGGTGATCCCGGTGCCCTGTTTATCGTTGGGGTTGGCGTTGGCCAGAATCGCCGCTTGAGGGATGGCTTCTAGAAGCCCCAGGCCGATCATCGGCGGGGCGATGCGCGCCGAAGCGCGGGTCTGGGGGTGCATGGCGCCGTAGCCGTTCTGGGTGATTTGCAGGGTAGGGCGACGCAAATGCACAGGGGTGCCATCGCGAAAGTGTACGGTCATCGAGTCGTAATCGACCCGCACTTTGCCCTCGGGCGTCACCCCGGGAATCGCCATGTCCTGGAGCTGCTTGCCATACACGGGCTCCGGCGTCAGGCCCAGTCGTTTGATGTGTTCTGCAAACGCCGGCTCGTCGGGGATGGACAGACGCACCAGCATCGACACGGCATTGTCGGCCCCAGCTTCAGGCGGGTGGCCGCGGCCGTCCTTGATGTGGCAATTCTGGCAGGCATTGGTGTTGAAAAGCGGCCCCAGGCCGTCCCGGGCAGTGGTGGTGGACGGGGCAATCACCCAGGGATTACGAAAAAAGCTGTTGCCGACGCTGAAGTCCAGCCGGCGTGCTGGCGACAGGTTGGCCGAGGGCAGGGAGAACGCGTTGCGATCGCTCTTGATGACCGTGGCGGCGCCACCCGAGCGGGACTCGCCCGGCTCGGCGGCGGTGAAACGCGGGGCGTCATCGCACCCGCTCATGGCGAGTGCCATCGGCAGGAGTAACGATGGACGGAACCGCGCAGTCATACAGATCCTGCAAAGGGCTGGAAATCGGGGCGAGCAAGCTTAACAGTCCCGAGTTTTATGAATAAGAGGGATTAGCATTTGTACGCCCTCTCGTAACGTGTTGTTACCAATTCATCCGCCAGCCCTGACGTGCCCCTGACGTGTCGAACTAGGCGCCTGCGATCTCCAGCGCCGGGTTTTCCACAAGCAGCTGCATCAAGCGCCGCTCGCCCTGCACAACCTTGAACGAGCGGTAATCGCCGATGCCGTCGAGCTGGCGCTCGCGTTCGCGTATGGCCAGTTCCTTGGCCCGGTCGTAGCCGTAGTGCTCCACCCTGAACGATTTGGTGACGCTGCTGCCGTTGCGCAACGTGGTTCGCGCAACCCAGTAGGCGATGCCGGTGTAGCAACGGTAATGAACACCGGGATAGCCGCTGGTGTTGGTGGCGATGATGCGTTGGCGAATATCGCGGCTGAGCTTGGGCAGATGTGCCAGCAGCAACTGATCGCGGCACGCGTCCGCGGCTTGTCGCGCCGGGTCGCGGCCACCGTAGCGGGAGAACGAAAACAGCCTGTTGAAGGTTTTGCCGTCGCGGTAGATCGTCACCTTCCAGGCACGGGGGCCCTTGACGCCAACCAGCAGATGAATACCGTAATCGTTGGCTTTGAGCTTACTGACGCGGCGCCTGTTGTTGTTTCTCTTGGGCACTTTCTGTCTCCTCCTGGATAGGGTGGGGTCAAGGAAGTGCGCATGATCGGCGGCAGGTCAGGCGTGTTCAATCCGACACGGAGCGAACAGGAAATGCCCTACAAATCTTACAGACCGGTCCTCGGACGCGGTTGGTAGAGCGAAGAATTCAGCCTTCGATTGACGAAAAAATGCCGACCCGTGGACGGGTCGGCATAGGGGTGGAAAACGGCCGGAGCGCCGCCGGAGACACGCGCCCCGACGGTCGCCAGCGAATCAGAACGCGTGGTCGGCGTTGTCCGGGTTCAAGTCGGTGATCCCGAGCTTGCCGGCGGCTTGCTCGATTGCACCGGTTTGCTTGACCAGCGCTGCAATGGCGTCACGCACCACCTGGTTGCCCGCCGTGTTACCGGCCGCGATGAGTTGATCGAAGTGTTCGCCCTTGTTGGCGTGGTCAACGATAACCTGCAGTTTGGCCTGGGTTGCATCGAGGTCGGCGCGTACGGTCTGGTCGGTTGCAGCGTCTGCCTTGGCCACCAGCGAGGACAGGCTTGGACCGGTCACTTTGCTGCCGTCGACGCGTGTGTATTCGCCCAGATAAACGTTGCGGATACCCAGCCCGTTGTAGAAGTGCGAGTTGTGGGTGTTATCGCTGAAGCAATCGTGTTCGTCCTCGCTGGAGTTGGCCTCCAGTGCCACCTTCATGCGCTCACCGGCCAGCTCGCCGAGTGACAGGCTGCCCATGCCGAACAGCATCTTGCGCAGGCCGCTTTCGGCGGGCTCTGCTTCCAGCGTGGCGCGGTAGTTATCGGCCACGCCCGGCTTCCAGTTGTTGACCATTTCATCCAGGTCGCTGACCAGCAGGTCGGTGGCGGCCTTCAAATACGCGCGGCGGCGGTCGTTGTGGCCACCGGTGCCACCCGGGCCTTCAACGTAGTCGCTGGCGGGCCGTTCACCGGCGCCCGGACCGGTACCGTGCACATCCTGGCCCCACAGAAGGAACTCAATGGCGTGATAACCGGTGGCCACGTTCGCTTCCGCACCGCCGAGCTCATTCAGGCTGGCGAGTTTTTCCGGAGTGATTTCAGTGACGTCGACTTTGTCTTCACCTACCTGCACCGACGTATTGGCGATGATGTTGGCAGTTGCCCCCGGGTTACCCAACGCATGCTGATAATCCTTGGCGACGTAGTCGATCAGGCCTTCGTCCAGGGGCCAGGCGTTAACCTGGCCTTCCCAGTCATCGATGATGGTATTGCCGAAACGAAACACTTCGCTCTGCATGTAAGGCACGCGCGCCGCCACCCAGGCCGCGCGCGCTGCCTTCAGGGTTTGGTCGTTGGGGGTGGCGAGAAATGCATCGACTGCCGAGCTGAGGTTTTTGGCAGTGGACTGGGCGTCGCTGAAGACGGCGAACACGATATTGGCGTAATTGGCGACCACCGCTTTGGTCGCGGCTTCGTTGGTCTGGGCTGGCGCTGCAGCGGATGCAGGTGCTGCCGGTGCGGTGGCGGCGGGAGCCGGGGCAGGCGCTGTGGCGGCTGGCTTGTCCTTGCCTTGATCACAACCGGCCAAAGCGATAGCGACAGCCAGCAGACTTGCGGTTGCCAGGGGCATACGAATCATGAAGGAATCCTGCGTCTAGAAGGGTGTGAGCGGTGGCGAACGCCGAAAAAAAGCTGCGCCATAATGCGAAGGATTTGCATTCTGTGTAAAGGCCGTTTGCCCGGAGAAGGCAGGGGAGATATTTCAAGCTGTTTCAGGAATGTGAGGGAATGCCGCGGGGCGGGCAGGACCTGCAATGGCCGGTCCTGGCACTGATTGGCAGAAACTCGTTACAACGCTTCGCTGTGCGTACGTTCGGCTTGCTTGAGGTAAACCAGTAGCTCCCGCGCCGGCAGGGGCTTGCTATAGAAGTAACCCTGACCTTCGTGGCAGCCCTCGGAAATGATGTAAGCCTCTTGCTCGGCCGTTTCCACACCTTCGGCGATGACCTGCATGCCAAGGCTTTTGCCGAGCTGGATGATGGCGCGCACAATCGTCGCGTCGTCATCGTCGTCGAGCAAATCCTGTACGAAGCTTTTGTCGATCTTGATTTTGTCCAGCGGCAGGCTTTTGAGGTAGCTCAAGGATGAGTAACCGGTACCGAAGTCATCGATGGCGATCAGCGCCCCGGAGCGACGCAGGCTCAGCAGGTGCTGGGCGGCGGTCGTGATGTCTTCCATCAGGCCGGTTTCGGTGACTTCAAGCTCAAGGCTGCGAGAGGGCAGGCGGTAGATCTGCAGAAGGTTATTCACCACCCGCGGCAGCTCGGCATGGTGCAGTTGCACGGTAGACAGATTGACCGCCATGCGCAGGTCGCTGAAACCCTGATCGTGCCATTCCCGCAGTTGCTTGCATGCCTGGTCCAGCACCCACTCGCCGATGGCGATGATGCTGCCGTTCTGCTCTGCCAGCGGAATGAACTGGTCGGGTGGCACGAAGCCGTGTTCCGGATGAATCCAGCGAATCAACGCCTCCACGCCCACCACCCGGTGATCGCGATAGCTGATCTGCGGCTGATAGACCAGATGAAACTGGTCGCGGGCCAATGCTTCACGCAGGTCTTTTTCCAGTTCACGCCGGCGCCGCATTTCGCTGTCAACGCTGGCGATGTAGAACTGGTAGCGATTGCGCGAGCGGGTCTTGGCCAGCGTCATGGTTTGTTCGGCTTTCTGCAGCAGCTTCTCGGTGCTGTCGCCGTCTTCCGGGAACAGCGTGATGCCGATGGTGGCGCGCAGGCGGATCTCTTGTTGGTCGAGGGCGAAAGGCGCTTCGAGATCGTCAAGAATGTTCTGCGCCAACTCCGCTGCTTCGTACGGCTGCTCGATGTCGGCCTGGACCAGCGCGAACTGATCACCGCCCAGGCGCGCCAGCGCACCCAACCGGCCGCTGTGGCTGCGCAGCCGATCGGCCAGTGCCAGCAGGAGCTGATCGCCGGCCTGATAACTGAACTGCTCGTTGATGCCTTTGAAATCGTCCAGACCGACACACAGCACCGCGACCCGATGCTGCACTTTGCCGGCATCGACGAGAATTTTGTCCAGTTGCTTTTGCAGTTGCAGCCGGTTGGGCAAACCGGTGAGGAAGTCGTATTGAGCCATCCGCAGCAAGCTCGATTCGGCCTCGTGTCGCAGGGTGGTGTTGCGCTGGATGGACGCCAATAGCTGGTTGGCGGTGTTTACCCAGACCCCCAGCTCGTTCTTCTCATGCCCCTTGAGCAAGGGCAATTGATGTTCGCTGGGACGGTCGGGGTTGATGCGCGTCAGGTGCTCGATGATGTTGGACAGCGGTTTGGTCAGCAGCCAGTGATAAACCAGATACAACACCAGCCCCAGCGTCAGCGCGCGCAAGACGCCGGAGATGAAAATGATCATGGAGTTGGTGAGAAAGCCTTCACCATAAGTGGCCGTATCCAGTGTGATGCGCAGGTCACCGTAATACTCGCTGTAGGGGCTGCGACCGACCAGCTGCGTGGTGAAACTGCGTTCCTGGCCCAGGATCAGATCGGTCAGCCAGCGGGTAGGGGTAACTTCAAGGTCGCGGGATTTTTCAGCGAGCAAGGTCTCGTTCGGATGACCGATGGACGCCATGCGCACGGCCTTGTCCTGAAACAGGCCTTCGATCACCTGCATGCCCATCTCGCGGTCCAGGCTATAGACGGCCTGGGTCGAGGGGTCGCGGAACATGTCCAGAATACGTGCCGCGTCCGTGGCAACGGCCTGGCGCGTTTTGTAGGCGTCGTAGACGATCTGCGCGCAACTGAGCACGACCCCCACGATCAGCGCCGAAAGCAGCACAACGCGAAGCAGCTTCACCGACAAGCTGTGTTTGAGTTCCAGCTTCAAATGGCCATCCTTTATCCATGCTGACAGCGGGCTGACTGCGTGCAATCAATGGCAATGCAGACATTCGGGTTGAGCGCGCGGGTTGCACAAAACCCCATCAATCGGGAAAGCGGTGACAGGTCGGCCATTAAGGCTATCCGTACTGTGTCGGTCGCGTGCGGGTAAAACTTGAGCCCGGAAGGTCCAATCAGCTCGCAACTGATATTAGTCCGCTATCGCTTCCCGACAATACATAAACGACAAACAGAAGGCGAAAAAAAACCCGGACGCGCCGGGCTTTTTTTATTCGAGCATTCAAGCATTCATCAGGCAGTGAAGCTTTTGCCTTCGAATTGCTCGGCGACGAACTTCCAGTTCACCAGGTTCCAGAACGCCTCGACGTACTTGGGACGCAGGTTACGGTAGTCGATGTAGTAAGCGTGCTCCCAGACATCGCAGGTCAGCAGCGGGGTGTCGCCGCTGGTGATCGGGTTGCCTGCGCCGATGGTGCTGGCCAGCGCCAGGGAGCCATCAGCTTTCTTGACCAGCCAGCCCCAGCCGGAGCCGAAGGTGCCGATGGAAGTCTTGCTGAACTCTTCCTTGAACTTGTCGAAGGAACCGAACGCAGCGTTGATGGCGTCAGCCAGCGCGCCGGTCGGTTGGCCGCCGGCGTTTGGCGCCAGGCAGTTCCAGTAGAAGGTGTGGTTCCAGACCTGAGCGGCGTTGTTGAAGATACCGCCTGAGGAAGTTTTGACGATCTCTTCCAGCGTCTTGCCTTCGAACTCGGTGCCAGGCACCAGGTTGTTCAGGTTCACGACATAGGTGTTGTGGTGCTTGTCGTGGTGGTATTCCAGAGTTTCCTTGGAGATGTGCGGTGCCAGGGCATCATGCGGATACGGCAGCGGAGGCAATTCGAAAGCCATGGTAATTCTCCTAATCAGGTCAGTTGCGGTTTGCGCAAGGCCGATCACGGGCGGCCAGACAGAACTCACGCCGGCGAGTTTGTACTCTTTGCGGCGCAGGGGCTGGATCATAGCACCGGCCCCGAACCTTAACCACGCAACAACTGTAGGGGATAGAGGTTCCAGAGCATTGCGCGGACAGGCCAGGATATCCATAGCTGATCTGCCCAGATATCCAGAATGACGCAAAATGTAGGCGCGCTTGCCCGCGATTGGGGTGTGTCAGCTAAATTTACGGCGACTGTCAGAACGCGTTCGCCAGCAAGCCGGCTCCTACAGATTGGAGTATGCCCAGTTGACGGGAGTGTTGAGGCCGACGCGAAATGTCGGCGCGCTTGCCCGCGATTGGGGTGTGTCAGCAACGTTTACATCGGCTGTGACACACCATTCGCCAGCAAGCCGGCTCCTGCAGATTGGAGTAGATGCCGAAATCTCCAGAATGACGACCATCTGTAGGAGCCGGCTTGCTGGCGAACGCGTGTGGAGATGCTACAGAGCAGGTAGCGCGTCCCGTACAGAGGCGGCACGCATGAGTTTTCACGCTGTTCTGATCAACTGCACTGCCACGCCGAACATCATCACCGCCACCATCAGGTCCAGCAGGCGCCATGTCGTCGGACGCGCGAGCCAGGGTGCCAGCCAGGCCGCTCCGATCGCCAGCGTCGAGAACCACAATACCGAAGCGCTGGCCGCACCGGCGACATAGGCGCCGGGCACCGTTTGCTGCGCGCCGAGCGAGCCGACCAGCAACACGGTATCGAGGTAGACGTGCGGGTTCAGCAGGGTCACCGCCAGCGCCGTCAGCAAGACGGCGCGACGTGAGCGCTGGCCGTCGGCGTCCCCTTGCGCAAGGCTCTGCGGCGACACTGCACGGCGCAGCGCCTTGGCGCCGTACCACAGCAGAAAGATCACTCCGCCCCAGCGCGCGATAGCCAGCAGGGTAGGGCTATGGGCAAGCACATTGGCCAGCCCGAACACGCCCGCCGCGACCAGCACCACATCGCAGACGATGCACAGCAGGGCTACGGATAAATGGTGTTCCCGACGCAGGCTCTGCGCGAGCACATAAGCGTTTTGTGTTCCGATGGCCATGATCAGGCCCAGGGAAATCAACAGGCCGTTGAGGTAGCTCTGCCACATGATAAGGGACTCCGGTCGGTGCTCAGGTAAGAGGCTCGTTCAGCGATGGTGGTCATGCGCCGGCGGCCAGGGCTTTCAAGGTAGCCATGGCTTTCAGCGCATCGTCTTTTCCGACAAAAAGGTGATCGTGATAGAAGCCAGCCACCACATTGCAGCTGATACCTGCTTCACCCAGGGCGCGGGCGAACGCGGCGGTCAGCCCCACGGCCGCTAACGAGGAATGAACCGTCAAGGTGATCCAGGCCATGATGTATTCGGCGTCCAGGCCTGAGGCCTGCGCCTGACTGCGCTCCAGAATCACGGTCAGCCCTTCGCGTTCGCGGATGCTGCCCAGCACCTCAGCCCCGGCCACCCTGCTGATATCCGGGACGGTGCAGAACACGTATTCGCCGTCGTTCAGCTCCGGTGCCATGCTGCGCAGCAATGCGCCAAGTGATGTCTCGCCAGTCATTAACGTTCGCCTTGAGATTCAGTGCTGGTGATTGTCAGTCCCGAACAGGTATAAGAAAAACCAATAAAGCTCATTACCCATTAGAGAAACTGATGTTCGACTACAAGTTGCTGTCAGCGTTGGCAGCGGTGATCGAGCAAGCCGGCTTTGAGCGTGCAGCCCAAGTGCTCGGTCTTTCGCAATCCGCCGTGTCGCAGCGCATCAAGCTGCTGGAAGCGCGGGTCGGTCAGCCGGTGCTGATCCGCGCAACGCCGCCCAGCCCGACGGAAATCGGTCGGCGCCTGCTCAATCATGTCCAGCAGGTGCGCCTGCTGGAGCGCGACTTGCAAGCCGCGGTTCCGGCGCTGGACGAGGGCGGCATGCCGGAGCGGTTGCGCATCGCTTTGAATGCCGACAGCCTCGCCACCTGGTGGGCGCTTGCCGTCGGGGACTTTTGTGCCCGGCATCGCTTGCTCACCGATCTGGTGGTTGAGGATCAGGACGTCGGGCTCAAACGGATGCGTGCCGGCGAAGTGGCCGCGTGTCTGTGCGGCAGTGAGCGGCCAGTGGCCGGGGCGCGGAGTTTACCGCTCGGCGCCATGCGCTACCGTGCGCTGGCCAGCCCGGAATTTATCGAGCGGCATTTTGCGGCCGGCGTCACAGCACAGGCAGTGGCGCATTCGCCGGCGCTGGTGTTCGGCCCGGATGACTTCCTGCAGCATCGCTATCTGGCGTCGCTGGGTGTCGACGGCGGTTTTGAGCACCATCTGTGCCCGTCCTCCGAAGGTTTTACGCGCATGGTTGAAGCCGGCATGGGCTGGGGGCTGGTGCCTGAATTGCAAGTTGGCGCCCAGCTGGCCAGTGGCCGATTGGTCGAATTGCTGACCGATCACTGCATCGACGTGCCCTTGTACTGGCATCATTGGCGCAATGGCGGGCAACTGCTCACCGAGCTGACTGACCATCTGGCGAAGACTGCAGGCCAATGGCTGGTGCCGTTGGACGGCCAGTGAGCGTCAGTAGGCGATGCGCCTTCGGGCACATTCGCACGATTTGAATCGCAACTTTATGCAAAAGACATCAAACGGAGCACGCAATGAAAATTCTGATCACCGGCGCAGGCGGCTTCATCGGCGGACGCTTCGCGCGTTTTGCCCTGGAGCAGGGCTTGAGCGTCCGGGTCAGCGGCCGCCGTGCAGAGGGTGTCGAGCACCTGGTCAGGCTCGGCGCCGAGTTCATACAGGGTGATCTTTCCGATCCGGAGCTGGTTCAGGCGCTGTGCGACGACGTCGAGGCCGTGGTGCATTGCGCCGGTGCGGTAGGCACATGGGGACGGCGTCAGGATTTTCATCAGGGCAATGTTCAGGTCACCGAGAACGTCGTCGAAGCGTGCCTGAAACAGCGGGTTCGGCGGCTTGTGCATTTGTCGTCGCCGTCGATCTATTTCGATGGCCAGTCGCACCTCGGTATCCGTGAGGAACAGGTGCCCAAGCGCTTCGGCAATCACTACGCCGCGACCAAATACCTGGCCGAGCAGAAAGTGTTTGGCGCCGAAGAATTTGGCCTGGAGGTGATCGCGCTGCGTCCGCGCTTCGTCACAGGCGCCGGCGATACCAGCATCTTCCCGAGGCTGCTGGAGATGCAGCGCAAAAAACGCCTGTCGATCATCGGCAACGGCCTGAACAAGGTCGATTTCACCAGCATCCAGAACCTCAATGAAGCATTGCTCAGCAGCCTGCTGGCGGCGGGTTCGGCGTTGGGGAAAGCCTACAACATCAGCAACGGCGCACCGGTGCCGCTCTGGGACGTGGTCAATTACGCCATGCGCCAACTGCAGCTGCCGCCGGTCACGCGCTATCGGTCCTACGGACTGGCCTACAGCGCAGCCGCCATGAATGAGGCGGCATGTTTCGCCTGGCCGGGACAACCTGAACCCACGCTGTCGCGTTTAGGCGTGCAGGTGATGAACCGGGATTTCACGCTTGATATCAGCCGCGCCAGGCATTATCTGGATTACCAGCCTGAAGTCAGCGTGTGGACAGCCCTCGACGAGTTCTGCGGCTGGTGGAAAGCCCGGCACGGCGGGCCGGTGTAAAAGCCGTCAACATCCGTGGTTATACTGCGAGCCATCCAGATTCAGCGGTTTTTCAAAGGTAAACGCATGCGCAAAGATCCGTATGACGACGTCGATAACGTCCCCAGCCTCAGCGCCAAAGATGACGACGATGACTTCCTGCCACCGCCGGGCGCGCGCGAGCGCACCACGGTTTATTCGCGTGATACGCCGGTGGTCAAAGTAAAAGCGCCGGGGACCGGTGCGCTGTGGGCGCTGATCGCGGTGCTGTTTATCGCGTTCTGCGGCCTGGGCTGGTGGAGCTTCCAGCAGGTTTCATTGATGGAGCAGCAACTGGTGGCGACGCAGGAAAGTTTCGCGCGGATCAGTGAGGAAGCCGCGGGGCGCTTGCAGGATATCTCCGGCAAGGTGGTGGCGACCGAATCCATGGCCAGCAGCAGTGAAGCGCTCAAGGCGCAGATCAAGGATTTGCAGGATCAGTTGGCCGATCAGAGCAAGCAGCAGCAAGGTGTTGCGGGTCTGCAGGGCGGGCTGGACAAGCGGCTTGAGCAGATCAGCAGCCAGAGTGCTCAGCAACAAGCGATCAATCAGCAACTGCAGGATCAGTTGAAGGCCCTGACGACCGAGTTGGCCGCGCTGAAAGCTGCGGTGCCGGATGGCAAGTCTGCGCAAGCGGAGCAGGAGCGTCTGGATGCTCAGGTGAAATCGTTGAGCGCGGACGTGGCGACCCTCAAAAAAGCCAACGGGAGTGCGGCGATCGAGCAGCTCGAGCAGGATGTGGTGGTGTTGAAAAGCCAGCTGGATAACCGTCCGGCAGCAGCGAGTTCCGGTGCGAGTCTTGCTGAGTTCGACGCGTTTCGTGGGCAGATGACGCGGACGATCAATACGTTGCAGAGTCAGATTCAGACGTTGTCGCAGCAGATTAATGCCCGACCGTGAAGCCGCCCCTGATGACGGCGCTGTAGGGGTGTCGTCGGGGTATGTGACGCCGAGTAAAGTTCAGTGGTGAACTTTGACGTTGCGCTGTAGGCTATTTCCGATTTTGATAGTTCGTCAGCTTCATGAATTGCGTTTATTTGGTTTTGAGTTAGTGTTCTAACCAGTGGCTGGCAATTGTATTTAATTTGCCACTCACTCGCTGAGGAGCATTAATGTCGAAGCTCCTTACAACAACTATACAACTTCCGATGATTTAATTCGTTACACCAGTCAAGGATGACTAATATGAAAACTTTCGACACTAAACACGGCCAAAGCTCTTCGATTACTAAAAGCATCGTCAGCGGTGCGGGCCTGGCCCGAAATGCTGCCAAGCTGCCCAAGATCAGAGCCGGCACCAAACCTCCGGTGAAGAAGAAGCCGCCGGTCGAAAAGCCGCCCGTTAAAAAGCCACCAGTCGACAAGCCACCCATTAAAAAGCCTCCGGTTACCAAGCCACCGGTGAAGAAGCCGCCGGTAATCCGACTGCCCGATGTAAAACCCGTAAAACCAGTGCAGTCATCTGTTAGACAGCGTCCTACCAAGCCCGTGATCAAGGGGCCGGTCAAACCACCCGCGTCGTTTGTGCTCCCGCCCAAGCCGTTGATCCCACCTCGTCTGGCTGAAGTGCTGTCGGTGGTTGATACGATTACCGGTGTTGTCTCCTTGCTGTATCCGGTGGGGACGTATCTGCTGGCGAGCGGAGACAAACAACTGCCGGACGGCCGCATAGCGGATGCCGGCGGCGAGTACGTGACGGATGCCGATGGCAACGTCCAGTATCTGGACGGCACCATTATTTATGGAGACGGGACGGTCAAGTTTCCGGACGGCACCTATCAATATACTGACGGAAGCGTAATGTACCCCGACGGCATGGTTGGTTATCCGGACGGGACCTGGAGGTTTCCGGATGGCACCGTTACGGATTCGGAAGGCAATATACTGGCGACTGATTATCCAGAGCAGTAAGTTGGAAAGCGTGTTTTAAAACAGCCCCGGCTCTTTCGAGTCGGGGCTTTTTATTGTCGCTTTACTACGTAAAGCGCGATGCAGCCTACAGCGTCGGGTAATCCAGATAGCCTTCAGCGCCCTTGCCGTAGAAGGTTTCAGGATGAGGTTCGTTGAGCGGTGCGTCTTTGGCCAGGCGCGCAGGCAAGTCTGGGTTGGCAATGAAAGGCACGCCGAATGCAACGGCGTCGGCCTTGCCGCTGGCGAGCCATTCGTTGGCGCTGGCTTTGGTGAATTTCTCATTGGCGATGAACACGCCGCCGAAGGCTTCTTTCAAGCGTGGACCAAGGCTGTCGTCGAGTTCACGTTCGCGAGCGCAGATGAAGGCGATGCCGCGCTTGCCCAGTTCACTGGCCACGTAAGTGAAGGTTTCGGCCAGGTTGTCGTCGCCCATGTCGTGGGAATCGGCACGCGGTGCCAGGTGCACGCCAACGCGGCCGGCGCCCCAGACCTCAATCGCAGCGTCGGTCACTTCCAGCAGCAGACGAGCGCGGTTTTCCAACGAACCGCCATAGGCGTCCGTACGGGTATTGGTGCTGCTTTGCAGGAACTGGTCGAGCAGATAGCCGTTGGCGCCATGGATCTCTACGCCGTCAAAACCGGCGGCTTTGGCGTTCTCGGCACCGATGCGATAAGCGTCGACGACTTCCTCGATCTCGGCCAACTCCAGTGCACGCGGCGTCACGTAGTCAGACAGCGGACGCACCAGGCTCACATGGCCTTTTGGCTGAATGGCGCTCGGGGCCACTGGCGTTTCGCCGTTCAAGTAGCTCGGATGAGAAACACGGCCGACGTGCCACAGTTGCAGGACGATTTTGCCACCGGCAGCGTGTACCGCTTTGGTGACGTTCGACCAGCCGCGCACTTGATCATTGGACCAGATGCCCGGGGTGTCAGGGTAGCCAACGCCCATCGGCGTCACCGAAGTGGCTTCGCTGATGATCAGGCCTGCCGAGGCGCGCTGGACGTAATACTCGGCCATCATCGCGTTGGGCACTCGGCCTTCGTCGGCGCGGCAGCGGGTCAGCGGCGCCATGATGATGCGGTTGGGCAATTCCAGGTCGCCCATTTTGATGGGGTCAAAAATCGTGGTCATCGGAATAAAGTCCTCAGTGGAATCGGTAATGGGTGGATCCGCAGTTGTAAATATCGGGTGCATCAGCTCGTCGCAGGCGCCAACTCGGCATCGCTGCGCTGACGAAAATTGATCAGGGTCACCAGCAGCGCCAGCACGGCCAACGCACCGGCGGCCAGCGGGACAGTGGTAAGGCCGAAGCCGTGGGCAATGACGCTGCCGCCGACCCATGCGCCGAGCGCGTTGCCCACGTTGAAGGCGCCGATGTTCAGGGTCGACACCAGATTGGGCGCAGCCTTGCCGAAGGTCACGACGTTGATCTGTAAGGCAGGGACAGCGGCGAACGCAGCGGTCGCCCAAAGGAAGAGGGTGACTTCGGCAGGGATCAGCGCCGTGCTGGTCCAGCTCAGCACCGTCGAAATCACGGCCATGGCAATGAACACGCCGATGAGCGTCGCGGCAAGCCGGCGGTCAGCGAGTTTGCCGCCGATAATGTTACCCAGCGTCAGGCCGAGACCGATCAGCATCAGCGTCCAGGTCACCCCCAGAGGCGAGACCCCGGTGACCTCACCCAGCAGTGGCGCAACGTAGGTGAAGAGGGCGAACACCGACGCCGCGAACAGCGCCGTCATGCTCAGCGACAGCCAGATTCCCACGCCTTTGAGTGCTGCGAGTTCGGCGCGCATGTCGAGCTTCTCTTCGTCCCGCTTGCTTGGCAGAAAGCGGATCAGGCCGATGAAGGCAATGACGCCGATCACTGTTACCGCGAAGAACGTCGAGCGCCAGCCGGCTTGCTGGCCCAGCGCGGTGCCCAGTGGCACGCCCAGCACGTTGGCCAGGGTCAGGCCGGTGAACATCAATGCAACCGCTGAAGCACGACGGTTGGCCGGCACCAGACCCGCCGCCACCACCGAGCCGATGCCGAAGAATGCCCCGTGGCATAGCGCTGTGACCACGCGGGCGAACATCAGGATGTTGTAGTCCCCGGACAATGCGCAGAGCAGGTTGCCGATGATGAAGATTCCCATCAGCGTCACCAGTGCGGCCTTACGCGGCAGTCTTGAAGTGGCCATGGCCATGAAGGGGGCGCCAATGGCGACGCCCAGAGCGTAGCCGGTGACCAGCCAGCCGGCACCGGGAATGCTCACGCCCAGGTCGCGGGCGACGTCCGGGAGCAGACCCATGATGACGAACTCGGTCGTCCCGATGGCAAAGGCGCTCAAGGCCAGAATTAGAAGTGAAAGGGGCACGTGCGTCTCCTGAATCGGTAGGTGGCGATGGGCTCAGAGCCGCTCGGCCAGTTGCTGCAAGAAGGCCTGAATGACGGCGTCGTTGCGTTTGAAGAAATGCCACTGGCCATGCTTCTGGCTGGTGATCAGCCCGGCGCGCTGCAGGGTCGCCAGGTGCGCTGAAATCGTTGATTGCGACAGTCCGGCGCGCTGGTCGATCTGCCCGGCACAGACGCCGCCGTCGACCGTGTGATGCTGGTCGGGGAAGGTCGCCGCGGGATCTTTCAACCAGTCCAGGATTTGACGCCGCACCGGGTGCGCGAGGGCTTTGATGATTTCGTCGATGTCGATTGGCATGTCGTTCTCAGGGCAGTAGCGCTGTATCGCGAAAGAGCGAACTTTATATCTATAAATCGCGATATACAAATATGAAGTCGTGCTTAGCCGCTCGCAGATGGTTATATCGGGCTAATGAATGGGAGGTTGATCGCTCCGAAAGGTGACCGCGCGGGCGGTCGGGTGTGCGCAAAGTCACTTTACAGCCGCGCTGAATATGGCGAATGTACGGAGGCTTCACGAACCACTTCGCTCCACGAATTCAAGGCCGGCGGTGTTTCCCGCCAGACGGCAATAAGGCAAGGCCCCATGAATTACCTCGCACACCTGCACCTCGGCGGCCCGGCGCCAGCGCAATTGCTGGGCAGCTTGTACGGCGACTTCGTCAAGGGGCTGCTGCCCGGTCGTTTTCCCATCGATATCGAACAGGGGATCCGGCTGCACCGGCGTATCGATGCGTTCACCGATTCGCATCCGCTGATCAAGCAGGCGCTGGGAAGATTTCCCGAAGCGCGCCGACGCTATGCCGGCATTGCACTGGACGTATTTTTCGATCACTGCCTGGCGCGGGATTGGCATCGGTACTCCGATGAGCCGCTGGATGACTTCACGGCCAGGGTTTACCGCGTGCTGGCTGACGAACCTGTACTGCCGGAGCGGCTGGCGTTGGTTGCACCGCGCATGGCTGCCCAGGACTGGCTCGGTTCGTACCGTGATTTTTCGGTGGTGGGCGCGGCCCTCGCGGGGATATCGCGACGCCTTTCACGCCCCGAAGGCCTGGCCGGCGTCTACGAAGAGCTGCAAGCGTTGTATCAACCGCTAAGCGATGACTTCAGCGCGTTTTATCCTGAAGTCCGCGCGTTTGCTCAAGCCGCTTTGGCGGCAGAGCGCAGCGGCATGGCAGGCTGAGCCGCTTCACCAAACAGCGCGACCTTCACTGCGTCCTGCGCTTCAAACGCCAGCGCTGCACGTTCCTTGCCGCGAGACGCGATGGGCGATAGCAGGTGAATGTGGACCTCACTCACGTCATTGGCGAACAGCCGCCGCAAGTGCGACAGCAGATCGTCGTCGCCGATGAAGGGCGCAATGGGGTCCGGGCGGCCGTCGCGCAGGTACTGGATGGCCACGGGTTGCAGCGCCACACCGGTTTCAATCGCGCTCGAGAGTAACCGGCCATGAAAGGTGCGCAGGCTGCGGCCATCAGTGGTCGTGCCTTCCGGGAAGATCACCAGCGAATGCCTGGCGACGAGATGCTGACCCATTTGCTTCTGAATCAGCTTGCTGTCGCCCGAACCCCTGCGAATGAACAGGGTGCCGGCCTTCAGGGCCAGCCAGCCAGCCACCGGCCAGGTGCGCACTTCGGCTTTGGACAGGAACGACAGCGGTGCCAGCATCCCCAGCAGTGGAATGTCCGTCCAGGACACATGATTGCTCACCCACAGCATGGGCTCGCGCGGCAGGGTGCCGCTCACCTTCACCCGGAACGGCAGAGCCGCACTCAGGCGCTTCATGAACCAGGCAGTCCAGCGCTGGCGACGCACCATTGAGTTGCCGATGCGCGAGCGCTCCATCAACGTAAACGTGCCGGCGATGGCCAGACCCAGGCCGATCACCCAGAGCACCCGGGCCACACGCGCATGGCTGCGCAACCTGCTCATTAAACCGCTGCCTTGAAATGGCGGGCGTAGCGCGGGCACAACTCGTCGCGCTTGAGCAGAATGAACACGTCGGCAACCTGAAAGTCTTCGTCCCAGCACGGTTCGCCGCAGATCTTCGCGCCCAGGCGCATGTAGGCCTTGAGCAGGGGCGGCATTTCACAGATCACGTTGTTGGGCAGGTCCATCTTCGGCAGCGGATTCTTTGGCTCGGCGCGCAGGTGTTCAGTGCACAGATAGCGTTCGCGCAGGCGTTGCATGATCGCGTGAGCCTGCACGCCGCCATCCTGCATCGGGATGCTCGCGCAGCCCATCAGGTAGCTGTAGCCGCCTTCGTTGAGGATTTCCGCCAGCTCGCTCCACAACACGGCGATGGTGCCGCCGTTGCGGTAGGCCGGGTCGACGCAGGTCCGGCCGAGTTCGAGGATCGGGCCCTGCAAATGGCCGAGGCCATGCAGGCTGAATTCTTCTTCGCTGTAGAAGCGGCCCAGCCTATTGGCCGCCTTGTGGTCCAGCAAGCGGGTGGTGGCGACCAGGCGGCCGCTGCTCAGGTCACGCACGCCGATGTGCATGCAGTGGACGTCGTAATCATCCATGTCCAGGCCCAGTTCGGCACCCTTGAGCCTGGCGTTGAACTCGCCGCTGAACACACTGAAGCGCAACGCCTGTGCTTCCTGCAGGGCCTTCCCACCGATCAGGCGTTCAGCCTGCAGGCGACGTTCGGTTCGGGTGTCTCGAATGCTGGCGATCTGAGTCATGCGGCGTCTCCGTAATCCAGCCTTCGTCCAGGCTGGTCGACTGATTGTTCGAGCATTGCTGTACGGATTCAGGCTAGGGAGGGGCCGTGTCACCCCCATTAAACTTTGGTGATGGTTGCGTGACAAAGGGTTGCGTTCAGTGGGCGTTCAGCTTTCGTTCAAGGCGCTGTCATTATTCCCTGTTACGTTTGCTTGCATCTGCGCCCGAGAGCCTTCCATGACCCGCCTGCTGTTTACCCTCGCGCTGTTGATCATCAGCTGTTCTGCCGCCGCCGAAACCTGGCCTTCCGCGCAGTGGTCCGAGCGACCGACTACTCGAAATGAAGCCGTTTCCGCCCTTGAGAGCTACGCCTTCCCGGCCCGCGACGAAGCCACCCGCAAAGGCGTGCGCACGGACGCGCTGCTGATCATTCACAACGGCGAAGTGGTGTATGAACGCTATGGCGGCGTGACCCGGGCAGACACCCCGCACCTGACCTGGTCGATCAGCAAAAGCATTCTGGCGAGCGTGCTCGGGGTTGCCTTTGGCGAAGGCCGTTTCAAGCTTGAAGACCCGGTGGCGACGTTTTATCCGCCGTTCAACGTTCATCCCGACATCAAGCTCCAGGACCTTTTGCACTGGGCTTCCGGGCTGGACTGGCAGGAAGACTATGAGTACGCGCCACTCAACTCATCCGTGGTGGCGATGCTCTACACCCGCGGACGCGGCGACATGGCGCGGTACACCGCCGAGCACGGCGTCGCCAGTGCGCCGGGCACTTCCTACCGCTACTCCAGCGGCGACAGCACCGTCCTCGCGGCCGCGCTGAAGTCCATGGTCGGGGAAACCGCCTACGCCGATTACCCGTGGACCGCACTCTTCGAACTGCTCGGAATCACCAGCGCGACGTGGGAGCGCGACGCCACCGGCACCTTTGTCGGGTCGTCCTACGCGTACATGACGGCCCGCGACCTGGCGCGCATCGGCCTGTTGATGGAGCGCGGCGGGCGCTGGCAGGACCGCCAATTGCTGCCCAAGGCCTGGGTCGATTTCAACCTCGCGCCGTTCAAATCCCTGACCCCGACGGACGAAGCACCGGGCGGACACTGGTGGCTGAACACCACGGCGGACGGCAAAGCAGGTCCGTGGCCCGATGCACCGGCCGACACCTTTGTCGCGCTTGGGCATTGGGGGCAGGCGCTCTACGTCATCCCGAGCGCGGGGCTGGTGATCGTTCGATACGCCGACGATCGCGACGGCAGCTATGACCACAACCAACTGCTGAAACTGGCGCTGAAGGCTGTAGTCGGGGAGGGTGACAAATGAACGCTCGCAAATCATTTATCCGACGCCGCCCGTTCAGCAGTCTCGTCTTATTGTTGCTGGTCATCATCGCCGGCCTGATCTGGAACTGGCGCGTGCAGCTGCAGGTATTCCCCAGCATCATCAGCGCATACACCGCCAAGGAGTACTGCTCATGCCGCTTCGTCATGAATGCGCCGGCGGAGTATTGCCACAGCTACGTCAAGCAGTGGCTGCCCAGCACGATTGACGAAGACAGCCTGAGCAAGCGCATCACCGCCACAGGGCTGGGCCGCGAGAGCACTGCGCAGTGGGAGGGCCCGCGACAGGGCTGCCGGTTGTTGCCGCCAGTGCCATAGAACGTTGAAGTTTGCCAGCGGTCAGACAGGCGGATAGGGTTGCCCATCGCACCCTCTGGAGTTCGCATGCCCATTCGTCTTCCTTCTTTGCCTGCCTGCGCTTCAAGTGCCACCGATGCCTGCGAATTGATCGCCATGGCGACTCGCTCATGAGGGGGGCGATCTTCCCGTGGCGCGAAGAAAACCAGTTCGACCTGCTGATTGACGGCCCGGCTTTTTTCCCGCGAATGATCGCCGCCATCGACGGCGCGCAGCAGCAAATCGAACTCGAGCTGTATCTGGTGGAAGCCGGGGCGTGTGCCGAAGCGGTGGTGCAGGCGCTGGTGAGTGCGGCGCAGCGCGGCGTGATTGTGCGCTGCCTGTTCGATGGCTTCGGCTCGGCGGCGTTCACGATCGGCCTGCGCAAACGGCTGACCGAGGCCGGAGTGATTTTGCGGATCTATAACCCTGTCCATTGGCGGCGAGGCCTGCGCAACCTTTATCGAGATCACCGCAAGCTGCTGCTGGTCGATAAAGAGCTGGCGGTGGTGGGCGGCACGGGTGTGACTGACGAATTCTGGCGCCCGGACGTGAACAGCAGTGAATGGCATGAGGTCATGGTCGAAATCCGCGGCCCCATGGTGGTGGACTGGCAAATGCTGTTCGACCGGCAGTTTCACGCCAACCCCCGGCGACGGGCATGGCGGCCAGCGGAGAAGTTTGGCTTGCCGCGCCTGCCCAGAGCGCCGGTTGGCGGAGAGGGACTGGGGCGCGTGGCGTATGCCGACTCCCGCCAGAACAAGGACATTGTGCAGTCGCTGGTACGCGCCCTGAATACCGCTGAAACGCGCATCTGGCTGGCGACGCCTTATTTCCTGCCCACCTGGAAAGTCCGCCGTGCGCTGCGTCGTGCGTCCTCGCGTGGCGTAGACGTGCGCCTGTTACTGACCGGACCGCGCACCGATCACCCATCGGTTCGCTACGCCGGCCACCGTTACTACCCGCGCTTGCTCAAGGCGCAGGTGAGGATATTCGAATACCAGCCGTGCTTCCTGCACCTGAAGATGGTGCTGATCGACGATTGGGTGAGTGTGGGTTCGTGCAACTTCGACCACTGGAATCTGCGCTTCAATCTGGAAGCCAACCTTGAGGCGATCGACCCGGCGCTTACCCTTGCGGTGGCCGACAGTTTCACCCGTGATTTTGCCGTGAGCAGCGAAGTCAGCCTGAAGGACTGGAAATCCCGGCCCTTGTGGCGGCGGGTGCAACAGCGTGTGTGGGGGTGGCTGGACCGGTTGGTGGTCAATGTGCTGGATCGGCGCGGTTAGCCCACAATCAACCGTGGCCCACAAAAAAGCCCGACACGCAGGTCGGGCTTTTTCGTTTTAACGCTCGAAACGCTTACTGCACTTCCACCGCCAGGCTCTCACTGATCTTCTTCTGCCAGATGGCAGGACCGGTGATGTGAACCGACTCGCCCTTGCTGTCGACCGCGACAGTGACCGGCATGTCCTTGACCTCGAACTCGTAGATCGCTTCCATGCCCAGTTCCGGGAAAGCCAGTACCTGGGATTTCTTGATGGCCTGCGCCACAAGATAAGCGGCGCCACCGACGGCCATCAGGTAAACGGCTTTGTTGTCCCTGATCGCTTCGATGGCGGTCGGGCCGCGCTCGGACTTGCCGATCATGCCCAACAGGCCGGTCTGCTCAAGGATCTGACGAGTGAATTTGTCCATACGCGTGGCCGTTGTAGGACCGGCAGGCCCCACCACTTCGTCACCGACCGGATCGACCGGGCCAACGTAGTAGATGAACCGGCCTTTCAAGTCCACCGGCAGGCTTTCACCCTTGTTGAGCATTTCAACCATGCGCTTGTGCGCGGCGTCGCGGCCGGTGAGCATCTTGCCGTTGAGCAGGACGGTTTCGCCCGGCTTCCAGCTCTGCACGTCTTCCGGTGTCAGGGTGTCGAGGTTGACGCGGCGGGCCGACGGGCCGGCTTCCCAGACGATCTCAGGGTAGGCATCCAGCGGCGGCGCTTCGAGGGAAGCAGGGCCGGAGCCATCGAGCACGAAATGAGCGTGACGGGTGGCGGCACAGTTGGGGATCATGCAGACCGGCAGCGAGGCGGCGTGGGTCGGGTAATCCATGATCTTGACGTCGAGCACGGTGGTCAGACCGCCGAGGCCCTGGGCACCGATGCCCAACTGGTTGACCTTCTCGAACAGCTCCAGACGCATTTCTTCCAGCTTGTTCGACGGGCCGCGTGCCTTCAGCTCGTGGATGTCGATGGATTCCATCAAGACTTCCTTGGCCATGACTGCCGCTTTCTCGGCGGTGCCGCCGATGCCGATCCCCAGCATGCCCGGCGGGCACCAGCCAGCACCCATCGTCGGCACGGTTTTCAGCACCCAGTCGACGATCGAGTCGGAGGGGTTGAGCATCGCCATTTTCGATTTGTTTTCCGAGCCGCCACCTTTGGCCGCCACGTCCACTTCCACGGTATTGCCGGGGACAATGGAGTAGTGGATCACGGCAGGGGTGTTGTCCTTGGTGTTCTTGCGGGCACCGGCCGGATCGGCGAGGATCGAGGCGCGCAGGACGTTTTCCGGCAAATTGTAGGCGCGACGCACGCCTTCGTTGATCATGTCGTCCAGGCCCATGGTGGCGCCATCCCAGCGCACGTCCATGCCGACGCGGACAAAAACGGTGACGATGCCGGTGTCCTGGCAGATCGGGCGGTGGCCGGTGGCGCACATGCGCGAATTGATCAGAATCTGGGCCATGGAGTCGCGTGCAGCGGGGGATTCTTCACGCAGGTAGGCCTCGTGCATGGCCTGGATGAAATCCACGGGGTGGTAGTAGGAAATGAACTGCAAGGCGTCAGCGACACTCTGGATCAGGTCATCTTGCTTGATCACGGTCATTGGGCGCGCTCCTCTGATTTGGCGGGAACATTCGATTTGCGGGTGGCGACAGTACCGCTAATATCAGACGCCTGCATCATGATCAGGTGTCGGATAGCCGGGCGACACATCGGCAGTCGGCTTGAAAAAGGCGCGGCAGTATAACCCGAGGCCGGATCAGGTACATCTGCTGGCGATGAATCAACAGTCCTCATCGCTCGACACGCTGACTGATACATGGATGAAACAGATCGTTACGGCTGTCTGGAAGACAGGAATTTGAATAGTCATTTTTTGGCGCAAGCACTACAGTGGCAAGCTGCCTGCATTACCGCGCATGGCGCAGAATTGCCTTGATCTGGTGGCTTAAAGTAGTACAGGTCATCTTGCCGGTACGGGACGGATCCTTAATACCCATGATGAGTCAACGAGTGACTGCCCAAACCATCCAGCGTTTATTGCTGAAACGCTTCGCACTTGCTACCGGCACCTACGTGCTGGGGCTGATGCTCGTATGGATGGCCTATTTTACCGGCTATTACCATGCGTCTTTCTTCGGCATCTGGTGCACCAGTGTGCTGGTGCTCTTCTGCCAGGCTGCCTTGAGCCTGGTGTTCTTTGGCGGATACAACCGGCGTTTCAAAGACCCCAGCCTGACCGAATTCCAGGTGCTAGTGGGGCTGGGCTGGCAGACGTTTCTGATCAGCCACGTCGAGTCCGCGCGCGGCACCTTTCTGGTGGTGTACGTGTTGGTGCTGATGTTCGGGCTGTTTCATTTGCGGCCCAGTGTCTTCGCCCGGTGCGCTTTTTTTGCGCTGCTGGGATTCGCCGGCGTCAATCTCTGGGACGCCAGCCACGGACGACTCGCTGATCCGGGCCTTGCCGTGATTCAAACCTGTGCGCTGTTTATCGTTTTCTCCTGGCTGTGCCTGTTTGCGCGGTTCGTGCAGAACTCGCGAAACCGTATGCATCAGCGCCGGATTACCCTGCAGGCGCACCAGGAAACCCTTCGCGGGATGATGCTGCAGCTCGAGGAACTGGCCTCCACCGACGAACTGACCAATCTCTATAACCGCCGTCACTTCTTGCGCATTGCCACCCGCGAGCTGGAGCACATGGACGGCAATTACACCGCCGGGCTGGCCTTGATCGATCTTGACCATTTCAAGCGGGTCAACGACATTCACGGCCACGCGGCCGGTGACCGGGTGCTGCAGATGTTCGGCAAAATCGCGGCGCAATGCCTGCGTTCCGACGATATTCTCGCGCGCTATGGTGGTGAGGAGTTCGTGCTGCTGATCCCGCGCTGCACGCGTGCGCAATTGGTCGATTGCTGCGAGCGCATCAGGCTGGCGTTCACCCGCGTCACGCTGCCCGAATTTCCCGAGCTGGACCTGAGCCTTTCGATCGGCATGTCCGTGATCGAGCGCGGCGACCTTATGGATCGGGCATTGCAGCGCGCCGACCAGTCGCTGTATCGCGCCAAGCATCAGGGCCGCAACCGTTGTCACGGCGCCTGGGATTACGCCGATGCCTGATGTCCGTGCAGGCGGCCGACGATGGTCGGTCGCGCCTGCCAGCAATCTGCTCGACGCCCTTAACGAGGCTGGGTTTTCGGTGCCCTACAGCTGTCGCGCCGGCAGTTGCCACGCGTGCATGGTGCGCTGCATTTCGGGCGAACCGCTGGACGCCGCGCCCGAGGCACTGAGCGCTGAAAAACGTGCCCAGGGCTGGCGACTGGCGTGTCAGTGCCGAGTCTTCGACGACCTGGCCGTCGAAGTTTTCGACCCCTTGAACGATGGCTTGCCAGCGCAGGTCACGGCGGCGGACTGGCTAAGCCCATCGGTTTTGCGCCTGCGCCTCTCCCCTGAGCGGACGCTGCGCTATCGCGCTGGCCAGCATCTGGTGCTGTGGACCGCGAGCGGCGTCGCGCGACCCTACTCGTTGGCGAGCGTGCCGGGGGATGATCCGTTTTTGGAGTTTCATATCGAATGCCATCGTCCGGGTGCTTTCGTCGACGTCGCCCGTACGTTGCAGCCTGGCGATTCGGTTCGCCTCGGTGAGCTGCGCGGCGGCGCATTGCATTACGATCCCGACTGGCAGGACCGGCCGTTGTTGCTGCTGGCGGCGGGCACCGGGTTGGGCCCGCTGTGGGGCTTGTTGCGAGAGGCTTTGCGGCAGGATCATCGGGGTGACATCCGCTTGCTGCACCTGGCGCGAGACACGCAGGAGCATTACTTGCACCTGGCGCTGAACGAGTTGGCGCACCGGCACCCGAATCTCTCCGTGGACTCGGTCGAGACGGCGCAGCTTGCGACGCTGCTTGGCGAGTTACGGGTGACATCCCGTCAGACGGTCGCGCTGGTGTGCGGATCGCCCGCGAGCGTCGAGGCATTTTCCAAAAGGCTGTTCATCACCGGCTTGCCGCGCGGGCAGTTGCTGGCGGATGTGTTCGTGGAGAAAGGCTGAGCTGACCCGCGTTAACGAAAAAGCCCGCGCTCTCACGAGGCGGGGCTTTTTCAGTCCTGAGGTGCTGCTTAAACCATTGGATCGCCAACGTGCAGAATCTTCATGCCGTTGGTGCCGCCGATGGTGTGGTAGCTATCGCCTTTGGTCAGAATGACCCAGTCGCCTTGCTCAACCAGGCCACGCTTGACCAACTCATCCACAGCCGACTGGCTGACTTGACCGGCCGGCAGGGCCGCCGGGTCGAACGGGATGGTGTAAACGCCGCGAAACATCGCCGCGCGCGCCTGAGTGGCGCGATGCGGGGAGAAGGCGTAGATCGGCACCGAAGAACGGATGCGCGACATGATCAGCGGCGTATAGCCACTTTCGGTCAACGCGATGATCGCTTTCACGCCAGGGAAGTGGTTGGCGGTGTACATGGCGGCCAGCGCAATGCTTTCGTCACAACGGGTGAACGAGTGACCGATGCGGTGGCTGGAGGTCTTGCCGGTCGGATGACGCTCGGCGCCGACGCAGATCCGCGCCATCGCTTCAACGGCTTCTACCGGGTAGGAGCCGGCGGCGCTTTCTGCCGACAGCATGACCGCGTCGGTGTAGTCGAGCACGGCGTTGGCCACGTCCGATACTTCAGCGCGAGTCGGCATGGGGCTGGAGATCATCGACTCCATCATCTGCGTCGCAACAATGACCGCCTTGTTATGACGACGGGCGTGCAGGATGATTTTTTTCTGGATGCCCACCAGCTCGGCGTCGCCGATTTCCACGCCCAGGTCGCCGCGGGCAACCATGACCGCATCACTGGCGCGAATCAGCGCGTCGAGGGTTTCGTCGTCTGCCACGGCTTCGGCGCGTTCGATCTTCGCCACCAGCCAAGCGGTACCACCGGATTCGTCACGCAGTTTGCGCGCGTATTCCATGTCGGCAGCGTCGCGCGGGAACGAAACGGCCAGATAGTCCAGGTCCATCTCGGCGGCGAGCTTGATGTCCTGCTTGTCTTTCTCGGTCAGCGCTGGCGCCGTGAGGCCGCCGCCGCGACGGTTGATACCTTTGTGATCCGACAGCGGACCGCCGATGGTCACGGTGCAATGCAGTGCATCGGCAGTCTGGGTGTCAACGCGCATGACCACGCGCCCGTCGTCCAGCAGCAGCTCGTCGCCGACGCCGCAATCCTTGACCAGATCGGGGTAATCGATACCAACGATGTCCTGAGTGCCTTCGGTCAGAGGATGGCTGGTGGAGAAGGTGAATTTGTCACCCACCTTCAGCTCGATCTTCTTGTTGACGAATTTGGCGATGCGGATCTTCGGGCCTTGCAGGTCGCCCAGCAACGCGACGAATCGGCCGTTCTTGGCGGCGATGTCGCGGATCAGCTTCGCGCGAGCCTTGTGCTCGTCGGGCGTGCCGTGGGAGAAGTTCAGGCGGGCGACGTCCAGGCCGGCGAGAATCAGCTTCTCGATGACTTCCGGCGAATTACTGGCAGGGCCCAGTGTGGCTACGATTTTGGTGCGGCGAACGGTCATGCACAAACTCCTTAAATGAAGCGCAGCGAGAGGCTACTACTGTATTGCTCTGTAGTCATTGTTCGTTTGCACTACCCGGGCGCCGAATCGCTGGTCACAGGGCGGTGTGCGGGGGCGCAAATCGGCCTTGAAGAAATTGGTCGATACGCCGATACAAGGGCTGAACACAGGAGACTCTCATGCGAATCGTGATGATATTAGTGGCGCTGTTGGCCTTGGGTGGCTGCACCCGTTGGGCGATGAACAGCCATTTGAACAATGCCAACCGCGCCTACGCCCAAGGCGACTGTGACGCAGTGATGTACAACTTGTCCAAAGTCGACCGGGAAAGCCGTTCCCGTCGCTATGTGCAGCCTGAGGTCTCGATGTTGCGCGGCCAGTGCCTGGAACGCCAGAAGTTCTACATGGACGCGGTCCAGACCTACCAGTTCATCATCACTCAATACCCCGAAAGCGAGTACGCGTTCCGGGCCAAGGCCCGCCTCGATACGCTTCATCAGCTGGGCCACGACAACCTGGCGCCGCCCGCGACGCCACGGCCTGCGTCACGCTAGTTACACCCGAGTGGATGTACGGTTACGTTTTCGGGTGGATATCCGAGAAACCTGAGCTAGGCTGCGATGGGTAGGGAGCTAAGTATTAAGCATCGGTGGCGAATGCCGTCGTTGCTCAATGCATGGCGATGTTTGCGTTTATCGGTAAATCGGATGGGCAGCAGTGACTTTTGCCCATGCCGGCTGAGTCAGAGAACGTCATCGTTTTTTCAATGATGGATTCTGGCATTACACGGGTCTGGCAGTTCCGTGCGAGCGAATCCCAAAGCACTAGCGCGGCCATGCTCAATGGTCATCTCAGGGCGAGTGTCCGAATGCTGAACGAAAGACGAATAGAGCGTCATCAACTGCCTTACTACCTGCAAGTGTTCAACCGGTACACCGACAGACCGATGGGCTGTCTGGGAAACGTGTCGGAGCAGGGTCTGATGCTGATCAGTGATCTGCCCATTCTGGTCGGGGCCGATTTTCAGTTGCGCCTCAAGGTACCGGACGGCAAGAACGGTTTGTACAACATCGATATTGATGCGAGCTGCCTCTGGTGCCAGGAAGATGAAACCCCACGGGTGTTCGATTCCGGTTTTCGCTTGCAGACAGCGCCGGCTGAATACTTCGTGCTGATCCAGGCGTTGCAGCGTTATTTCAGCTTCTACTCGCTGGAAGCCTCCGCTTGAGGACTGGCGCTTTATAACGCGCCAGCTTTTTTCCAGCTCATGTAACGGCTCACCAACTCGGGCCCCAGTTCACTGGGGCGCACGTCGAGAACCGGGATCCGGTTGGCGAGCAACCGATCATGCAGCTCCCCTCGGGCGCTGACCGTCTCAATCGCCCCGCAATAATCCATAGCCTGTTGCCACGTCTGCACCGGTGTCCGGCGCAGATCGTCGAGCACGCCCTCGCGCAGGCTGGCGACCAGCACGCGATGGTGACGGCTCAGTTGCTTGACTGCTTGTAACAGCTGCTCGTCATCTTCGTCCCGCAGGTTGGTGATCATTACCACCAGAGCGCGGCGTTTCTGACGCGCGAGCAGCCTGTTCACCGCCGCAGCGTAGTCGGCAGGACGCTGGGTCGCGTTCACGTCGTAAAGCTGGTTCAACAGCACATTCAGTCGGCTCGCGCCTCTGACCGGCGCAAGATAGCGGTCCTTATCCCCTGCGAACGTTGAAACACCCACTGCATCGCCCTGCCTCAACGCCACGTAGGCCAACAGCAGGCAGGCGTTCAGTGCGTGGTCGAAATGCGACAGGTCTGCGTCCTGGCTGCGCATGCGTCGACCGCAATCGAGCATGAAGAGGATCTGCTGATCGCGTTCGTCCTGATATTCCCGGGCGATGGGCGCGCGATGCCGCGCCGTGGCTTTCCAGTCAATCTGGCGCAGGCTGTCGCCTTCGCGAAACTCACGAAGTTGATGGAATTCCAGCCCCAGCCCCCGTCGTGGATGCTGACGAACACCCATCTGCCTGAGCCAGTTTTCGACGCCTGGCAGCTGCCCGTTGTGCAGCCGCGAGAAATCGGGGTACACCCGAACGGTGCTGACATCTGGCAGATAGCGCCTGGAGAACCACAGGCGTAACGGGCTGCGGATATGGATTTCGGTTTGCTCGAGCGAGAAATCACCTCGACTGGCGAAGCGCAGTCGATAGGTCAGCTGAGCTGTGCGCTGCGGACGCAAAACGACGTGCTGCGGCAGATTCACGGTTTCGTAGCGTGCGTGCGGCTCCGAAGGCCCGTGATCAAAGAGCGACAACGAAAGGGCGCGCGGTGAATCGTGTTCCAGTTCAACGCGCACTTCGCTCCAGCGTCCCATCGCCAGGCTGCTGCTCATATGGCGCTTGATCCGAGGGGACGGGAGGCGCCACAGCCAGAGCGCATCCAGCACAGCCACGACAGTCAGCAGCGAAAGCAGAACCCAGAAAAGACCATCCAGCTTTGCAACCGGGCCTCGCCCAAGGGCCTGCAACACGCCGAGCAACAGGGATACGCCGAGCAGAACGGCCAGCCACCCAAGCAGGGGTTTTGACGGCGTGAGCAGTGACTTCATCGGCGCGGCGCTGCCACCTGATCCAGCAGTTGCTTGAGCAATTGATCCACGGTCGTCCCTTCCATGTCCAGTTCAGGTGCGAGCCGCACCCGATGACGCAGCACCGCCAGCGCGCAGCTCTTGATGTCGTCGGGCAGGACAAACTCTCCACCGCGCAGCAGCGTTCGCGCACGGGCTCCCCTGACCAGAGCGATGGACGCCCGCGGGCCTGCCCCCAGCGCGAGGCCGGGCCAGGTGCGCGTCGCCCGTGCCAGCCGCACGGCGTAATCAAGCACCTGATCATCTGCCGGCAGCTCGCTGGCGATTCGTTGCAGTGCCTGCACATCCCGGGCTTGCAGCAGCGTGCGTAATGGCTGCACATCAAGCATGTCGGAACGCGTTGAGCGGGTTACCTGGCGCACCATTTCCAGTTCCTGCTCCGCCTGAGGGTAGTCCATGCGCACCTTGAGCATGAAACGGTCTAGTTCGGCTTCGGGCAGCGGATAAGTGCCTTCCTGCTCGATCGGGTTCTGCGTCGCGAGCACCATAAACGGTTGCGGGACGGCAAGGGCGCGGCCTTCCAGCGTGACCTGGCGTTCCTGCATCGCTTCAAGCAGCGCCGCCTGGGTCTTCGCCGGCGCGCGGTTGATCTCGTCGGCAAGCAGCAGGTGGGTAAAAAGCGGCCCCTTGCGCAGCTTGAATTGCTCGCTTTGCATGTCATAAACGGCGTGGCCGGTGACATCGCTGGGCATCAGGTCGGGTGTGAACTGAATGCGCGCAAAGTCGCCGCCAAAGCACCGGGCCAGTGCCCGCACCAGCAGTGTCTTGCCCAGACCGGGTACGCCTTCGAGCAACACATGGCCACCGCCGATCAGGGCAGTCAGCACGTCATCGATGACGGCATCCTGCCCGATGAGCGCTTTTTGAAGTTCGTGTCGCACCGCCTGCGCCAGATGAATTGCCCGTTGACGCTGCTGCGCCGGATTACTGGTGGGAGCGGCTTGAGGTTCAGCGTCTCTTGTATCCCGGGTCGGCTCGCCAGGATGAAGCTCATGGGTGACGTGGCTCGGCTCGGTCGGTTGATCGCTCATAAGGCATTCCTGAGGGTTTGCAGGTAGGCAACCTGACGGGTGAATTCGCTGCTGGAAAGGCGCTGCTCGGGCCGGGGTCGTAGGGCCTTGCCGACGCTGCTGGTGGACTGACCTGTCATGCGCGCCAGTGTTTGCCATTGTTCGGTCACCGCCAGCGTTTCAAAGCCTGGGTGACGTTGCCGGGCGCGAGTGAAGATGTCCCGTTGCAGGGCACGCAGCGCAGCGTGGTGACCTTCGCGGCGAAGGATGAAATCGGCACTGGCACGCAGGTGTTCGCTGAGCTGCCGTCGCCCGCGATCATGGGGTGGCACCATCGGGCCGTGGCGCGTGCCGGCACGCCAGACGACCGCCACCAGACACAGCGCCAAGACAAACAATGCCTGGGGGAAGTACTTCCCGAGCAAGCCGAACAGGTTGTCGTGATCGGTGCGCAGCAACATCGTGACGGTGCTGTCCTGGCTTAGATACCAGAGCAGCCAGGCGTTGTCGTATCCACCGATGGCGTCGGTCTTCCAAAGCTCGGCGTCGGTCACCACGGTGATCAGCCCGTTGCCGTAAACCATCTGCAGCAGATGCGTGGCGTCGGCGCTGTTGGCCCACGACCGCGCATGGTCCTCAGGGTCATCAAGATGGAATGCCGGATCGAAGCTCATGTACGCCGGGTCGTTTTCGTTCTGGACGTACAGTCGGGTCAGCTCAGGCCAGGGCATTTCCGGAGCCTGAAGTTCCGGGACGCTCAGCGGGATGACAGGTTTGATTTGGGCGCGCTGCCGCTCGCGGTCCTGTTCTTGAAGGTCTCGGGACAGGAATTGGCGAAGCTGCAGCGCATCCAGCAGGAGATCACCGCTGTTGCCACGGTCTTCATCCCATATCTGCTCGGCAACAAACAGCAGCCGGCCGCCGGAACGTGCCCACGCCAGTACGCGGTTGACCTCGGAAGGTGTCATGTTTTCCCGTGAGTCCAGGAGCATCAGTGTCTGCGGCTGCTTGCCAAGCTCCGGGAGGGTCGTCAGCGTCTGGGCATTCTTTACTTCCATGCCTTGCTTGCGCAGAAACGTCTGCGCGGCGAGGTAAGGATTGGCTCGTGCTTCGGGAGACGGACCCTGATCGACGGTTTCCTGATAGCGCTCCAGACGCTTGAATAGGGGGACACTGGCAATGGCCACGCTCACCAACATCAGCATAACGACCAGCCCGATGATCCATCGCCGACTCATGCCGTGACCCCGGGCGTGAACAGCTTCCGCCAGCCTTCGCAGAGCGAGTGCCGCGCCTGCTCAGGCGGAGTTTGATGCCCATAGGCAAGATTCTGCCAATGCCGCGTCAGCTCGCTGCTGAATTCATTGAGGCTCGGCTGGTTGAGTTCGGCGATGCGCGCCAGTATCTGGCCTTCGGTGTCGGCAGTTTTAAGAGGCAGGCGGTAGTCGGTCACCAGGCGGCTCAGCAGCGCCCGGTACAGCAGGCCCAAAGCCTCGCGAGGCGACGTAAGCCAGAGTTTCTCGGCTGCGGCTGCGACGTCTGCCGGCAGGGTCTCAGCGCGAAGTTGCAGGCCGAACAGTTGCTGAGGGGCGTTCGTGGAGCGGGCACGTCTGGTCGGAGTTCTTCCGACGAACGTCGCCAGCCATGCCCGATATCGCCAGATTACCCACGCGGACGTCAGGACGAGCAGCGACCACAACAACACCTCGAATGCCGCCGACAGGGTTTTACCTACGTTCAGCAGGCTCACCACAAGCTGCGCGATCCAGTCAGGCGTCGCCCTGGAACCAGCACGGTGCCCGGTCTGCGCGAGGCGCCAGCCGGACTCCACTTTCGGGTTCTTGAAGGGGGGTTGCTCCAGCACTGAGTGGACAGCGCCCCGTGATGCCTCGCTGGTCAAGGGCTGGGCAAGCAGGCGCGGCGAATCCGGCGGTGCTGCGTCGAGGTCGGTCTGTGGGTTATCCAGTGGGGGCAGCGGGCAGCTGTAGCCCGACTCGGCGGGAACCGCTTCGGCCTCTGATAAGTCCGCCATTGCCGGAACGGGCAGCAAGGCCACAGTGAGAAAACTGCTCAAAAGGATCGTCAGCGCGCTGCCAAGGACACGCTGCCGGAGTTTGCGAAACCCCAGTTCAATGTCCCATGCCTCCAGCGTGGTTCGCCGATTAAGGTAAAGCGCAAACCCGCACGAGACATAAACCGGCCCCCAGACGACCAGTACCAGAGCATAAAACCCGTTGGTCAGATGCTCCAGCCAGTTCCACTCACCTTCAACGTCCAGCAGGCTGCGCCAGGACCAGTCCGCTTCGATCTGCGGCGGGATCATCGCGTAGAACAGCACCATCAGTCCGAGCCAGAAGGTCAGTTCGATCGCGCTGCCCGCCGCAGTTAACCATCGCGCGATCATGACGTTGTTTTGGCCGAGCACGGCCAGGCGATGCGCACGCGGCAGGCCGTCGAGGCCTTCGAGTTGTTGCACCGGCTGAAAGAAGGCGCGGCTGAGGCTGAAACGGCGCCAGGTCAGGCTTGCAATCAATTGCGGCTTGAGCACCGAGGGGAAGTGTTTCAGTGCCTGCTTCAAAGAAGGTGCCGAACCAAACAGTGCCTGCGACAGGATCAGCAGCGGCAGACGCTCGTACGCAGGTTTCAGCCACCAGAATACGAGGATTGCCAGCGAGGGGTAGTCCCATAGCAGCACCGTCAGCAGCGTGAAGAGAGGCAACGTGACAATGGCCCAACTGAGCATCAACAAGGTGCGGTGCTTCTGAGCCAGCAGTACTCCGAGGTCCAGGGCTTCCCAGGGTGTGCGCGGGCGAATGGCCACGCTGGCGTCAATCAGGCGCATGGGGCGTGCGTCCGGCAAGAGTCAGATAGGTGCAGACCAGCAACCACAGCGCGGCACCCACCAGATATTTAGCCCCCGCTGACGGCCAGGTCATCGACGACCAGTACGCTTCGATAAACGCCGCGATCAATAGGAACATCATTACGCCGCCGATCAGTCGCACGCTGATGACTGCAGCGCCGCGAAGGGCTTCACTTCGGCGCAGGCGGCCGGGAGAGACCAGCGCCCAGCCCAGTTTCAGCCCGGCAGCGCCCGCCAGCATGATGCCTGTCAGTTCAAAGGCGCTGTGCCCCGCCACGAACGGCCAAAACGTATTGCCAAGGCCTGCCTGCGTCAGATGGCCTGCAACCGCTCCGATCATTACGCCGTTGAAGAACAGAAAAAACAGGCTGCCGATACCGAAGAACACACCGCTGGCGAATGTCTGGAAAGCGATGCCGACGTTGTGCATGACGTAGTACCCGAACATCAACCCGTCGGTACTCGACGTGCGCTCGACGACCTGGCCGATGCGCCGTGCAGCGGGTTCGTACATGGCATGCATTTCAGCGACATCGGCGGGGCTGACCAGGCTGTATATCAGGTCCGCAGAACCGTAGACCAGAAGCCCCATGAGCATAAGGCTGCCGAAGAACAACAGCCCGGCGAGCGCCACCCAGCGCCATTCGGCACGCACCGCACGCGGGAACTCCGCGAGGACAAAGCCAAGCAATTGCACGGCGAAGTGGCTTCTATGGCGATACAGCTGCTGGTGGCCGCGCGTCGCAAGCTGCTGGAGCTCCTCAACCAGATAGCTTGTGTATCCGCGGTCGAGCGCCAGCGCCAGGTGCTGGCAGATCTGCCGATACTCCCGGCTGAACCCGACGGCAGATTCGCTTTTGCGGCGGCTGCGCTCCAGGTCGTCAAGCCGTGCCGCAAAGCGTTGCCAGCTCTCCTGATGGCGCTGCTCGAACAGATTCTGCTTCATGCCGATTCCCGCGTCATGGGGCACCGACCAGGCTGCGAGCAATGCCATTCAACTGCCGGACCGGGTGATGTGGATCTGCAGTGGAAGACAGCTGCAACGGCTGTGTGAGGATCGCGGCAAGTTCCTGAGCTCTGGCGGGGGACAGCGAGCCTTGCCGCTCTGCAAATGCGCTGATGACACGTTGTTCTTGCAAGGTGAGAGGCAAGGGCGGGAGATACGCAGTGGCCTCAATCAATGCCGGCCGCTGCGCAGGCAGGTCCCGGTAGATCACCAAAGTGCCTGCGGCAAGATCGCCAAGGCGTTTGAAGTGCGAGTGCTGCAGGCACGCAAACCCACCCACACAGTAGCCGAACGGCAGCATGTCGACAAAACGCAGCAGGTTGCGCAATACCGACGCAGCCCAGCCGACCGGTGTGCCGTCATCGTGAACGACGCGCAGCCCCATGATCTGTTTGCCTGGCGTGCGCCCCTGGTTCAGTACTTCGAAGAGCACCATATAGCCCCATGTTCCGAGAAACAGCGCGAGCATGAACAGCCCGGTCCCGAAGTCCCCCAGCG
This sequence comes from Pseudomonas sp. ME-P-057, assembly GCF_030208975.1. Lineage (NCBI taxonomy): Bacteria > Pseudomonadati > Pseudomonadota > Gammaproteobacteria > Pseudomonadales > Pseudomonadaceae > Pseudomonas > Pseudomonas sp. ME-P-057. The sequence goes on from NZ_JARVSX010000023.1 coordinate 216,970, forward strand.
TACCCAGCAGAAAGAACAGCGTGCCGAGCACGACACCACGGATCATCAGGTCGATGGCAAATGCGAGCGAGCGGGAGATGACGCCGGCCGGGCGCAGTACGAGATCGATGCCTTCAGGCGTTTCGATGCGTACGCGGGTATCCAGCGCTGGCGGCGGGGCAGTCATGCTGGGCTCTGCACGCGTGGGGGACATAAATAAAGGTACGCCGGTGAAAGAGGTTTGATGCTAGCCACGCGGAGGTGGCTAAGCAACCGGATGATTCTGGCAGATGCGTGGGAAGTGTCCTGTTACAACTTGCTTGCTCTTGAGCGCCGTCACTTTCCCACAAACTGTGTCGCGATATCCTCTGCGATCCAAAGGCGGCGGTGAGGGCTGATGCATAAGGGCATCTGTTAGACTCGACCGGTCTTTGTTCAGGATCAGCCCGTGACTTCCAGCATCTTCTGGTACGACTACGAAACCACCGGGATCAATCCCCGTAATGATCGGCCGCTGCAAGTGGCGGGCATTCGCACCGATGATCAGCTCAACGAGATCGGCGAGCCGATCAATCTTTATTGCCAGCCCAGTGACGACATCCTGCCTCACCCGGCGGCCTGTCTGGTCACGGGGATCACACCGCAGCGGCTCGCGGAAAAGGGCCTGTGTGAAGCGGATTTCATGACTCGGCTCCACGCTGAAATGTCACGGCCCGGCACCTGCGGCGCAGGCTACAACACCCTGCGCTTTGACGATGAGATGACCCGCTACAGTCTTTACCGCAACTTCTTCGATCCCTATGCCCGTGAGTGGCAAGGCGGTAACAGTCGCTGGGATTTGATCGATGTGGTGCGCACGGCCTATGCGCTGCGTCCGGAGGGCATTGTCTGGCCGGAAGAAGACGGACGGGTCACGCTGAAACTGGAGCGGTTGACCGCGGCCAACGGGATCGACCATGGCCATGCCCATGATGCGTTGTCCGACGTCCGTGCAACGATTGCGCTGGCGCGTCTGGTCCGTGACAAACAACCGAAGCTCTACAGTTACCTGTTTGAGTTGCGCAACAAGCACAAGGTGCAGGATCAGATTCGACTGATGCAGCCGCTCGTACATATATCCGGTCGGTTTTCTGCCGCGCGTAGTTATGTGAGCGTGGTACTTCCGCTGGCCTGGCATCCGGTCAACCGAAACGCGTTGATCGTATGTGACCTCTTTCATGACCACAGCCCTTTGCTGGACGAAGACGGCGAGAGTTTGCGCCAGCGTTTATATACCCGCCGCGAGGATCTGCTCGACGGCCAATTACCGATTCCGCTCAAACTTTTGCATGTGAATAAGTGCCCCGTCATCGCCCCGCTGAGCGTGCTGCGTGAAGAAGATCGGCAGCGCCTGCAGATCGATATGGATGTTTATAAAACCCGAGTGGCGGCGTTAAACGACGGGCAAGCGATCTGGCAAGACAAGTTGAAAAGCGTTTATTCGAGTGAGAACTTCGCGGCCAGCGAGGACCCAGAGCAACAGTTATACGACGGCTTCATCAATGATCGCGACCGGCGTCTCTGCGAACAGGTGAGAACGGCAGAGCCGCAGCAACTGGCCACCGATGTCTGGCCGTTCGACGATGCGCGGTTGCCCGAATTACTCTTCCGCTATCGCGCCCGCAACTTTGCCGAAACGTTGAGCGCTGTCGAACAGCAACGCTGGCAAGCGTTTTGCCGATTGCGCCTGAGTGATCCCGAAGCCGGCGCGCCCAATACACTCAAGGCGTTCAGTCGTGCACTGGTCGAGCGCTCACTGAAAGCGACTCCGGAGCAACTCAAAGTCCTCGCCCAGTGGCAGGAATACTCCCTGGATTTGAAACAGCGCTTGGGACTCTGAACCACCGGGCACTGTGACTAAAGGACAGTCATAAAAAACGCCAGCATGGGCTGGCGTTCTTCAATAGGATCGTACATCTCTACGCGATGGGGGACGCCCTACCTGGAATTAATCCAGCAGAGTTGCCCAGCCTTCAACTTCGTCGCCGCCCCACTTGGCTTTCCACTCTTTCAACGTCTTGTGGTTGCCACCTTTGGTTTCGATGATTTCACCGTTGTGCGGGTTCTTGTATTGCTTGACCTTGCGAGCGCGCTTGGTGCCGACCGGTTTTGCAGCAGCGCCACGTGGTGCCTTCATTTTGGATTCTGGGTCCAGCAGCGCGATGATGTCACGCAGGGACTTTTGATATTCACCCATCAACGTGCGCAGTTTGCCTTCGAACTCAAGTTCTTTCTGCAGTTTGTCGTCTTGTTGCAGGTTCTGCAGGCGGGCTTGCAGTTCTTTGATGGCTTCTTCTGTTGCGCGGTATTCGTTGATCAGTGACATGGGGATGACCTATGTTGTGATGTGAGGGGCATGAGCAATGGCCGCATAATAATCAGAGTGTTTACGCAAGTAAACATTTAAGAAAAGTTTTATCTGTAGCATTTTGAAATAGCCTCAGACACGACCCCGTTTTAGATACACATGTCACGTTATAGATCGCAATGACCCTACCGTTTGCAAGTGCAGTTTCTGGCGCCGTGTATCCGCCGTCATTGCCCCGCCGGAGCAGTTGTGCATTATCGGCGGTGGGGTGCGCTTTTTTGCCGCCGCAAATGAGCGGCATCGGAATACTGCACAGTTCTCGGGTAATCGCTAGAATGGCGGCCTTTGCGAAGTTCTGGAGTTTTTCACATGCGCACTTTTCGTCTGGTGATTGCTTGCCCGGACCGTGTTGGTATCGTTGCCAAGGTCAGTAACTTTCTGGCGTCATACAATGGCTGGATCACCGAAGCGAGCCATCACTCCGACAGTCTCAGCGGCTGGTTTTTCATGCGCCATGAAATCCGCGCCGATTCGTTGCCCTTCGATCTGGAAGGTTTTCGCCAGGCCTTTGCGCCCATCGCCAATGAATTTTCGATGGACTGGCGCATTACCGACTCCGCACAAAAGAAGCGCGTTGTGCTCATGGCGAGCAGGGAGTCCCATTGTCTGGCCGACTTGCTGCACCGTTGGCACAGCGACGAACTGTATTGCGAAATCGCCTGCGTGATTTCTAACCACCAAGACCTGCGCAGCATGGTCGAGTGGCACAACATTCCTTATTACCACGTGCCGGTTGACCCTCAAGACAAACAGCCGGCGTTCGCCGAAGTCTCGCGCCTGGTCAAGCACCATGAAGCTGACGTAGTTGTACTTGCGCGCTACATGCAGATCCTGCCACCGCAGTTGTGCCGCGAATACGCGCATCAGGTCATTAATATTCACCACAGCTTCCTGCCTTCGTTTGTTGGCGCCAAGCCTTACCATCAGGCGTCACTGCGCGGCGTGAAACTCATTGGCGCCACGTGCCACTATGTCACCGAAGAACTGGACGCCGGTCCTATCATCGAGCAGGACGTGGTGCGTGTCAGCCATCGTGACAGTATCGAAAACATGGTGCGTTTCGGTCGGGACGTGGAAAAGATGGTCCTGGCTCGCGGCCTGCGCGCGCACCTGGAAGACCGTGTGCTGGTGCATGACAACAAGACAGTGGTGTTCGATTAAACCGCATTGCTGCGCCGGACTTGCGCCGGCGCTTCGGGTGGCGGGCAGGTCGGCAGGTTCTACTGAAAGGCAGGGGTATCCAGGATGAGCAACCCATTCGACAAGGCCACCTCCAAAGCCCCGCCGACCGTAGGGGAGGGCTGCCTGAGTCGTTACGACGTCGATGCGATGACGGCGCAGGACGGCACCGAATTCGAGGGGGCCGAAGCGTTGTGGAAGCAGCTGATGCCGGCAGAGCCAGACGAACAGTCAGGCGGCCTTGATCCGCAGTAACTTGTGCAGCAACGGCCGCCCCACCATCAGCAGGAACACCGGCCCGCCCGCCACCAGATAAAAGTAATAAGTAACGATCCGCCAGATCAGGATCGCGGCAGCGGCCGTCGATTTGCCAACCATCGGCGCCAGCAGGGCGGCGGAGGTCAGTTCAGCGGCGCCGGCCCCACCCGGCGAAAGGCTGAACTGCCCGGCACTCAGCGACAGCATCTGCACCAGAAACGTCCACGCCCAATCGATATTGACGCTCAACCCCCGCAGCGCCAGGTAAAGCACGCTGTAACGCAAACTCCAGTGAACGCAGGTCAATGCAAATACCTGAAACAGGATGCGGTGGGGCATCTTCCAGGTTTCAGCCAGTGCGTCCCGAAAATGCAGCAGCTTGCGCGCCCATCGTATGCGCGTACTGTTTTTGCGCTTCAAGCGTTTAAGCACCCGACCGTTGAACAGAATGATTCGTCGGTGATACCGCGCGAAACCGGCGCAAGCGCAGAGTCCGGCACCGATCAATAGCGCGCTCGCTATCAGCATCCATTCGAGGTTTTCGCTAAGTTTATGGAACACGGCATAAATCAGAATGCCGATCAGCGCCATCAGGAAGAACACCAGGTCCATCAGCTGATCAGTGGCGAAGGCCGCCGTGCTTTTCGCAGGCCCAATGCCGCTGCGCGAGAGCAACGCGACCAGCGTCAGTGGCGCTCCGCTGCCCCCTGGCGTGGCGCAATACGCGAACTCGGTCGCCATCACCACCGCCAGGCTTTTGCGCAAGCCGAGCCCGCTTGCGCTGTCGCCGAGCAGCAGGCGCAGGCGCATGGTGTTCATGCACCAGCCCACCAAGACCATGGCGAACATGCCGATGAGCAGCAGGATCGGAAAGTTGCGCAGGCGGTGGAACATGTCCGCCCCGCCCATGAAAAACGGAATGAGCAGGGCGAGAATCAGTGCTGCTGCGAGCCAGCCTAATCGCCTCACGCCACGGACCTGGAGACATTCAAGCCTTGCAGCCACGCAAATTTGGTCATCGGCTTGCGGCCTTTATCCAGCAGGCGCTCAAGGACTTGCAGCCAGTAACGGCGAGAGAATTCATGGCGCATGTCGACGGGGTGAAGCCCCAGACGGAGCGTTGCGGCGTTTTGCAAATGAGCCTCGCGATGGTCGCTGATGATTTTTGATACGCCTCGGCGCCAGGCACTGCGAGCGCTCCAGACGATACCCGGCGCATCGATCCGGGAAAAGTCCGGCAAACGATACAAGTGTTGGGCATCACTTGTGTAGTCCAAAGGCAGTTTTCGCAGTGCATTGCGTGTGCCGTCGCTCATCAGCCACGCGGGGGCGACAAATCCGTGCAGTGGCCATTCGTTGCGTGCGAACACTTCGATGCCGGCTTCGAGTCGCTGCAACGCTTGTTGCTCGGTCAGGGTATAGAACTCGCCTTCCCACGTGTAAATACGCCGCATGAAGAAGCCTTGAGGGGTTCGCGGAGGAGGGCTGTCATCGCAGTGGTAATAGCCGTGTAGCGCCAACTCATCGCCTTGGGCCAGACGCTGGTGCATCAGTTGCTGAAAGTCAGGATTGGCGTCGATTCGGTCCTGCTTGTGGAAATCAGGCACCACCAGCCAAGTGATAGGGATATTGCCCATCGCATCGACGGCTTCCACAAAGGGGCGGTAATCCGGCCAGGTCTGGGGTGCCACGTCATGAAGGACCAGCATCACGCTGCGCTGTGCATTTATAGAGTGTTCAACCATGAGCGTAGACCGGCTGATGGGCGTCAAGCACTGCCCGATAATGGCCAAGCAGGCCGTTGACTACGTTATCCCACGCGTAATGCGCCTTGACATGACGCCGCGCATCCGCACCTCTTGCTGCGACATCCGTGCTGAACAATTGACGAACCGCGGCGGCCATTGCAATCGGGTGGTTTGGTTCGCAGAGCAATCCGCAACGCTCGGGAATGATCTCGCGGAATGCCCCTGCCTCTACCGCTACCACCGGGATACCGCTGGCCATGGCTTCGATCACCACCAGGCCGAAGGTTTCCTGGTCGCCGGCGTGCACCAATGCGTCAGCGCTGGCCAAAAGGCGTGCGACCTCAACGGCCGGTCGGACCTCGCCCATCACGGTCACGTTGTCCGGCACGCCAGCGGGCATGTGCGAGCCCACCAGCAGGAGGTGATAGCCAGCGCCCAGAGCCTTCATGCAATCGAGCAAAACTGGCAGGTTCTTTTCTTTGGATCCGCGACCGGCGAACATCAGCAGCCGGGTTTCTTCGCTGAGGCCGAGTTCGGTTTTCAGCCCGGGGTCGCGGCGAGAGGGGTGAAAGGTCTGCAGGTCGACCCCCAGTGGCTGCACATGCACGTCTTTGACGCCGAGGCGGATCAGCTTGTCCGCCATCGCAGCGCTTGGCGCCAGCACTCGGTCGAAGTTGCCGTAGAGTTTGCTGACGTAGTTCTCGACATTCGCGCCTAGCCACGCGCCGATCCGGTTGCTCACCAACAGCGGCAAATCCGAATGATAGAAACCGATGACGGGCACATCCAGCTGACGGCGGGCGTTCAGCGCCGCCCAGGCCGTCAGGTAAGGATCGCCGACCTCGATCAGGTCGGGCCTTAACGATTGCAACGCATCCCGCCACGGCCCGACGCGTATCGGAAAACGGTAACCGTTGCCAAACGGCACGGGCGGCGCGGGGACGCGGTACACACCGTCCTCATGGCTGCTTTGCGGGCCGGGAATGAGCAGGCTGTGTCGCACGTCCGGGTAGGCCGCCAGGCGACGATGTTTAGCGTCAAGATAGGTGCGCACGCCACCGCTGGCAGGGGCGTAGAACATGGTCATGTCAGCGATATGCACAGTGAACCTCCGTCCGTGTCTGGTGCTTCTGGTTGACCATCTACCGATACAGATGTTCGGTTGCAGGTCGTCGGTGGACGCGTTCGCCGAGTGTCACGCCGCTTGCGCTAAAGTGATGAGGCGGCTCGGGCTTATGTGAAGCGCTGCCACGACGGTCGGTGTCAGCATGACGCTGTCGGAAATATCAATGGGACACTTGGGTGAACAGATGCCTGACTCACAACAGATCGTTATTGGCGCTGACTTGAAGGGTCAGGCAGTGGGGCAGGCGATGCGTCTGGCCAATCGCCACGGCTTGGTGGCCGGCGCGACCGGCACCGGCAAAACCGTGACCTTGCAGCGGTTGGCCGAAGCGTTCAGCGATGCCGGCGTCGCGGTGTTTGCTGCCGATATAAAAGGGGACCTTTGCGGACTTGGCGCGGCCGGCGAACCTCAAGGCAAAATCGCCGAAAGGATTGCAGGGATGCCCTGGCTCCATCATAAGCCCCAGGCCTATCCGGTCACTCTGTGGGATGTGCACGGTCAATCTGGTCATCCGCTGCGCACCACGCTGTCGGAAATGGGACCGTTGCTGCTGGGAAGTTTGCTGGAGTTGACGGACAGCCAACAGTCCGCGCTTTACGCGGCCTTCAAGGTCGCTGATCGGGAAGGGTTGCTATTGCTCGATCTGAAAGACCTCAAAGCGTTGCTCAATCATCTGCGCGACAACCCCGAGGTCCTCGGCGAAGACAGCGCTTTGATGACAACAGGTTCAAGTCAGGCGTTGTTGCGTCGACTGGCGATCCTTGAACAGCAAGGCGCCGAGGCATTATTTGGCGAGCCCGCGCTGCAACTGGAAGACATCCTGCAACCTGCAAGCGACGGCCGCGGGCGCATTCATCTGCTCGATGCCAGCCGGCTGGTGCACGAGGCGCCGAAGGTCTATGCCACTTTCCTGCTGTGGTTACTGGCAGAGCTCTTTGAGCAACTGCCTGAGCGAGGCGATGCTGACAAGCCGTTATTGGCGCTGTTCTTCGATGAAGCGCATCTGCTGTTTGCTGACACGCCGAAAGCGTTGCAAGACCGGTTGGAGCAGGTGGTCCGGTTGATCCGGTCCAAAGGCGTCGGGGTTTATTTCGTCACGCAGTCGCCGGGTGACCTGCCGGACGCCATTCTGGCGCAGCTCGGCTTGCGGGTTCAGCATGGCCTGCGCGCTTTTACCAGCAAGGAGCAAAGGTCGCTGAAAGCGGTGGCAGAGGGTTTTCGGCCCAACCCGGAGTTCGACGCGTTATCGGTGCTGACTGAGCTGGGCACTGGCGAGGCGCTGGTGGGCACGCTGCAGGACAAAGGCACGCCTGAGAGGGTCCAGCGCGTGCTGGTCGCGCCGCCTCAATCGCGCATCGGGCCGCTTACCGGTGCCGAGCGAGCCGAACTGATCCGCCGCTCGCCGCTTGCCGGCCGTTATGACAAGCCCATAGATCGTGAGTCAGCCTATGAAATGCTTTTAGCGCGCAAGGGCGGGGCGTCGGACGCGACGCAAAAACCCTCGTCCGAAGAAAAGTCAGAGGGCGGTTTTGCCGAAATGGCAGGGGGCTTCCTGAGCGGGCTGGCGGGGCAGGCCATGAAAACTGCAGTGCGCCAGGCCGCCAATCAGATCGGTCGTGAATTGGTGCGCGGGCTGATGGGGTCGCTGCTGGGCAGTAGCAAAAAACGACGTTAGGCAGGCCGCTGAAAGCCATTGTTCGACGCACAAAAAAGCCCATTCAGTGAATGGGCTTTTTTGTCGTCAGCAGGGTCAGGCCAGCGCTTTGGACGCCAACCAGAACAATCCTGCGGAGAGTGCAACCGTGGCGGGCAGGGTCAGCACCCATGCCAGCAGGATATTTCGCACGGTACCGCCTTGCAGCCCGCTCTTGTTCGCGACCATGGTCCCCGCCACGCCGGACGACAGAATGTGGGTAGTTGAAACCGGCAGGCTGAACACGTTGGCAAGCGCAATGGCGCTGGCCGTGGTGATCTGCGCGGACATGCCCTGTGCATAGGTCATGCCTTGCTTGCCGATCTTCTCGCCGATGGTCAGTACCACACGTTTCCAGCCAACCATGGTGCCGATACCCAGCGCGAGTGCGACGGCGAAGATGACCCAGAACGGGGCGTATTCCGTGGTAGCGGTCAGGTCCTTGCGCAGCTTCTCGAGATCCGATTTTTCGCGGGCATCCAGTGCCGGCAGCTTGCCGACCTTGCGTGCCGTGTCGTCCAGGCACAGCAGATAGCGGCGCACTTCGATGCGGTGCTCTGGTGCCAGGCTATGGTAGTCGTTGACGCCTTTGAGGTTGTTCAACAAGGCATCGATGGTTGGCTCGGTCTGCTCGGGGTTGCAGCTGAAGCGCTCGGGCAAATCACCCGTCGTGGATTTGCCCAGAGCCAGGTACTCGCCCAGTGTCGCGTTGTTGCGCTGATAGAACTGACTCAGGTGCAAAGTGGCGTCGCGGGTGCGCTCGATCTGATACGTCGTGGTGCTCAGGTCCAGAACGAACTGCGCCGGTACGATACCAATGAGCACCAGCATGATCAGACCAATGCCTTTCTGGCCATCGTTGGAGCCGTGTACAAAACTCACCGCCATCGCCGAGATCACCAGAACCAGACGATTCCAGAACGGTGGGTGCTTTTTATCATCGAGCTTGCGGCGTTGCTCAGGCGTCTTGTGCATCTTCGACAGGGGGCGCCACGCCTTCAAGCCCAGCAGGACCAGGCCTGCAACGATGAAGCCCGCCAGGGGCGAAAACACCAGCGAGGCACCGATGTCGATCGCCTTCTGCCAGTTCACGCCTTCACCCAGCGGGATGTGGTTGATCAGCGCGTTGGCCAGTCCCACACCCAGAATGGAGCCAATCAATGTATGGGAGCTGGAAGCCGGAATACCGAAATACCAGGTGCCGAGGTTCCAGGTAATTGCAGCGGCCAATAGCGAAAAGACCATAGCCAGCCCGTGACCGGTATTGACGTTGATCAACAACTCGACCGGCAGCAGGTGGACGATGGCATAGGCCACACCGACACCACCCAGAAGCACCCCGAGGAAATTGAACACACCTGAAAAGAACACCGCTAGATGGGGCGGCATGGCTTTGGTGTAAATGACTGTCGCCACCGCGTTGGCAGTGTCATGAAAGCCGTTGATGAACTCGAAGGTGAGGACAAACGCCAGGGCAAGCAACAAGCTCACAATTACCCAAGCATCCAGTCCGCTGAATAGATCGATCATGGAAGGTTTTCTGACCCGGTCTTAAGGGGGCGGGATTATGACAGAAAAAAAACTAATCGATAGGCACGCCGCTCATTGGTAGCAGCCTGCAACGAATTTTCTGTTCAAACAGCCCGTTGACTTCCGGTCCGGAAGCCGAGCGACGTGCGCCCCTGTAGCATAGCCGAGTCTATCGGGGCGAGCCTGCCAGGCCGCGTGGCTTGCCGCTGGACGCACCCGTGGCCCCTGGGCTCAGGCTCAAGGCTCTTCCTTGAGCTCCTCTTCCATTTTTTGCAGTTCCTGTTTGAAGGCTTGATCAAGCAGACTTGCCCGCTTGCGCCATGGCTTGCGCTCCGGCTCGGGTTGCGCTGCATAGGTGGTCACTTCGCCGCCGTACACTTCCTTGTAGCGTTGTTCCTGGCGCTCTAATTCGGCGCGCAGTTCATCTTTGGTCACGTTAATACCTGATCGGGTCGAGTTTAATTCCGTCGCTAACGCCGAAAGGGAAAGTGCCAATCCTGCCGAGGAACTTACCGGCTCGGAACTCATCATCGGGCAGGGGTTCCTGCGCGTGACGATTACACTTTCAACCAAGGGCGGCTACGTGCACCGGAACGACAAAACTGTCGTAGCAACATTTATTCATTATTGAACGCCTGCAGGATGGCCAAGTGACCTGGATGCAGGTCTGCCGGCGCTGGGCATTGCGTCCGAGTCGGGCAATGCCTGCGTGAGTTTGGATCCATGCCTGGTGAGGCGAGGGAGTTAAACACGCCATAGCGTTATAGGGCTCAATGACGGCCACTATCGCCAAGATGTGCAACCGAGTCAACAGCAGAGACTGCCATAGTCGGGCAACTGAGGATTTATACGTTGCCTATGTACGAAGATTCCGAAGTTACAGGTTCATCCGATGTTGAAACTTGACGATTCGTTTGTTGGATTCAGCAAGACAGTTTTCTGACGGCGTAAATAAACGGCGGATGACTACACCAATAGCGGATGTGTATTTATTCGCTTACACACTAAGTTGTCGCAGCAGAGACAAAAACGGCCTTGCGGTTAAGCAAGGCCGTGCCTGGGACTTCTCAGTGGGTACCTGACCAGTAGTTCCAAGAAGCCACATATGGCACGTGAAAGGTATAAGCAACCAGGCGACTGGTCAATTGCGATTATCGCCCAGTCGTTCGATAATCGCCCAAATCAGGCTTGCCGAGCGTGTTCAAACAGGCGAGAGTGGCTTCCTATAAGGCTTTCGCGGCCACGACGAACGGTGCCAGCATGAACGATCAATTGCGTAACTCCTTTACGTCACTCGCGCCGCCGATTGTTGCGTCTCCGGCTAAAAGGATTCAGGCGCTGACCGGCGATCCCGATTTCATGACCTCGCTGGCACGCGGGCTGGCCGTCATTCAGGCATTCCAGGAGCGCAAGCGCCACCTGACCATTGCCCAGATCAGCCACCGCACGGAAATCCCCAGGGCTGCGGTTCGTCGTTGCCTTCACACCCTGATCAAACTGGGCTACGCCACTACAGATGGCCGCACCTACTCGCTGCTGCCCAAGGTTCTGACGCTGGGCCACGCCTATCTGTCCTCCACGCCTCTCGCGGTTTCGTCGCAGCCTTATCTGGACCGCATGAGCGATCAGTTGCACGAGGCCTGCAACATGGCCACGCTGGAGGGCGACGACATTCTTTATATTGCGCGCTCGGCCACGACTCAGCGGCTGATTTCGGTAGACCTGGCCGTGGGTGGGCGTCTACCGGCGTATTGCACCTCCATGGGCAGGATTCTGCTGGCGGCGCTAGATGATGTGTCGCTGCAGGAATACCTCGATCATGTGGACCTGCAACCCAAAACCAGCCGCACGTTGCGCACTCCGGAAGCGTTGCTCGAATGCCTTCAGCAAGTCCGGCAACAGGGTTGGTGCATCGTTGATCAGGAACTGGAGCAAGGCCTGCGTTCCATCGCCGTCCCGGTCTATGACGCCTCGGGGCAAGTACTGGCCGCGTTGAATGTCAGCACCAGCGCGGGTCGGGTCACCCGCAACGAACTTGAGCAGAAGTTTCTGCCGATCATGCTCGACGCCAGTCGTGACCTCAGCACCCAACTGTTTACCTGACGAAACGGCTCTGCTGATAAACAGAGAGTCCGGTGGCAGCGGGCGCGTCACTCTCTGTTCGGTGATCGAACACTTAGTCGATTATCGGATTGTTTGCCCCTGTTTCCAGGCATAACCTCGCCGATAAACGTGCACCTTGAAAGGCGCGCAAACCGAGTGTGAACCTGGAGCACCCCATGGCTGCGATTCTTTCCCTTCACGATGCGGTGAAGCAGTTCGTCAACGATGGTGACATTGTTGCGCTGGAAGGTTTTACCCATCTGATTCCCACCGCGGCGGGCCACGAACTCATCCGTCAGCGCAAAAAAGACCTGACGCTGGTCCGCATGACCCCCGACCTGATTTACGACCAATTGATCGGCGCCGGTTGTGCGAAGCGTCTGGTCTTTTCATGGGGCGGCAACCCGGGGGTCGGCTCGCTGCACCGGCTTCGCGACGCTGTCGAACGGCAATGGCCACATTCCATGGAGATTGAAGAGCACAGTCACGCCGACCTCGCCAATGCGTATGTGGCCGGCGCCTCGGGGCTGCCGTTTGCGGTACTGCGCGCCTACGCCGGCTCCGACCTGCCCAAGGTCAACCCGTTGATTAAATCAGTAACGTGCCCGTTCACCGGAGAAGTGCTCGCGGCGGTACCGGCAGTGCGTCCCGACGTCACGGTTATCCATGCGCAAAAGGCCGACCGCAAAGGCAATGTGCTGCTGTGGGGCATCCTGGGTGTGCAGAAAGAGGCGGCACTGGCGGCCAGGCGCTGCATCGTCACGGTCGAGGAGATCGTCGATGAGCTCAAGGCGCCAATGAACGCCTGCGTGCTGCCGACCTGGGCACTCAGCGCCGTTTGCGTTGTGCCCGGCGGCGCTCATCCTTCCTATGCCCACGGCTATTACGAACGCGATAACCGCTTCTATCAAGCGTGGGACGCCATCGCCAGGGACCGTGGGGCATTTACCGCGTGGATCGAAGAATACATCCACGGCACACCCGATTTCAGTGCGTTCAGGGCCAAGCTGGCCCACGCGGCGGAGGCAAGCCAATGACCTATTCCACCAGCGAAATGATGACCGTGGCTGCAGCGCGTCGGCTGAAAAACGGCGCCGTGTGCTTCGTTGGCATTGGCCTTCCGTCGAAGGCTGCCAATCTCGCCCGGCTGACATCATCCCCTGACGTGGTGCTGATTTATGAATCAGGGCCCATCGGCGCGAAACCCGACGTGCTGCCACTGTCCATCGGCGACGGCGAACTGGCCGAGACGGCGGATACCGTTGTTTCGACCAGTGAAATCTTCCGCTACTGGTTGCAGGGCGGGCGGGTGGACGTCGGTTTCCTGGGTGCGGCGCAGGTTGACCGTTTCGGCAACATCAACACCACCGTGGTCGGCGATTATCACAACCCGAAAGTGCGCCTGCCGGGGGCTGGCGGGGCGCCGGAAATCGCCGGTTCCGCGAAAGAGGTGTTGATTATCCTCAAACAGTCACCGCGCACGTTCGTCAATACTCTGGACTTCGTCACCTCGGTCGGCCATGGCGAAGGCGGCGACTCGCGCAAGCGGCTTGGGCTGCCTGGCGCCGGGCCGGTCGGCATCATCACTGACCTGTGCATCATGGAGCCTGAGGCAGGCACGCACGAATTCGTCGTGACCACCCTGCACCCCGGCGTGACCCGCGAGCAAGTAATCGCTGCCACCGGTTGGGGGATCCGTTTCGCCGAAAACGTCGTGGTGTCCGACTCGCCCACCGAATATGAACTGACAGCGCTGCGCGACCTGGAAGCACGGACCGCAGCCGCCCATGGCCAGGCGCCGGGAGAAGCATGATGCGTGAGGTATTTATCTGCGATGCGATTCGCACGCCTATTGGCCGCTTTGGCGGCGCCTTGGCGACTGTTCGTGCGGATGATCTGGCAGCGTTGCCCATAAAAGCCCTGATGGAACGCAACCCGTCGGTCAACTGGCAGGAGCTGGACGAAGTGTTCCTCGGCTGCGCCAACCAGGCGGGTGAAGACAACCGCAACGTGGCCCGCATGGCCGCGCTATTGGCGGGTTTGCCGGCCAGCGTGCCGGGCGTAACCGTCAATCGTCTTTGTGCCTCCGGGCTGGATGCAGTCGGTTCGGCGTTCCGCGCCATCGCCTGTGGCGAGATGGATCTGGCGATTGCCGGTGGCGTCGAGTCGATGTCCCGCGCGCCCTTTGTGATGGGCAAGGCCGACAGTGCGTTCGGCCGCGGCCAGAAGCTGGAAGACACCACGCTGGGCTGGCGTTTCGTCAATCCGCTGATGCAAGAGCATTACGGCGTCGAAAGCATGCCGAAGACGGGTGACAACGTGGCCGAAGACTTCGGCATTTCGCGGGAAGACCAGGACGCGTTCGCCCTGCGCAGCCAGCAACGGACGGCGGCGGCTCAGGCATCCGGTTTTTTCGCCGACGAGATCCTTCCGGTGCGCATCGCCCATAAAAAAGGCGAGACAGTTGTCGACACCGATGAGCATCCGCGTGCCGACACCAGTCTGGATGGGTTGGCTCGACTGAAGCCGGTCAACGGGCCGGGCAAAACTGTCACTGCGGGCAATGCGGCGGGCCTGAACGACGGTGCGGCGGCGATGATTCTGGCGTCTGCCGACGCGGTAAAGAGGCACGGCCTGACGGCGCGTGCCCGCGTGCTGGGCATGGCCAGTGCCGGGGTTGAGCCTCGCGTGATGGGCATCGGCCCGGTTCCAGCAGTGCGCAAGCTGGTGAAACGCCTGGGGCTGACAGTCAACGATGTAGACGTCATCGAACTCAACGAAGCCTTCGCCAGCCAGGCCCTGGCCGTGCTTCGTGAACTGGGCATCGCTGACGACTCACCCAAGGTCAACCCCAACGGTGGCTCGATTTCCCTGGGTCATCCGCTGGGCATGAGCGGTGCGCGTCTGGTGCTGACGGCCTTGCATCAATTGGAGAAGACCGGAGGCAGCACAGCGCTGGCGACCATGTGCGTGGGCGTGGGCCAAGGATTGGCGCTGATCATCGCGCGCTGAGTCGAGATTTCGTCCTTCATTGCCCGAGTCATCCGGTCGTCCCGCGAAAAGGGCAACTTGAGGACTTGGGCGGTTGTCCTTGTGATGACCAAACGTAACTGCTTAAGTCTAAATGTTGCAGGTTATGTCCTAGACTGGCTGACCTTACTAACACCTGGGGAGATAATAATGACAACGACTCACTACACCGGGGAAGAACGACGCAAGCGAATTTTCGCGATCGTCGGTGCTTCGTCCGGCAACCTTGTGGAATGGTTCGACTTTTATGTCTACGCCTTCTGCGCGATCTATTTCGCACCCGCGTTTTTTCCGTCCGATGACCCGACCGTACAACTGCTGAACACCGCAGGCGTGTTCGCGGCGGGCTTTTTGATGCGCCCCATCGGCGGCTGGCTGTTTGGCCGCGTGGCGGACAAGCACGGTCGCAAAAATTCCATGATGATCTCCGTGCTGATGATGTGCGCCGGTTCGCTGGTCATCGCCTGCCTGCCGACCTATGCCTCGATCGGTGCATGGGCGCCGTTCCTGTTGCTGATGGCTCGTTTATTCCAAGGGCTCTCTGTGGGCGGTGAATACGGCACCACGGCCACGTATATGAGCGAAGTCGCGTTGCGGGGGCAGCGTGGGTTTTTCGCCTCGTTTCAGTACGTGACGCTGATTGGCGGCCAGTTGCTGGCCGTGCTGACGGTGGTCATCCTGCAGCAGTTTCTCAGTGCCGATGAGCTGAAAGCCTACGGCTGGCGGATTCCTTTCGTGGTCGGTGCGGTGGCTGCGGTCATCTCCCTCGTCCTGCGCCGGTCGCTCAAGGAAACCACCACCGCCGAGGTCCGCCAGAACAAGGATGCCGGGAGCGTGTCCGCGTTGTTCCGCGATCACAAAGCGGCGTTCATTACCGTGTTGGGCTACACCGCCGGTGGCTCGCTGATTTTCTACACGTTCACCACCTACATGCAGAAGTACCTCGTCAACACGGTGCACATGGACCCCAAAGTCGCCAGCTACATCATGACCGGCGCGCTTTTCCTGTACATGTGCATGCAGCCAGTGTTCGGCATGCTGGCGGACAAAATCGGGCGTCGTGCCTCAATGCTGTGGTTCGGCGGGCTGGGCACGCTGTGCACCGTACCGTTGTTGCTGACACTCAAGACGACTACCAGCCCGGTCATCGCATTTGTGCTGATCACCCTGGCGCTGGCCATTGTCAGCTTCTACACCTCCATCAGCGGTCTGGTAAAAGCCGAGATGTTTCCGGTGCAGGTCCGCGCACTGGGCGTCGGCCTGGCCTACGCGGTGGCCAACGCAATTTTTGGCGGCTCTGCTGAATACGTCGCTCTGGGCCTCAAGAACATGGGCATGGAAAATACCTTTTACTGGTACGTTACAGCGATGATGGCGATTGCTTTCCTGTTCAGTCTGCGACTGCCGAAGAAACCGGCCTACCTGCACGAGGATCATTGATCCCGCCGCGCGTGCCCGCTCAAGGCACGCGCAACCCCTGATCGATTCGTTGATTCCGCTTGTTTGACGGAGAGGACATTGCCATGGCGTTCGTATCACTCGAAGACGGTGAGCTGCATTATCAAATGGATGGCGAAGCAGATGCGCCGGTGCTGGTCCTGTCCAACTCGTTGGGCACCGATCTGCACATGTGGGACGCGCAGATAGCGGCGCTGAGCAAGTCGTTCCGCGTTTTGCGTTACGACACGCGAGGGCATGGCCAGTCCCTCGTCACGCAAGGGCCGTACACGGTCGAGCAACTCGGGCGCGACGTGCTGGCGCTGCTCGATGCACTGAACATCGAGCGCGCGCACTTTTGCGGGCTGTCCATGGGCGGCCTGATCGGTCAGTGGCTGGGCATTCACGCGAGCGATAGGCTGCGCAAGCTCATCCTGTGCAATACAGCCGCGAAAATCGGCGACGCAGACATGTGGGGGCCGCGTCTGGAGCTGGTGGAGAAGGGCGGGGCGCAGGCGATGAAAGAACTTGCAGCGGGCGCCGCAGGACGCTGGTTTACTCCCGACTTTGCCCAACAACACGCCGACAAAGTTACCGCCATCACCGACGTGCTGGCCGCGACCTCGCCGTTGGGCTATGCCGCCTGCTGCGCCGCTGTGCGTGACGCCGACTTGCGCAAGGAAGTCAGCTCGATCAACGTCCCCACGCTGATCATCTGCGCCAGCCACGATTCGGTGACTACGGTCGCGGACGGGCACTTCCTGCAGAACCACATTTACGGCAGCCAGCTGTCGGATTACTACGCAGCGCACCTGTCCAGTGTTGAACTGGGTGAAGTGTTTGCCCTGCGCGTGACGGACTTCCTGCTGGGATAACTCTGTCCTGAGATAACGGCATGGTTTTGCTGCACCTGCCTGTTATGCCGGGCGCTGCGCCGGGCCAAAAAAAACCCACCGATTGGTGGGTTTTTATGTGCGCAGTATCAGAACAAACGCGTCGAAGGCACGTCACCCGCTGTGGGCTGGCGCTCGCCGGTCGGGGTCTGTTCGTACCAGCCACCGCCCAGTGCCCGGTACAGATTGACCTCGCTGTTGAGCTGCGCCAGGCGATCGGTAATGAGCGACTGTTGCGCGCTGAACAACTGACGCTGGGCGTCGAGGAAGGTCAGGTTGCTGTCGATGCCGATGCGATACCGACGCTCGGCCAGACGGTAGTAGTCCTGGTTGGCGTTGACGAAGTCAGTCTGCGCCTTGAGCTGATCGGTGAAGGTCTTGCGCGCGGCAAGGCCGTCGGACACTTCCTGGAACGCTGTCTGAATCGCCTTCTCATAGTTGGCAACGCCGATGTCTTTCTGAATCTTCGAGTAGTCCAGGCTTGCGCGCAGACTGCCCGCGTTGAAGATTGGCAGATTGATCGTCGGCTCAAACAACCAGGTGCCCGAACCGCCCTTGAACAGACCGCTCAGGTCGCCGCTCGCCGTGCCTGCACTGGCCGTCAGGCTGATGCTGGGGAAGAACGCGGCGCGTGCTGCGCCGATGTTGGCGTTGGCCGCCTTCAGGCTGTATTCGGCCTGAAGAATGTCCGGACGACGCTGCAGCAATTCGGACGGCAGTCCCGGCGGCATCTCGTTGAGCATGTCGGCGCTCAACGGTTGCGAGGCGGGCAGGTTAGCCGGCAAACCGGTGCCTAGCAGCAGCACCAGATTGTTTTCGTCCTGCGCAACCAGGCGTTGATACTGCGCCAGCTTGACGCGTGCGCTCTCGACCGAGGTGCGCGACTGCGCCAGGTCCAGCGCCGAGGCCACGCCAACTTCGCTGCTGCGCGAAGTCAGGCGCAGGCTTTCTTCGAATGCGCCCAGAGTGTCCTGCGTCAGCTTGAGCAGTTCCTTGTCCGCCTGCCACGTCAGATAAGCGTTGGCGACGTTGGCCACCAGGCTGATCTGCGTGCTGCGACGACCCTCTTCACCGGCAAAGTAGGTCTGCAGCGCCTGCTCACTCAGGCTGCGTACGCGGCCGAACAGGTCCAGCTCGTACGAACTTACCCCCAGCCCTACCGAATACTGACTGGTGATGCGGGACTCGCCTGTTTGTGACAGGTCGCCCGGTACACGCTGGCGAGTACCGGTGGCCGAAGCCGCTACGCCCGGAAACAGATCCGCACGTTGAATGCGGTACTGCGCGCGGTAAGCGTCAATGTTGAGCGCCGCAACGCGCAGGTCACGGTTGTTCTGCAGCGACGTCTGAATCAGTTGCTGCAGCGCCGGGTCATGGAAAAACTGACGCCAGCCTTGCTCGGCCGCTGCCTGGTTGGCCGCCTGGGCCGGCGAGTACGCCGGACCTTGAGGAAACTGCGCGGGCACTGGCGCGGCGGGTTGCTGGTACTCGGGGATCAACGAGCAGCCGCCGAGAATGAACGCGGTGACTGCCAGCGAGATCAGGGACTTGCTCATTGGCCAGCCTCATCGTGTGGAGTGTGTTTCTGTTTGCCTTTGAACAGCGAGGATACCGAAACGAAGAACAGCGGTACCCAGAAGATCGCGAGAATAACCGCGGTAATCATACCGCCGATCACGCCCGTACCGATCGAATGCTGGCTACCGGCACCGGCGCCCGACGAAATGGCCAGCGGGACCACACCGAGGATGAACGCCATGGACGTCATCACGATCGGCCGCAGACGCATCCGACACGCCTCGATGGTCGCCTCGACGATCCCTTTGCCTTGTTCGTGCAATTCCTTGGCGAACTCGACGATAAGGATGGCGTTTTTCGCCGCCAGACCCACCGTCACCAACAGGCCCACCTGGAAGAACACGTCGTTGGACAGCCCGCGCAAGCTCGTTGCCATCAGCGCACCGATGACCCCCAGCGGAATGACCAGCAAGACCGCGATCGGAATGGACCAGCTTTCGTACAACGCCGCCAGACACAGGAACACGATCAGAATGGACAGCGCGTACAACGCCGGTGCCTGCGAACCGGACAGGCGCTCCTCATAGGACAGGCCTGTCCAGGAGAGGCCAACGCCAGCTGGCAGTTTCTTCGCCAGTTGCTCGACCTCGGCCATGGCCTGACCGGTACTGTAGCCAGGTGCCGGCGTACCCAGAACTTCTTCGGCAGGCACACCGTTGTAACGCGACAGTTTTGGCGAACCGAACACCCACTCGCCGGTCGCGAACGAGGCAAACGGCACCATTTCGCCCGAGCTGTTGCGCACGTACCACTTCTTCAGGTCTTCGGGCTTCATCCGCGCACTGGCATCGCCTTGCACGTACACCTTCTTGACCCGACCGCGGTCGATGAAGTCGTTGACGTAGTTGCCACCCATCGCGATGGACAGCGTGGTGTTGATGTCCGACAGGCTCAGGCCCAATGCCTGCGCGCGCTCGTCGTCAATCACCAGCTGGTATTGCGGCTCATCGTTCAGACCGTTCGGACGTACGCCCGCCAGAACCTTGCTCTGCGCCGCCATGCCCAGCAGTTGGTTACGCGCTTCCATCAGCTTGGCATGACCCACGCCGCCCTGATCCTGCAGGTAGACGTCGAAACCGGTGGCGTTACCCAGCTCCAGTACCGCAGGCGGCACGACCGCAAAAGTCATCGCATCACGGAAGCCGAAGAAGTGCTGCTGCGCCCGTTTGGCCAGCTCGAACACGCTGTTGGACGCATCACGATCGCCCCACGGCTTGAGCATGATGAACGCAAGGCCCGAGCTTTGACCGCGGCCGGCGAAGTTGAAGCCGTTCACGGTGAACACAGAGTTGACCGCGCCGGATTCTTCTTCAAGCAGGTACTTGCGCATGTTGTCGATGACGGTCTGCGTGCGTTCTGCCGACGAGCCTGGCGGGGTCTGCACCTGAGCGAAGATCACGCCCTGGTCTTCTTCCGGCAGGAACGCGCTCGGGATGCGGGTAAACATCCAGATGGTGCCGCAGACGATCAGCACGTAGACGATGTAGGCCGGGATCTTGTGCTTGATCATATTGCCCACGCCGCGCTCGTAGCTCAGTACGCTGCGGTCGAAGGTGCGGTTGAACCAGCCAAAGAATCCACGTTTCGGCTGCCCGTGTTTCTCATGGTCAATCGGCTTGAGCAGGGTAGAACACAATGCCGGGGTGAAGATCAATGCGACCAGCACCGACAGCGCCATTGCCGAAACGATGGTGATCGAGAACTGCCGGTAAATCACACCGGTCGAGCCGCCGAAGAAGGCCATCGGCAACAGCACCGCACACAGAACCAGTGCGATACCGACCAGCGCGCCCTGGATCTGCTCCATGGACTTGATCGTCGCGTCACGCGGCGAAAGTTTGTCTTCCGCCATCACCCGCTCGACGTTTTCCACCACAACGATGGCATCGTCCACCAGCAAGCCGATGGCCAGGATCACCCCGAACATGGTCAGCGTGTTGATGGTGAAGCCGGCTGCCGCGAGGATCCCGAACGTACCCAGCAATACTACCGGGACGGTCATCGTGGTGATGATCGTTGCGCGGAAATTTTGCAGGAACAGGTACATCACCAGGAACACCAGGATGATCGCCTCACCCAGGGTATGAACCACGCCGGTGATCGATTCCTGAACAACCGGTGTGGTGTCGTACGGGTAAACCACTTTCATGCCAGGCGGGAAGAAAGGTTCCAGCTGGGAGATCGTGGCGCGGATCGCCTTGGCGGTGTCCAGAGCGTTCGCGCCGGTCGCCAGCTTGATCGCCAGACCGGAAGCCGGCTTGCCGTTGAACTGCGCGTCGATGCTGTAGTTTTCGCCGCCCAGACCAACCTTGGCGACGTCTTTGAGGCGAACCTGCGAACCGTCCTGATTGACCTTCAGCAGAATATTGCCGAACTGTTCGGCGGTCTGCAGACGGGTTTTACCGATAATCGTAGCGTTCAGCTGCTGACCCTTGAGGGCAGGCAGGCCGCCGATCTGGCCGGAGGACACCTGAACGTTCTGGGCAGTGATCGCGGTTTTGACGTCGACTGGCGTCAGCTGGAAGTTGTTCAGCTTGGCCGGGTCGAGCCAGATACGCATCGCGTACTGCGCACCGAACACCTGAAAGTCACCTACACCGGAGGTACGGGAGATCGGATCCTGCATGTTCGACACGATGTAGTTGGACAAGTCTTCCTTGCCCATGCTGCCATCTTCGGACACCAGACCGACCACCATCAGGAAGTTTTTCACCGCCTTGGTCACGCGGATGCCCTGTTGCTGCACTTCTTGCGGCAGCAGCGGGGTGGCGAGGTTGAGCTTGTTCTGGACCTGAACCTGCGCGATGTCCGGGTTGGTGCCCTGATTGAACGTCGCGGTGATGGTCATGCTGCCGTCGGAGTTACTTTCCGAGGACACATAACGCAGGTTGTCGATACCGTTGAGTTGCTGCTCGATCACCTGAACCACGGTGTCCTGCACGGTTTGCGCGTTGGCGCCCGGGTAGGTTACCTGGATGGCGATGGCCGGTGGCGCAATCGCCGGGTACTGGTTGATCGGTAACTTGAGGATCGACAGCGTCCCCACCAGCATGATCACGAGGGCAATTACCCACGCGAAAATTGGCCGGTCGATAAAGAATTTCGACATGAATTACTCCCCTTTACTGCCTGCGGCTTTATCAGTTGCCGGGGCAGGGGCCGGGTTCTCTGCGTTGACATTGCTGGCTTCAGCCACCTTCACTTCGGCACCTGGCTTGACGTATTGCAAACCTTCGGTGATGACGCGATCACCAGCGTTCAGGCCTTTTTCGACCAGCCAGTCGCTGCCGATGGTGCGGTTGGCGACGAGGGTGCGGGTTTCGACCTTGTTGTCGGCGTTGACCACCAGCGCCGTCGGCGTGCCTTTCAGGTCACGGGTGATGCCTTGTTGCGGCACCAGGATCGCATTGGCTGCGACGCCCGATTGCAGACGCGCATGCACGAACATGCCCGGCAGCAGGGTGTGGTCGGGGTTCTGGAACATGGCGCGCAAGGTCACCGAGCCAGTGGTTTCGTCAACCGAGACCTCGGAGAACTCAAGCTTGCCTTCGACCGGATAAATGCTGCCGTCTTCCAGCACCAGCTTGACCTTGGCAGCGTTGTCGCCGGCTTTCTGCAGCTGGCCGCTTTCCAGCTCTCGACGCAGTTTGAGCATTTCAGCAGAAGACTGGATCACGTCGACGTAGATCGGGTCGAGTTGCTGAATGGTGGCCATGGCATCCGCCTGACCGTTGCTAACCAGCGCACCTTCGGTCACCAGCGAGCGGCCAATACGGCCGGAGATCGGGGCGTAAACCTTGGTATAGCGCAGGTTGATTTCGGCAGTTTGCACCGCCGCCTTGGCTTCACGGGCCGAACCCACCGCCGTGTCGTATTCCTGACGGCTGACGGCTTGCTCGTTGATCAGTTGCTTGTAACGGCCCGCCAGCGAGTTGGAAGACTCGTAGGTCGCCTTGGCGCTGTCGAGGGTGGCCTGATAGAGCGCCGGATCGATCTGGTAAAGCTGCTGACCTGCCTTGACGTCTGCACCTTCGGTGAACAGGCGCTTGAGGATGATGCCGTTCACTTGCGGACGAACTTCTGCGATGCGAAACGCAGTGGTTCGGCCGGGCAGCTCGGATGTCAGCGTGTAAGCCTGGGTTTTCAGAGTAACGACGCCGACCTGAGGGGGCGGTGGTGCTGGGGCCGCTTCTTCCTTTTTACTGCATCCGCTAAGCAGCGATGCCAGGGCAACGGCAGTGACCAGTACGGTAACAGCTGGCTTGAATTGCATGAAGATCCTCGGGTCAGGAGCCTGAACTCATGAAAAGTGGAAAGGGGCGGGAAAGGGTTCCTGCTGGATAAGTAGCATGCTAATGAATATACTTACGTTCACGGTTGTTTGTAAACACCCACGTCTGCGACACTCCAACGCACCGAGGGCATCGATTGTAGGTCCGGGACAAGGCATTACAAAGGCCGCCCGACGTGCTGTGCAGGCCACTCGACCAGAGCGCCTGAAGCATTTTTATTGAGGTTTTTACTGCCATGGTCCGACGCACGAAAGAAGAGGCTCAGGAAACACGCAGGCAGATTCTCGAAGCTGCCGAGCAGGCTTTCTACGATCGAGGGGTCTCGCGCACAACGCTTGCAGACATTGCTGCCTTGGCGGGCGTGACCCGCGGCGCGATCTATTGGCACTTCAGCAATAAGGCCGATCTGGTTCAGGCGATGCTCGACAGTCTCCATGAACCCCTTGAAGAAATGGCACGCGCAAGCGAGAGCGAGGATGAAGTTGATCCGCTGGGGTGGACGCGCAAGCTTCTCATTCATTTGTTTCAGCAAGTTGCCAACGATCCCAAGACCCGCCGCATCAATGAAATTCTGTTTCATAAATTCGAATTTACCGACGAAATGTGTGACATGCGTCAACAGCGCCAATTTGTCTGGCTCGACGCCAACGAACGAATCGCGCTGGCGCTCAGCAATGCTTCCCGCCAAGGGCAATTGCCGGCAGACCTGAACCCGCAGCGCGCGGCCATCTGTCTGCATGCCTATATCCACGGCATTCTGGGGCAGTGGTTGCTGGTCCCGGAGAGCTTCTCCCTGCAAAACGATGCCGAACGCCTGGTTGACGGCATTCTCGACATGCTTCGCTTCAGCCCCGCACTGCGCGATGCCGGGCTGCCTCCAGCGCCTGCGAGTCAGCAGGCGGTTATTGCCAGCAAGCCGTGACTCGGCTCGCGGACGGCGCGCAGTCGTCCCCTTGGAGCCAAATGGCGCTTGGCCTGTATCTATACCTCGCCTTTGCCGGGTTGAACAGGCGGTTTACCGTGGCTTTACGTTAATCGCCCGGTGTTCAGGGCCTATTCAGCCGCGTCCCCCATTTAACTCCCGAATGCTTCCTTATTGCGATCTGCCATCTACGCTAGGTGCCATACCAACAAGAATGGGGCAAAGGCCATGGCAGTCGGTTCACAGGACATCCTCAAAAAACTTCTGGTCGGCACGCTCACAGTCTTTTTTATTGGTCAGTGCTGGGCTGCGGGTGACGAAGCGCAGGAGGCCGCAGCTGCCAAGGCTCTGCTTGAGAAAGCCGTTGCCCGATATCGCGTCCAGGGCGACAAGTCGCTGGCCGAGTTCAGCCGTCAGGGCGAGTTCGTCGACGGCGAGCGTTACGTCTTCGTCACCGACACCCAAGGCATCATGCTCGCCAGCGGCGGGCCTTCGGTGGCCTTGATCGGGCGAGATGTTTCATCAGTGCTCGATCCGGAACTGCAAAAGACCTTCAAGCAAGTGCTGCAGACCCCCGAGAGCGCAGGCGTACAACAAGCTGAATATCGCTGGCAGAACTGGCGCGACGGCAAGGTCGAGCGCAAACGTGTGTACTTTCAGCGTCTCGCCAATCGGGTCTTGGCGGTGGGCTATTACCTGCCGCGCGCATCGCCAGAGCAGGCCAGGGCATTGCTCGATAAGGCATCCAAAGCAATTGAGCAGGACAGAGACGGCACGGTCCGCGCAATCAACGACCTGAAAGGCGGATTCCTCGAAGACGACCTGTATGTCTTTGTCGTGGACCTGGCATCAAAGCGCTACGTCGCCCATGGCACTAACCTGCGCCTGGTCAATACCGACTTCAGCAAGGTCAAGGACCCGGAAGGCAAACCCGTCGGCATTCCGATCCTTGAGATAGTCAGGCAGCAGGCCGAAGGCGAGTACGAATACCGCTGGCGCAACCCGGTGACCGGCAAGGTCGAGCACAAGCATGCCTATGTGCGCAGAGTCGGCGGCTACCTGGTGGCGGTCGGGTATTACAGCGGCTGACCCGTCAAGACGCCGGCTATCGGTCCTTGTCGTGCCGGCCGCGCAACACATTGTTGGGCATCGCCAGGGCTGCCGCGAGGCCCAGTAATGACACGGCCGCGCTGCCCATCAGTAAATGCTGAAAGGTCATCGATAACTGGCCACGCAGTAATCCGAGCGCCGGACCGCTGGCGGCGTTCAGGCTGTCCATCAGCAAATTGCCCGAACCCTCAGCCATCGAACCGCCGACCTCAGCGATGCCTGAACCGGCAAGCATTGCCAGCAGCAGCGCAGACATCGTAGCTACACCCACCGCGCCGCCGAGGGAGCGAAATAGATTGGTAGTGCTGGTCGCTACACCCATGTCCTTGACCTCCACCGAATTCTGCGTGCCCACCAGCGAAGTCGGGAATTGCAGACCGCTGGCGATGCCGGTCAACACCATGAACAGGCTCGTCAAAACTGCCGACTGCGGCGGGGTGAAAGCGATCCCCAGAATCGCCAGCGGCATCAGCGCTGCGCCCGCGAGGATGATCGGTTTGTAGCGGCCGGTAAGCGAAGTGCGTCGTCCGCCGAAATACGCGCCCATCGGCATGCCGATGGCCAGCGGCATCAAGTGCAGTGCGGCGCTGTCTGCACCTGCGCCCGTGACGGTCTGAAACCGCAACGGCAGCAGCACGATCAGCGAGATGGCCTGAAAACTGGTGAAGAAGATCGTGCACCAGCAGAGCACGGCGCTGCGGTTGGCGAACAAGTGCATCGGCAACAATGGCTCGCGGGCGCGCCTTTCATACAGCACGAAGATCACCAGCGCGAGCAGCGCCACCGACAGCTGCATGAGCACCGATTCGTCGCGCCAGCTGTGCCCTTGGCCAATCTCGGTAATGCCCAGCAGCAGCGCGGTCAGCCCGATGATCATCAGCACGGTGCCCAGGTAATCAATGACCGGTTTGCGCTGGGGCACCGGCAGACCGACCAGCGTCTTTCGCGCCACCCACCACGCCGCCAGGCCCAGCGGCAGGTTGATGATGAACACCCAGCGCCAGGACAGATACTCGGTCATGAAACCGCCCAGCACCGGGCCGGCAACACTGGCCGCTGCGTACATCCCGCTGAAGTAACCCTGGTAGCGGCCACGTTCACGGGGCGGAACGATGTCGCCGATGATGGCCTGGCTGACCGAAACCATCCCGCCCGCGCCGATGCCTTGCAGCACCCGCGCCAGCACCAGTTGTTCCATGCTCTGGGCCAGGGCGCAAAACAGCGAGGCGAGGGTAAACGTGGCCAGGCCAAAGAGCATCAATCGACGGCGGCCGTACAAATCCCCCAACTTGCCGTAGATCGGTACGGCCACCGTAAGCGCGACCATATAGGCCGAGATCACCCAGGCGAGCAGGTCGAAATCATGGAATTGTGCAGAGATGGCCGGCATCGAGACCGCGACAATGGTCTGATCCAGCGCACTGAGGAAGACGGCCATCATCAGCGCAAACAAAATGCTGCGGATGTCCGGACGGGGTTGATTGAGACTCGTCACAGAAGGGGCTCGCTTGGCAGATTAGCCTGCAATACCGGCAGGAATTTTGCCAAGTCTAGTCCGTTAGCTTGCTAATCGATAGCAGGCTGTCGGCATTTCCACAGCGTGAAGAGCCTGTGCAGCGTCAACGAAGCGCGCTGAACGTCGCGTCGGTGGGAACGCAGTGCCCCAATGTGCAGACCACTGCCATGCGTGGCGTCTGCCGCATCTGCTCGATACGGTACGCGCCGGCGGCATACAGGCTGAGCACGGCAGTAACGGCAACAACATAAACGCACTGTCTTTTTATTGTGGTTTTCATGACCTTTGCCTCGATCCGGTAAGACATCTTTTCAAAGCGGACACAGTGAGTGTAGGTCGGTCTGGGCGAGTGGAAGGTGCCGTAGAGATTGAATGTTTTTATCAGCCGGGGCGTTAAGGAAGAGCCAGCGTTGCGCCGTTCAGCCCCTGCGTCGCTCGGCAGCCTGCTCCGATAGCCAATCCAGCAACTTCGTGAGTGCCCCAGGCACAGCGGTGCGTTTGGGAGACACCAGGTAATACGCAGCGCCGGTTCTGACTTTCAAGTCGAAGGGCATCATCAGTCGCCCCGCATCGAGGTCTTCGCCGATCAGCGACCAGTCACCGATGGCAACGCCCTCACTCTGTGAGGCAACAGTCATGGCCAGGTCCATCGTGTCGAAGTGCTGGCCTTGCATGACAGCATTCGGCTTTGCCCCCGCGGCTTTGAGCCAGAGCGCCCAGTCCCGTTTATCGAGAGTCGGGTGCAGCATCATGCGCTTCTGCAGATCATCGAGGTGCCAGCGCGGCTCCCCGGCTGCCATTGACGGCGAACAGACTGGCGTGAGCTGTTCGTCAAACAGGTGCTGCGCATGCACCGACTCACCCGGATGCGCGCCATATATCACCGCCGCGTCAAAGTCCTCACGTTGAAAGTCCACGCCATGGGCGCTGGTGGTGGTCAACTGCACCGGCGCGTCGGGCCGTTCCTTCTGCCAGTGCATCAGCCGGGGCAACAACCAGCGACTGATGCAGGTCGGGGCCTTGATCTGCAGCGCTCTGGGTCTGGCGTCCACCTCAGTCACGGCTTCTTCGATCAGACCGAACACCTGTTCAATGCGTGGCAGCAGTTCGCGGCCTTGTGGGGTGAGGGACAAACCTCGGGCCTGACGAATGAACAATCGATAGCCAAGATGACTTTCCAGCCCCGAGATCTGGCGGCTAACGGCGCCTTGGGTGAGGTGCAGTGCCTCTGCGGCCCGCGTGAAATTGCAGCACTTGGCCGTGATCAGGAACGTTTGCAGCGCGGGCAGGGGCGGGAGACGTTTCATCGGCAAGCGAGCCATGAGCCAGGAACATGGCTAAGCATGACATTTTTTGCGTTGTGGTCGATACCACCCCCGGTTCCAATGACCCTTGCTTCAACACGGGATTAATCCGGGCGCGGCCGCGTGCCAATAGACAAGAGCAAAGGCGAACACATGGCGACGTGCGGGGAAGTGCTGGTCAAGTTGCTGGAGGGTTATGGCGTCGAACGCGTCTTCGGTATCCCGGGCGTACACACGGTTGAGCTGTATCGCGCTCTGGCCGATTCGTCGATCACCCACATCACCCCGCGCCACGAGCAGGGCGCGGGTTTCATGGCCGATGGTTACGCGCGAACGCGCGGACAGCCTGGCGTGTGCTTCATCATCACCGGCCCCGGCATGACCAATATCATCACGGCGATGGGGCAGGCGTATGCGGACTCGATTCCGATGCTGGTCATCTCCAGTGTCCAGTCGCGCAATCAGCTGGGAGGCGGGCGCGGCAAGCTGCATGAGCTGCCGTCACAGAGCGCACTGGTCGCAGGCGTTGCGGCGTTCTCCCACACGCTGATGTCTGCCGCTGAGCTGCCCTCGGTGCTGGCGCGGGCCTTCGCGGTGTTTCAGGCGGCGCGGCCGCGTCCGGTGCACATCGAGATCCCGCTCGACGTACTGGTGGAGAATGCCGACGGCCTGCTGCGCAGCCAGCCGGTTTCGGTCACGCGCGCCGGAGCGGCCCCCAACGCAATCACGCAGATGGCGAGGCTCTTGGCCCATGCGCAACGGCCGCTGATTTTGGCGGGCGGTGGCGCCATCGACAGCGCCCCGGCATTGAAGCGGCTGGCCGAACGGCTCGCCGCTCCGGTCGCACTGACGATCAACGCCAAGGGCATGCTGCCAGGCAAGCACCCGCTGTTGCTGGGCTCGACACAGTCACTTGACGCCACGCGTGAGGTCATCGAAAGCGCCGACGTGGTGCTGGCCATTGGGACGGAACTGGGGGAGACCGATTACGACGTCACTTTTCAGGGACACTTCAACATTCCGGGCCTGTTGTTGCGCATCGACATCGACCCGGACCAGACGGTGCGCCAGTTTGCGCCAGAGGTCGCGCTGGTGGCCGATGCCCGATATGCCGCCGAGGCGTTGGTGATCGCGTTGTCCGGTGAGGTCCTCGCCCCACGCAATGAAGATTGGGGGCCCGCACGAGTGGCTGCGCTGAGGGCCAGGCTGGATGCTGACTGGGACGAGGCAACACGTGCGCAGACGCTGTTCTTGCAGACGGTTCTTCAAGTGCTGCCGGAGGCGGTGATCGTCGGCGACTCCACTCAGCCCGTCTACACCGGTAACCTGACACTGGACCTCGACAAGCCTCGGCGCTGGTTCAACTCCTCCACGGGCTATGGAACGCTGGGTTACGCGTTGCCTGCCGCTATGGGGGCATGGCTGGGCAGTCGCGACGCCGGTGAGCGCAATCCGGTGGTGTGTTTGATCGGTGATGGCGGTCTGCAGTTCACACTGTCCGAGCTGGCGAGCGCGGTTGAAGCGCAGGTGCCCATCATCGTGCTGCTGTGGAATAACCAGGGCTACGAGGAGATTAAAAAATACATGGTCAAACGCGCCATTGAGCCGGTGGGTGTGGACATCTACACGCCGGACTTCATCGGCGTAGCGAAAGCCCTGGGCTGCGCGGCCGAGGCCGTCGTCGGGGTCGCGCAGCTGGTGGCGGCACTGAAAGCCGCTGGCCGACGCGAAGGACCGACGCTGATCCAAATTGATCAGCGCGCGTGGATGGAGGCGCGGATGGGGACGGTGTGAATCACTCCACACGGAAGAGGCGACTTGGCAACTTCACGTTGGCGGGGTGGCACCTGACGCTTTCCCGGCTAAAGCCGGTCCCACAGTCGGCTTGCGGTGCATCAGTGGGACCGGCTGAAGATGGTCCCACGGTCGGCTCGGGGCGCATCAGTGGGACCGGCTTCAGCCGGGAAGACGTCGCTTGCAGCGCCATCATCTTTGCGGCGAACGCCGGTCCGCTTCACTGCGGCATCAGACGGTATTGCGCAGGCGTGCCAGGTCCCGAAGCGGCGGCGCGCCGAACAGGCGGCTGTACTCGCGGCTGAATTGCGAGGCGCTTTCATAGCCCACTCGGTAACCGGCGGCGGATGCTTCGAGCCCGTCCGCAAGCATTAACCGGCGCGCCTCCTGCAGCCGCAGTTGTTTTTGATACTGCAACGGGCTCATGGCCGTCACGGCTTTAAAACGATGATGCAGGGTCGAGACGCTCAGGTTTACCTCTCTGGCCAGGTCCTCAATGCGCAAGGGCTCCTGAAAATGGTCGTTGAGCCATTTGATCGCCTGCGTGACGCGGTGGGTCTGGCAGTTTGAGATGGCGATTTCGTACAGCCGATGCCCCTCACTCCCGCGCAGCAAACGGTAGAGGATCTCCCGGTTGATCAGCGGCGCGAGCATGGCAATGTCCTTCGGCGTGTCCAGCAGGCGGATAAGTCGAATCACTGCGTCGAGCAACTGCGTGTCGATCCGCTCAACGTACATGCCTCGCCCGCTGTGGCCGGTCGGCACGCTCATCGGACCGGCCTCTGCGATCAACGCATTTATTTCAGCGGGATCGATTTCCAGGCGCAGCGCCAGGTGTGGCTCTTCGGGCGTTGCGTAGATGACCTTGCCGCTGATTGGCAACGCGACCGACAGCACGAGGTAATTGAGAGGGTCGTAGGTGTACAACTCGCCGCCGAGCATCACGTCCTTGCGTCCCTGGGCCATGATGCACAGCGCCGGTTGGACCAAGCCGGGCACCGATTGCGACGGGCGATCATGGCGAACCATGAACAGCGGCTTGATCACCGTCTGGAAACTGCCATCGGTTGGCGCATGACGGCGAATCAGCTCTGCCAGCTCGGCGCGCTGTTGCGTCATCTGGGCGCTCAACTCCTCGACACGTGGAGCAACCGGAGCAAAGGGCGCAACAGCGGATGGCGGCATGGGTAAATCCTCTAACAGGCGTTTGATGCAGCACAGCTTATTTTTGGGCAAGCGCAAGCGGTAGGCGAATCCTGCCAGATGATTGCCTGATTCTGTTAACGCACGGTTTCACGCAGCGCGGCCGACCGTGTTTGCTCGGCAAGCTTGCTCGAAAGTCCAACCCTGAGGCACGGGTTGATCCCGAACCGACATCTGACGATGAGCACCCCAGCGCAGAATCGGGCAATAACCCCGCAGTAATCGGCTACCGGGAAAACTCCGCCAGACACTAACCTTCACTTCCCCGCCGCAGGATGTTTCCTGGATCGCGGCACGGACACAGAGAGAAGGAGCGCAGACCATGCTTGACACTTCAATCGTAAGCCACTGGGTCGCCATTCGCGCCGGCGCCGGCCACAGTGAGAAAGTGGGGGTGCGATTAAGCAGCCTTATCGACTCGTGCAGCGCTGCACAGGGTTGTCTGCACTTTGCGCTGCAGCGTTCCCTGACGGACGATGATGTCTGGGTTATTACCGGTTCGTGGGCTGATCCTTCTGCGATGAATGACTGGTTCGCTGCGCCTGAACTGAATCTGTTTTCCGAACTGGTGACAGAACGGCTGGTCGCAAGCCTGGACTTCCAGACCTTCGCGACGGTGACGGCGGCTCAGGCCCGCACCGGCTATCGTGCAGAAGAAGTTCGCCTGGCAGGATGAGAGGTTCGGACGCTGAGCCTGGCGCCGACACTGCGCAGAAAGTCTTGCAAGGGCTCGTCCCCGTCCGTTTAGAATCCAGCCTTTCCTTTTCAGGCAGGGCGTTCGGACTATGGCACGCAAAGAATTCCAGCATCACGAGGCGGTGTCGGCCGCAGTCCCCGGTGAAGACGGCTACAGCGCAGCGATCGCCGTCAAAGCGCGATTCAATGGCGGCGCCCCGAGCTTCCACCGGGTGCTGATCGATCAGAAATTTGCCACCGCGCTCGCCGCTGACGAGGCCGCAGTGCAGGAGCTGGAGCGACTTGCCGATGTCACCGATGAGGGTGAGCTGGTGTTCGCCCCGAGCTGATCAGGCTTTTGGCCGGTACATCGTGAACAGCGACTCAGGCGTCACCTGAAAGTAGTCGCCCGGGCCGCCGCCGCGCAGGATCGGCTCGCCCGCAGCCGTGTCGTAGATCCCTTCCTTCAGCAACCGCTTGGCAATGTGCACAGCCACCACTTCACCCATGATCAGCCAGCTCGGGACGTTCTCTTTGTCGGCGCGTTGCAGCTGGATGATCTGCGTTACCTTGCATTCGAACGCCACAGGCGTCTCTTTAACCCTCGGCACCGAAACGATGCGCGAGGGTTCTGCCGTCAGGTTGGCCAGCTCAAATTCATTCACGTCTGCAGGCACCGCGGCGCAGCTCATGTTCATTTGCTCGGCTAGGCCGCGCGTGGCCAGGTTCCACACGAACTCGCCGGTCTGTTCGACGTTGTTGAGGCTGTCCTTTCGGCCGATGCTGCAAAAGCCGATGATCGGAGGCACGTAGTTGAAGGCGTTGAAAAAGCTGTAGGGGGCCAGGTTCAACTTGCCCTGTGCGTCCTGGGACGAGATCCAGCCGATCGGGCGTGGGCCCACAATGGCGTTGAAGGGGTCATGGGGCAAGCCATGGCCTTTGGACGGTTCGTAGAAATGAATATCGTCTGACATGGTGTGTTCCTGACTGGGTGCTGGCGCACGTTGCTGCGGCGCGCGTTTGAGAATGACGGCCGTCATAGTGCAGGGCGTTGCCAAAGGATTCCAGCGGCGGCCGAATGCCAGGCAAAAAAAAGCCCGACAATTGTCGGGCTACAAAGGGAGTTCGGGAGGCGAACATGAAGCGGTTATGCATACAGCGGCAGAGCATGAAGCTGGACTGGCTTAGCTGACGCGGTTGGCGCCAACATGATCGGCACCGTCAGCGGCCAGGCGGTTGGCGCCGACATGGTCAGCACCATCGGCAGCCTGGCGGTTAGCGCCTACGTGATCAGCGCCGTCAGCGGCAAGACGATTGGCACCAACATGATCGGAGCCGTCTGACGCCTGACGGTAAGAACCGGTGTGCGACGCATTGGTGTGGGAAGAACCGCCTTCAGCCACAACAGTGCCATTGAATGCTGAGTGTTGCTCCGATACCGGCAGAGCGAATGCGCTCGATGCCAGGATCGACAAACTTAGGCCGAAAATAATATTTGAAGTTTTCATGGTGAGTTGCTCCAGTAAATTTCAATAAGTTTTAACTTGGGAATGGAGCCAATCTTACGCGCGCAGGGATTAAGTTGAAGTTAACGCTGTTGCTAACGACCATCGTCAAAAATGATAGTTGGCTGGAACGCCCGTTTTTAAGGCGCTGCGGAGAAGATTGCTCGGGAATGGCGCATTTTTCGCTGTGTCGTGGGGTTTTTGTGGTTGACGAGTTATTGATGATTTGCTAGCGCGGGGATGGGTTGTGTGGCTGGCATCTGCGCAGCGAGGGCTGAGACTCGCTGTCTGCCATTTCATCCAAACCGAGAAGCTGGACGGCAGGCCATATCAACCGGGGGTTTGCATCATAAATAGCTAGAAAATCAAGCCCGGCGCAAGACCGGGCGGAGGAGACTTCAAGGGAATGAATCAGCTCAGGCGATTTGCACCAACATGGTCCGCACCGTCAGCAGCGAGGCGATTTGCACCTACGTGATCAGCACCGTCAGCAGCGAGGCGATTGGCGCCTACGTGGTCAGCACCATCAGCGGCGAGGCGATTGGCACCTACGTGGTCAGCACCGTCGGCGGCGAGGCGGTTGGCACCTACGTGGTCAGCACCGTCAGCCGCGAGGCGATTGGCACCTACGTGGTCGGCACCGTCAGCCGCGAGGCGGTTGGCGCCTACGTGATCGGCACCGTCAGCAGCGACGCGGCCAATATTGGTATGGGAAGAACCGTTCTCTGCAACTACCGCTGCACTAACGCTGTGGTGCGCATCGACAGCGGGAAGTGCAAAGGCGCTGCTGGCGAGAAGAGAGAATGCAAGGCCGAAGATCAGTTTGTTGGTTTTCATGGTAGTTGCTCCAGATCGATTCAATGTTTGGGTAACTCGGTATGGAGTGAACTTTACTCGGCTTAAAATTATTAAGAAGTCAATCGCGTTGGTAGCGATCATCGCTGAAATTGATACTGCGAAAAGCGGCCTTCATTCATGCACTTAGTCCTGTCTGCACGCGTAAAAGGGGCGGCTCACTTGCGTGGCCGCCCCTGTTTTGCGTCGTCAAACGGCGCTCAATCGATGAGCGTCAGCATCGCCCGGGTCAGTCAGTTTCGATCCGCGAATGCTTGCGAGTGTCTTTCATGAAGACATAGACCAGCAGCGACACCGCGATGCAGGCCGTGACGTACCAGTAGTACCCGGTCTCCATGCCGATGCTTTTGAACCACAGCGCGATGTATTCAGCGGTGCCGCCGAAGATCGATACCGTCAACGCATACGGCAAGCCCACGCCCAGCGCACGGATTTCGGTCGGGAACAGTTCCGCCTTGACCACCGCGTTGATCGACGTGTAGCCGCTGACGATGATCAGCGCAGCCATGATCAGGAAGAACGCACCCCACCAGCTTTGAATGGTGTGCAGCGTGGTGAGAATCGGCACGGTACACAAGGTCCCCAAAACGCCGAACGCAATCAGGATCGGCCGACGGCCGATCTTGTCAGACAGCGCGCCGATAACGGGCTGCAGAAGCATGAACAGGAACAGCGTGGCGGCGGAGATGGTGGTCGAATCGGTGATGCTCATGCCCACCGTGTTCACCAGGTACTTCTGCATGTACGTGGTGTACGTGTAAAAGGCCAGCGTTCCGCCCATGGTCAGCCCGACCACAGTCATCAGCTCCTTGGGATGGCGCATCAATGTGCGCATCAGGCTCTCTTTGGGCTTGTCCTTCTTGCGGGTGAACGACTCGGTCTCTTCCATGCCGCGACGCAGAAACAGCGCCACCACCGCGCACAGGGCGCCAATGCCGAACGGGATGCGCCAGCCCCACGCGTGCAGCTGTTCGGTCGTCAGCGTTTGTTGCAGCACGATCAATACCGCCAGTGCGATGAGCTGACCCGAGATCAACGTCACGTACTGGAAGCTCGAGAAAAAGCCACGACGCTCCTTGGTCGCCATTTCACTGAGGTAGGTTGCCGAGGTGCCGTATTCGCCACCCACCGACAGGCCCTGCAACAAGCGGGCGAACACCAGCATGATCGGGGCGCCGACGCCGATGGTTTCATACCCGGGCGTGAGGGCGATGATCAGCGAACCGAAACACATCAGCAGGACCGACGCCATCAACGCAGCCTTGCGGCCTTTGCGGTCAGCATAAAGGCCCATGAGCCAGCCGCCGATAGGCCGCATGAGAAAGCCCACAGCGAAGATCGCGGCGGTGTTGAGCAGTTGGGCAGTGGTGTCGCCCTTGGGGAAGAAGACTTTGGCGAAGTAGAGAGAGAAAGCGGCGTAGACGTACCAGTCGTACCACTCGACCATGTTACCGACGGATCCGCTGAAAATGGATTTCAGGCGATTTCCGGTGGTTTTTTCTGCGACTGGGGTGGCAGCCGCTCCGGGGGAAGCAGAATTGGGGATGGCCATTGGTTTTCCTGCAGATCATTGTTGTTAGAGGGATCGCGTCTAGGCGGTCTGACAACATGGATAGCAGGAGCTGTGCCAAAGGCTGAAAGCCCCGAGATAGAGCGATCAGGCTGGCGCAGGTGAGCGGAAATCCGCTGATTCAGAAAATAACCTGAGCGAAAATCCGCTCATTGGCCACCCCGGAATCCTCAACACTTCTGTTAGCTCGCCGCAAAGCAACTGACGTAACGCAGATCAACGTATCGCTACCAGACCGGCTATCGCGCCACCGAGCAACGGACGTAACGCAGATCAACGGTAGGAGCACGCTTGCCCGCGAAGACGCAGGCATGGGCGACCATTGTGGGTCGGATGTAACGACCCCTTCGCGGGCAAGCGCGCTCCTACATCGGTTGGCGGCAGGCAACGAAACAGTCAGTGCTCAAGGGCAATGGCTTTGGTTGAAAAAACGCCGGGTGTCACACCACAGAACAACTGACGTAACGCAGATCACCTGTAGGAGCGCGCTTGCCCGCGAAGACGCAGGCATGGGCGACCATTGTGGGTCGGATGTAACGACCCCTTCGCGGGCAAGCGCGCTCCTACACCGGTCAGTGGGCAGACCACGAAATCTCATGGCACTGACCAACCTCTTCGCGGGCAAGCGCTCTTACGCCGGTTAATGGGCAGACAGCCACGCCGGTAGGCACACCACAGAGCAACTGACGTAACGCAGATCACCTGTAGGAGCGCGCTTGCCCGCGAAGACGTAGGCATGAACGACCATCATGTGTCGGATGTACCGACCCCTTCGCGGGCAAGCGCGCTCCTACACCGGTTCGTGGGCGGACGAAATCTCATGACACACACCGAACTCTTCACGGGCAGCGCGCTCGTGCGCCGGTTCGTGGGCGAAAGCTGCGTTCACCGAGGTCGGTTCAGCGCGGTGAATTGCCTTCCGCCAGGAAATCCTCGCGTACCAGCCCGTGCCGCTGCATCTTTTCATTCAGCGTTCGGCGTGGCACCTGCAGCTCGTTCATCACTGCCTTGATGTCGCCTCGATGCCG
The DNA here is from genome assembly GCF_030208975.1 of Pseudomonas sp. ME-P-057. Classification (NCBI taxonomy): domain Bacteria; kingdom Pseudomonadati; phylum Pseudomonadota; class Gammaproteobacteria; order Pseudomonadales; family Pseudomonadaceae; genus Pseudomonas; species Pseudomonas sp. ME-P-057. The sequence continues at coordinate 253,705 of NZ_JARVSX010000023.1, forward strand.
TTGCAATGCTGAGCGGATGCAGTGCGCTTCGAACGCCTCTTGCTGCGCCACCAGCGACTGGCCACCCGGCAGGGCTTCAGCGGCCGGGTTGTCCAGCCCCAGAATCTGACGCTCGGCGGCATTGGCAAGCTCTCGGACATTGCCCGGCCAGTCATGGCTGAGCAGATGGCTCAATTGCGCTCCGCTCAGAACCGGCGCGCTGCGAGCCAGGCGTTGGGCTGCCTGCCTGGAAAAATGGCTAAACAGCATCGGAATGTCCTCGCGCCTGTCGCGCAGCGGCGGCAGGCGCAATTCGGCAATGTTCAATCGGTAGGCCAAATCTTCACGAAAGCGACCGGCTCGCGCTTCATCCAGCAGGTCGGGTTTGGTCGCAGCAATGATGCGCACGTCGATCTCAATGCTCTGATTCGAGCCCAGCCGCTCGATGCGTCGTTCCTGAATCACCCGCAGTAACTTGACCTGCTGAGCCAGCGGCATGCTTTCGATCTCGTCGAGAAACACTGTGCCACCGTGGGCGAATTCCAGCTTGCCGACGCGCTTACCCTGGGCGCCGGTGAACGCGCCGCTCTCGTGGCCGAACAGCTCGGCCTCAAACAGCGGTTCGGGAATCGCCGCGCAATTGACCGCGACGAAAGGCTTGTCAGCCCTGGAACCGAAATCATGCAGACACCGCGCAACCATCTCCTTGCCGCTGCCCGTCTCGCCACGAATCAACACGTTCACCGGCAATGGCGATAAATCCAGCACCTGTCGGCGCAGCGTCTGCATCGTCAGCGACATGCCCAAGAGCGTCGCGTCGAGGCGCGAGCGGTGGTCAGCCTGTTCGTGCAGCGTGCGGTTATCCAGCACCAGCGCGCGTTTCTCCAGCGCCCTGCGCAGGCTGCCAAGCAGTCGTTCCGGGGTGAACGGCTTCTCCAGAAAGTCATACGCTCCGTCGCGCATCGCGTCCACGGCCATCGGCACATCCCCGTGACCGGTCAGCAGGATCACTGGCAAGTCGCGGTCCTTCGCTTGCAACTCTGCCAGCAACTGGAGACCGTCCATGCCAGGCATGCGCACATCGCTCAGAATCACGCCGGGGAAGGCATCGGGCAGTTGCGCCAGACATGCCTCGGCGCGACTGAACACCTGCACGGTAAAGCCGGACAATGTCAGCCATTGCTCCACGGCTTCCCGGATGGGCGCCTCGTCGTCTACCACGATCACCGAATTGAGCATGTCTTTAAGCCTCCTGAGCCTTGCCGAGGCAGAAGAAAAACCGTGCGCCATCGCTGACATTTTCGGCGCTGAGGCGGCCGCCCAGCTCATGGACGATGGCGAACGAGACCGCGAGCCCCAGCCCCAGTCCATCGCCCACCGGTTTGGTGGTGAAAAAAGGATCGAATACGCTGGCCAGATGTTCGTCGGCAATGCCGCCGCCACTGTCGATAACCGCGATTCGCCAGTGCTCGGGCTGCTCGTCGATCCGAATTTCGAGGCGCTTGAGCGGTTTGTCCTGCATGGCGTCCAGCGCATTGCGCAGCAGGTTGATGAGCACCTGTTCAAGCCGGATGGCGTCGCCGCGCACCCATGCGGGACGCGTCAGGTCAAGCACGCAACTGACTCGCTCGCTTTTGATTCTGGCCTCGAGCAACAGCAGCGCCTGGTCTACCACAGTCGCCAGGTCAAGGCGCTCACGCAGACCGCTTGGGCTTTTGCGGGCGAATGTTTTCAGGTGCCCGGTAAGCGCCGCCATGCGGCTCAACTGCTGGTCAAGCAGGCTCAACGCCTTGTAGGCATCGTCGACCCGGCCGTGTTCCAGCAACAGGCGCAATGTCGCGAGCTGCATACGCTGGGCGGTCAACGGTTGATTGATTTCGTGGGCGAGCGCGGCTGACATCTGGCCCAGTGCCGCCAGTTTGGTGGACTGCACCAGACCCTCCTGCGCGGTTTGCAGATCCTGAGTGCGCTCTTCGACCAGGCGTTCGAGCTCTTCACGGCTGCGCTGACGCACCCGTGCAAGGCGCCAGCGCTGATACAAAAACAGCCCGAGGAACACCAGCGTCAGCCAGGTGCCTGCCGCTGCGAGGGCAGCGTTGCGCACGTCCTCTGCAGCGGGCTGGGGTTTGCGCAGCAAGTGCAATGTCCAGCCCTCGGTGGGCAAGGGCAGCGATTGCCACAGGTAATCAACCTGTTCGTCTGGCGCGCCTACGCGGCTCAGGTGACTGTTCACGTTGAACGTGCGAAGCGGCTCCTGATGCAGTGCCGTCAGGGGTTGCTTGTCGTACTGGCGGGTGCTGGCCAGCTCGGCCCTGTCCTGCGTGGTGAGCGGTTGCAGAGCCCGATACCGCCACTCTGGCTGGTTGGCAATGAAGACGATGCCTTTGGCGTCACTGACCAGCAACAGGTCGTCGTTTTGCGCCCATGTGTGTTCCAGGTCCGGAAACTCAAGCTTGACCACCATTGCCCCGATGAACTGCCCGGCTTCATCGCGCACGGCGTTGGCCAGGAAGTAGCCCGGGATGCCGCTGGTCACGCCAACGGCGTAAAAGCGCCCGACGCCGGTTGCACGGGTCTGGGTGAAGTAGGGGCGGAAGCCATAGTTGTGACCGACATAGCTGCTCGGCAAGCGCCAGTTGCTGGCGCCGACCGCCAGGCCATTACGGTCCAGCAGCTCCAGAGTCGATGACTGGGCCGCACCGTTGATCTGCTCCAGCTTGAGGTTAAGCGCCTGAGTAGTCTCGGTGCTGACCGGACCGCTCAGGGCTGACCGCAATTGAGGGTCAAGCGCCAGCACGGCGGGCAGGGCTCGGTAGCGTTCAATGAGCGTTTGCAGGGTATTGGCGTAAAGCGCCAGGCGGTCTGCAGACCGTGCCGCGTCGTCTTCGAGGGCATGGCGCTCGGCCTGATGCATCGCCAGCGTTGCCGCAACGACGGCACCGGCGATGATCAGGACCACATGAAAAACAAGTCGAGCTGAGCGAGGCATGAGCGTGACCTGTTTTCCGTGGGCAGTACCCGCCTTACAGCAGGTTGAACGTCGTCTCTTTCACATCTTCGGAATCCAGGCCAATCATCAGCTTGAACTCTCCGGCCTCGGCCGCGTACTTCAACGACGGGTTGAAGAACTTCAGGTCTTCCTCGGTCAGGGTGAAGCTCACGGATTTTTCTTCCCCGGGGTTCAACATGATCTTCTGGAAGTTCTTCAGTTCTTTGACCGGGCGGCTGATGGAAGCCGCGACATCGCGCAGGTACAACTGAACCACGGTTTCACCGGCCACTTTGCCGGTGTTCTTGACCATGACGCTGGCAGTCAGCTTGTCCTTGCGGGTCATCTTGTTGATCGACAAGGTGATGTCCGAAACGCTGAACTGGCTGTAGCTAAGGCCATAACCAAACGGAAACAGCGGGCTGGTCGGCTCCTCGAAGTAGTTGGAGGTGTAGTTCGAATCATTCGGGCGATACGGCCGACCGGTGTTCAGGTGGTTGTAGTACGCAGGCACCTGGCCAACGGAGCGCGGGAAGGTCATTGGCAGTTTGCCAGACGGGTTGTAATCGCCGAACAGCACGTCGGCCAGGGCATTACCGCCCTCGGTTCCGAGGAACCAGCTTTCGACCATGGCGTCGGCCAGCTCGTTTTCTTCGCCAAGCGCCAATGGGCGGCCGTTCATCAGCACCAGGACCAGCGGCTTGCCGGTGGCTTTGAGCGCGCGGATGAGCTCACGTTGACGGCCCGGAATCACCAAGTCTACGCGACTGGCGGCTTCGTGGGACATGTTGCGCGATTCGCCGACCACTGCAACCACGACATCAGCCTGCCGAGCAGCCTTGACCGCCTCATCAATCATGTCCTGTTCGGGACGCGGATCGATGGCGATCTGATCATCCATCTTGTTGAGGTAGGTGATGGCGTGCTGGTTGTCGGTGACGTTGGAGCCCAACGCGTAAATCAGCTTGGCCTTGTCGCCCACTGCCGCGGCAATGCCGTCGTAGGCGTTGACGGTCTGGCGCGGCAGACCGGCCCCGGACCAACTGCCCAGCATGTCCATCGAGCTCTTGGCCAGCGGACCGATCACGGCGATGGTGCCTTGCTTCTTCAGCGGCAGGGTGTCGTTCTGGTTTTTCAGCAGCACGATGCTCTTGCGCGCCACGTCGCGGGCTTCAGCACGGTGCAAACGGTTTTCGGCGTTGCGGTCGACCGGGTCATCCACTGCCGCGCCGATGCGCAGGTACGGATTGGCGAACAGCCCCATTTCCCATTTCGCGCCGAGCACCTCACGCACGGCATTGTCGACTTCCTTCTCCGACACTTCGCCGCTCTTCACCAGCCCGGGCAATTCTTCGCCATAGGCCTTGTCGTTCATGCTCAGGTCGACGCCGGCCTTGATCGCCAGTTTGGCGGCCTCGCGGAAATCCTTGGCCACGCCGTGGTCGATCAATTCCTTGATCGCGCCGTGGTCGCTGACGGTCACGCCCTTGAAGCCCCAATCCCGGCGCAAGACGTCTTGCAACAGCCAGGCGTTGGAGGTGGACGGCACGCCATTGATGGAGTTGAGGGCAATCATCACGCCGCCTGCGCCGGCGTCAATGGAGGCGCGATACGGCGGCAGGTAATCCTGCTGCATGCGCACCGGGCTCATGTCGACGGTGTTGTAATCGCGGCCGCCCTCGACCGCCCCGTACAGCGCGAAGTGCTTGACCACCGCCATGATGCTGTTGGGCGCCTGCATGCTTGTGCCCTGAAAGGCGCGGGTCATCGTGGCCGAGATGCGCGACACCAGATAAGTGTCCTCGCCGAAGCCTTCGGAGCTGCGACCCCAGCGCGCGTCCCGGGTAATGTCGACCATCGGGGCGAAGGTCATGTCGACGCCGTCGGCCGCGGCTTCAATCGCCGACACCCGACCGGTGCGGGTGATGGCATTCATGTCCCAGGTTGAAGCCAGGCCGAGGCTGATCGGGAAAATGGTGCGCTGGCCGTGTACCACGTCGAACGCGAAGAACATCGGGATCTTGTTGCGGCTGTGACCCGCGGCGTCCTGCATGGCGCGGTTGTCAGGCAACACCACCGAGTTGAACGTGCCGCCGATGCGGCCGGCAGTGATTTCCTTGAGAATTTCCGGCTTGGGCATCTCCGGGCCGATGCTGATGAGGCGCAGCTGACCGATCTTTTCATCGAGGGTCATCTGCTTCATCAGGTTGGCAATGAACGCATTCTTGGCTTGCAGGGTGGAGGCAGCGCCGACGCCGGTGGTAGCGTTTTCGGCCCAGGCGGACTGACTGGCCAGGCCGATGACGAGACTCAGTAAACACAGCTTATTCATGAATGGTTTTCTCAAGGCGTTGCCGGCAACTCGCGCGTAATACCGGTCAGCCGTTGGTTTAGGTGTCGAACCTTTGGTTTTTATTGTCGTCAGGACGGGGGCGTCGCTGAACTCCTGCCTCATATGAGCATCAGTAGCGCAACGAGTTTTATCTGATTGTGGCCCCGCAATCCAGAGCCCTGACAACGCGATGGGCCAGGATTATGCCGGGGAACGTCCGGTTTGGCTAAAGTCCTGACTGACAGGAATATCAATTGATGAACACAAGGAACGCGTAAGCCATGCAAACAGAGCGTTTGGGCTTCGGCCAGAGCAGTCGTTACAAATTGTCACTGGCATTGATGGTGCTGCTGACCACCTTGTTGTCAGGGTGCGGGATCAACAACATCCCGACCTATGACGAGCAGGTCAAATCCGCCTGGGCTCAGGTGCAGAATCAATATCAACGTCGCGCCGACCTGATTCCCAATCTGGTAGAGACGGTGAAGGGTTATGCCAAGCAGGAGCAGGACACTCTGACCGCCGTCATCGAAGCCCGTGCCAAGGCGACGTCGATTCAAGTGGACGCCAGCACACTCAACGATCCCGCCAAACTCAAGCAGTTCCAGGACGCACAGGGCCAGTTGACCGGTGCGCTCAGCCGTTTGATGGTGGTCTCCGAGCGCTACCCGGACCTGAAATCCAACCAGAATTTCCTGGCCCTGCAATCGCAGCTTGAAGGCACTGAAAACCGCATCGCGGTGGCTCGTCGCGACTTCATCGCCGCGGTCGAAAAATACAACACCGAGATCCGGACCTTCCCGGGCCGTCTGTGGCATTCGGTGATGTACAGCGACCTGCCGGTCCGTCCGAACTTTGAGGCCACGGCCGCTGACGCTGACAAAGCGCCACAAGTGAAGTTCTGATGGCGCGCGCGCGGCGTGGCCTGATAGCCGCTTTACTGGCGGTGTCGATGGGTGTGCTTGCGCAGTGGGCGCAGGCCGACCCCACCTTTCCGCCGTTGACGGGACGCGTGGTCGACACCGCCGGGATGATCGACGCGCCAGGCAAAGAGCGTCTGGAGCAGATGCTGCGCGCGCACGAAGAGCTGACCACCGAGCAGGTTGTGGTGGTCACGCTGCCCGATCTTCAAGGCTCAAGCATTGAAGACTACGGTTATCAGCTCGGTCGTCACTGGGGCATCGGGCAGAAGGGCAAGGACAACGGTGCCTTGCTGGTCGTGGCTCGCGACGAGCGCAAGGTGCGTATCGAAGTGGGTTATGGCCTGGAAGACCGGCTGACGGATGCGCAGTCCTCGGTGATCATCAATCAGGTCATCACGCCGGCGTTCAAGCGCGGTGATTTTGCCGGCGGCATCAGCAAAGGCGCCGAAGCCATGGTTCAGGTGCTGGGCGGTGATCCGCTCGCCGAGCCCGCCGTTGGCGCAACCGGTAATGCCGCAGCGAGTGAGGAAGAGCCCGCCGATTGGCGGATGACCCTGCTGTTTTTGGTGCTGTTCGTGGCCATCAGCTACATCAGTATTCGCTCCGGACGCGGCGGCATCATCGGTTCCGGAGGTGGCGGCGGCTTTGGCGGCTTTGGTTCCGGCGGTTCCGGCGGCTCGAGTTCGGGCGGCATGCGCGGGGGTGGTGGCGGTTTTGGCGGGGGCGGTGCCTCCGGTGGCTGGTAGTCGATCGCTCAGGAAGGGATTGCGTGCATGACATTGCTCAATAAAGACCAACAGCAGCAAGTGGCCGATGCCATCGAGGCGGTGGAGCGTCAGACCGACGCTGAATTGGTCACGGTGCTGGCCACCAGCGCAGACGATTACACCTACGTTCCGCTGATATGGGCCGGGGTCGTCGCGCTATTGGTGCCAGGGCTGATCAACCTGCTGACGGGCTGGATGAATGCCAACCACTTGTTGCTCGCACAAGTGGTCACGTTCATCGTGGTGGCGTTGTTGTGCCGGTTGCCGGGCATCACCACGCGACTGGTGCCTGTGCGGGTGCGGCACTGGCGCGCGGGCAATCTGGCCCGTCGGCAGTTTCTGGAACAGAACCTTCACGCCACAGCCAATGGCACCGGCGTGCTGATATTTGTCAGCGAGGCCGAGCGCTATGTCGAGATCATCGTCGACGACGGTATTGCGCGCAGGGTGGACAACGACGTCTGGATCGCAATGGTCGAGACCTTCACGCGACAGGTGAAGAGCGGCCAGATTCTGGAGGGTTTTGTCAGCTGCATCCGCTCCTGCGGCAGTGTACTGAGCGAGCAAGTCCCCGTGACCGAAGCGCGCAACGAATTGCCGAACCGTCTGGTGGTATTGGGCTGAGCTCTGTGGCGGTACGGTCCTGCGTAGATCTCTGGCGTTACAGTCCTCCGTAGGAGCCGGCTTGCTGGCGAACCCGTCTGGGCAGCCAATGTTGCGGTGTCTGAACAGACGCGTTCGCCAGCAAGCCGGCTCCTACAGGGGGAGTGCCCGTGACCGAAGCGCGCAA
>NZ_JARVSX010000005.1:0-253458 GCF_030208975.1 Pseudomonas sp. ME-P-057
AGCCCAAAAGCTGGGGCTGCAGTTGGTGAAAGCTGCTTAGATTTATCTAGGAGAAACAACGGGTTATTTTATGTTTGATGAGAGCCGGCTTGCTGGCGAACGCGCGAGACCATTCACCCCGGCAGCGACTGACCGGCCGCATTCGCCAGCAAGCCGGCTCAGGTTTTGGTGTCATTTTTGAATGCCCATGATTGCTCCCGCGGCCCCTGTGGGAATGCCGCTCCCGGCGCGCTGCGCCATTTGAAGAGGATGACGCGGAGCGTCACAGGCTGCATTCCCACGCGGAGCGAGGGAACGATCAGTGTCGCCCCGGCGCTTTTCACCAACCCTCCTCTCAGGCCAGTTTCGCATTCACTGGCGCGACCACCTTGGGCTTTCTGAACACCAACACATTTCCCGCCATCACCAGCACCAGCCCCATCAATGCCGGCGCCGTCCATTGGTACCCTTCGGCGAACGCCGAGACGTTCAACGCCACCACCGGGAACAGCACGGTGCAATAGGCGGCGCGTTCCGGTCCCATCCGGCCGACCAGGGTGAGATACGCGGTAAACCCGATCACCGAACCCGGAATCACCAGGTACAGCAACGAGCCTATGTATCGGGCATTCCATTCAAACGCGAAGGGCGTGCCGCTCAGTACGCAATACATGCACAGCATGGTCGCGCCGTACAGCATGCCGTAGGCGTTGGTCGTCAGCGGGCGCAGGCCGGCTTTCTGTTGCAGGCTGGAAAGCATGTTGCCGGCAGAAAAACACAGGGTGCCGAGCAGGGTCAGGGCCAGGCCGGTCAGCGTCTCGCGACTGGCGCTGTGCCCTGCCATCTCTGGCCAGAACAGACACGCCAGACCGATCAGACCCAGGGTGCCGCCCATCACCACATTGCGCGCGATCTCCTGCTTGAAGAATATCCGCGCATTGAGCGCGTTCCACAGCGTTGCCGTGGAAAACACCACCGCCACCAATCCGGTTGGAATCCACTGACTGGCGGTGTAGAAGCACATGAAGTTGATGCAGAAAAGGCAAAGGCCCTGCGCGAGGCAAATGAGCTGCCCGCGACGATTGACCTTTTGCAGTTTGCCGCTGACGAGCAGCAAGGCGAAGATGATCAGCGCGGCCAGGGCGAATCGATAGACGATCGATACCGGTATGGCAACTTCGCCCAGCTGCAGTTTCAAGGCGATCCAGGTCGTGCCCCAGATCAAGACGGTCAGCAAGTACAGCGTGATGTTCATGTCAGGCTCCCCAATGAGCCCTCAGTCTGGCGTCGTGCTGCCACGCTCACTTGCAGAAACTTGCGCATTTGATCGCGCACCCGCAGGCAGCCGACCGTTCTGGGCGTAGGATGCGAGCGGCAGAGGAGCCGTCCATGTCGTCACTCGAAACCATTCAGGTCTTTCAATCGCTGAACAGCTCGCCCCACGCGCAGCTGGAAAAGTGTGCGTCCCTGGGTGACGGGGTCATGGCAGCGCTGTGGAACAACCGTCATGACGCGCAGAACTACCATGCGCCGACGCACCACACGCTGTCGTGCTACGTCGGCGGTGGCACCGGAACGTTTCGCCGCGATCAGCCCGATAAAAAAGGCGCGCCCGACAAGATCTGCACGCTGCCGGCCGGCCATCAGTCTTCCTGGGTGGTCAACGGAGAGATTCGGCTCGCGCATTTGTACGTCAGCCCCGAACAGTTCGCGCTCAACTGCGTCACGCTGCTGGACCGTGAGCCGCGCCAGCTGGCGTTGCAGGAGCGCACGTTCATGGATGATCCGCTGCAGGCCGAGCGCTTTCATCGTCTGATCGGGATGAACTGGAACGAGCCCGGTGAACGCATGCTCACCAGCAGCCTTGCCCATGAGTTGCTCGACGACATGGTGTTGCGCCAGGTAGGACTGCGCGAGGGTCTGCGCCTGAAGGGTGGACTGGCGCCGCACCTGCGTCGTCAGTTGGTTGATTTCATTGAGTTGAATTTGGCCGAACCGCTGAGTCTTGGGCAGCTGGCGGGGATGTGCGCGCTCTCGGAATACCACTTCGCCCGGATGTTCCGCGAAAGCTTCGGGCTGCCACCCCATCAATACCTGCTCGCCCGACGCCTCAACCGCGCCCGGGAGCTGCTACGTTCCACGCGCAAAGCGTTGGGTGAAGTCGCCCTGGAATGTGGATTCGCCAGCGCAAGCCACTTCAGCAATCGGTTCAAGCAATCGGTAGGCGCCACGGCGGGCGAGTACCGCGCTGCGTTTGAGTAGCGGCGCCTCCGCAATTGGCGTGCTCACCGCTGCCCTGCCCCAAAGCCCGACTTTCAGGAGCGAAGCGGGTGGCGGTCGGACCCGCGAGCCCGACACCACCAGCGCGTCGACTTCACGACCGGGTGTCCCAAGCACGGGCAGGCGTGCTAACCGCTTACCTAGGCTGGGCTGTCGCGCTAAGCACCTACCTGGTGTGAGCTCTCGGGCTAATCGCCTGTCTGCGGCAAACGCAAAACTGTACGGGCGCGCTTGCCCGCGATTGCATTCCGTCAGTCAACCCATGCGTAGCTGGGCCACCCTATTCGCGGGCAAGCGCGCTCCTACAGGTGTCTGAACAAGCAAGCCCGGCACGACCATCGCGTCGACTCACGACCTGGTGTCCCAAGCGTGGGCAGGCGTGCTAACCGCCTACCTGGTATGGGCTGGCACGCTAGACGCCTACCTAGGCTGGGCTGTCGCGCTAACCACCTATCTGGTGTGAAGCTCTCGGGCTAATCGCCTGTCTGCGGCAAACGCAGAACTGTAGGAGCACGCTTGCCCGCGATTGAAAGGCGGATCAATCATGGTTCAGGCAGGAAGACAGCGCGAAGCGCGAGGGCAATATCAATGATGAATATTGCCATGTGCAAGAACCGCATCAACCGTTGGTCTGACACAGCCTCGCCAACCGCCCCGCAGCGGGTCAGCGAAACGGCCCGTAAAACCGGACACGTCGTTTGAGTTCCCGGATCACGGAAATATATTCTGCGGAACAGGGGCTTGAATTGTTGAGCGATCGGCGCCAACACTGTGATTGAGGGCAGACGAAACCATGTCGTCGAGACTCTCCCGAGCAAGCCAAAGTAAGGGAAGAACTATGCAAATCCAGGTCAACAGCGATAACCACATCGAAAGCAGCGTCCGTCTGGAGGAGTGGGTACGAACCACAGTTGAAAGCACGCTCGAACGTTACGAAGAAGACCTTACCCGCGTTGAAGTCCATATCAGCGACGAAAACGGTGACAAGCCCGGCCCGCACGACATCCGTTGCCAGATGGAAGCCCGGCCCAAAGGACACCAACCTATTTCTGTCACCCACAAAGCCGATTCGCTGGATCAGGCAGTGGATGGCGCAGCGGTGAAACTTGATCACGCCCTGGAGCATCTTTTCGGCAAACTGCGCAACAAGCGTGGCGCGGCTCCGGTGATCGAGAGCGACCTGGATGACGAGCCTGTCAGTGCGGACGCATTGCTCGAAGAAGAATTTCTTGAGAAGGATGAGGCGTTGCACGGCTGATGCATCGCTGATGAGCCAGTGATGGCTGACGAAGGGCGGACCTGACAACAGGTCCGCCTTTTTATTGGGCGTTTTTCAGGCTTCGTAGACTCACTCTGAAGTCCCTTGTATGAATCCTCCAACGGCGCCCTTTAAGAAAGCGCCGCGCGCAGTAATGGTGCTCTCCCAAAAACCGACTTGGCCATGCGCCAGCACCCAGCGACTGGCTGCAGGGCAAGCGCGGGTGTTTACCGGCCGCTTGCATGCCCGCACATCGCAGGATCTTTGGATTCGGCGCCTCGTGGCCCAAACCCTGCAAGGTTGTATCGTCGAGGTTACAGACCTGCTGGAGGCCGCTGTTTTCGGGCCTGGCAGGCAGGGCTCGCTCAGCCGGAAGACGAGTCAGAGGCCCAATGAGTGATATCACCGCTAACACGCGAGGGCGGTCAGGGCAGGCATTTTCTACCGTTGATCGGCTTCGAGAACTAAAGGGATTCGCCCTCAGTCAATTTATGCAGACCGCCAACAGGTAACAGGCCATGGACAACCCTTTTCAACTGATCACCGATGCGTTTCACCCCGCCTACCGGGTCAACTTGAGTATTCAAGGTCTGGACGGGACCATCATGCTGACGCTGTCCAACGAATCAGGGGTGGTTGCCAAACGCCTGATCAGCGCTGAACAGCGCAACTCGCCCAAGCGTCTGCAACGCCTGATCGAAAGCATCCAGTTTGGTATTGCCATCGAGCAGGGCCACAGCGCTATCAAAATCTTGGCCGCGATGACCGACGGCGACGTCAAGCAGCTTGCCCCGCCACCTGCGAAGACCCCATTTCTCGGCCGTCCTCAGCTAAACGCCAGTCTCTGAAATCCGGACGCATGGAATGAGGCGCCTTCCTGCGCCTCTCCAGCGTAACCGCGGCCTGTCTTCCTGATGCGCCTGCGCTGACCCGCCCACTGAACACTTCGCCCCGTCTCGCTCGCCCCCCTAAAAGCCCCGCCGATTCAGCCCTCAGACAGAAAGCACCTGTTACAAGAGTTATGTAGCACGCTGGCTGCCGCGTCCTGAAACGATGGGCAGCAGAGTCTGACGAGTCTGAGGTGACGATATGTCTTTACGTTACATAGCGCTGATTGGCGCGCTGGCCCTGGCCACCGGTTGCGTGGAAGAGAGAGTGGTGCACGAGCGACGCGTGGTTGATCGCCCGCCGCCACGCGCCGAATACGTTGAAGTCGTCGCCCCGCAGGCGCCGCCAGTTCGCGTCATCGAAGAAGAGCCAAGCCCGCGCCCCGGCTACATTTGGTCACGCGGCTACTGGCGCTGGAACGGCAATCGGTATGTTGCCGAGCACGGGCACTGGGAGGCCGTCCGGCCGGGCTACCGCTACCAGCATCCCTATTGGGAGAGCCGAGGCGATGGCTGGCATTACCATGTTGGAGTGTGGGTGAACTGACCCAGGCCCTGAAACGAACTGCCCCGGTAAAACGGGGCATTGTTTTGTCCGGTCGCCTGGCGGTGATGCCTGGGCAACTGTCGGTCCGGTGGCAAGCGGGCGTTGACGACAGGGCTGATTTTGCGACGCTTTGCGGCCAGGCTACACATGTCGCCCTTACTCGCACCGAATGCCCGCGAACTATTGCCCCTCCTCTCCTCTCTTAGTCCAGCAAGCAAGACGGCGCACTCCCGCCGTCTACACTTCCTACACGATCAAGAGAGGAATCCGCCATGTTATGGAAAAAAGGACGTCGCAGTGACAACGTCGTGGACGCACGCGGCGATACCGGAGGTGGCGGTGGCGGCGGGATGCGCATTGGTGGCAAGGGGCTGGGCCTTGGTGGCATCGTGATCATCGTCGCGATCGGTCTGCTGACCGGTCAGGACCCGATGCGGATTCTGGGCGAGATCACCGGGCAGATGGGTTCGGAGCAGACCGCAGCGGTCAATCCGCAGACGCGCCAGGCGCCGCCGGCCAATGACGAGCAAGCCGAGTTCGTGCGCGCAGTACTGGGCGATACCGAGGACACGTGGCAGCAGGTGTTCCAGCAAAGCGGCCAGCAGTACAAGGCACCCACGTTGATCCTGTTCAGCGGCCGGGTGCAATCGGCCTGCGGTTCTGCGTCATCGGCAAGCGGGCCGTTCTACTGCCCGGCCGATCAGCGTGTCTATCTGGACATGGAGTTCTTCCGCGAAATGAGCCAACGCTTCAAGGCAGCCGGGGATTTTGCACAGGCCTACGTCATCGCTCACGAAGTTGGCCATCACGTACAGACCTTGCTGGGGGTTTCGGATAAAGTTGACGCCGCCCGTCAGCGCGGCATGCGCATGGAAGGTGACAACGGTTTGCTGGTGCGTCAGGAGCTGCAGGCTGACTGCCTTGCGGGCGTTTGGGCCAACAACGCACAAAAGCGTTTGAACTGGCTGGAGCCCGGTGATATTGAAGAAGCGCTGAACGCCGCCAACGCCATTGGCGACGACCGCTTGCAGCAACAGGGTCAGGGCCGGGTCGTGCCGGACTCGTTCACCCACGGCACGTCTGCCCAGCGTGTGCGCTGGTTCAAGACCGGTTTTGCCCAGGGCCAAATCAACCAATGCGATACCTTCGCCGCCAAGAGCCTCTGATCACATGATGAAACCGCTTTCGATCCTGTTGTTGGGCACCCTGATGAGCCTCAATGCTCATGCTGCGGATCAGGCGGTTAAATCGATCAGTCCCGACCGGCTGCAGATCAACGGGACGACTCAGGCCACTCTCGGCCTGAGTCAGAACTGGGTTCATCCCAGCCCGCAGGTGCAGCGGGTGGTCATTGTTTTTCACGGCCGGTTGCGCAACGCGCAGACCTACCTTCGCAGCGTCGAGCGCGCAGCCAATCAGTCCAGACAGCGCTCGAAAACGCTGCTGATCGCGCCGCAGTTTCTCGACGAGAAAGACATCGCCGCTCACCGTCTCCCTGATGCAGTGCTGCGCTGGCACGCCAACGACTGGATGGCGGGCGAGAAATCCCTGGGCGCCAAGCCTGTCAGTTCGTTCGTCGTCATCGACCACATTCTCAAGCGGTTGAGCGACAGCAAGCTGTTTCCCAATCTGAAAGAGATCGTGATCGCCGGCCATTCCGGCGGTGCTCAGGTGGTGCAGCGTTACGCAATGATCGGCGGCAAGGAAGATGCGCTGCTCAAGAAGGAAGGCATCAAGTTGCGTTACGTGATCGCCAACCCTTCGTCTTATGCGTACTTCGATGCAACTCGCCCGATGCCGGTCGATGCCGCCACCTGTCCGACCTTCGACACCTGGAAATACGGCCTGAACAAGTTGCCTGCCTACGCTGGCAAGGAAACCCCGGCCGAACTTGAAGCGGCGTATGTGAAGCGCGACATCACCTACTTGCTGGGCGAGCTGGACACCGATCCGGAACACCCGGCGCTGGACAAGGACTGCGGCGCCGAAGCGCAAGGTCCACAGCGTCTGGTCCGCGGCCACAACTATTTCGACTACCTGAGCAAGCGTCACCCGGAAGGCTTGAATCAGCGCCTGGTCGAAGTGAAAAACGTCGGGCACAACGGCGACGCGATTTTCACGTCGCCGGAAGGGCAAATGGCGTTGTTCAAGGCCAATTGATATCTGTGAGGCGATAGTGGGACCGGCTTCAGGCGGGAAGGGGCCGGTGTGTACACCGCCAATTTTGTGGTGAATGGCCGGACGCTTTCCCGGCTAAAGCCGGTCCTACTCAGAACGTCGCGGCATCAGCAACTCGGGCCGATCATCGCCTGCAACGCCGTGCAATCGGCTGCATGCCAGTCAGTCAATTGCGGCCACGGGTTTTGCGGGGTGTTGACCAGGACGGTCTGAGCGCCGGCCTCGCGACCACATGCCAGATCAAACTGATGGTCTCCGACCATAACCATGTCTGCGGGATGAACGCCCCAGGCGCGCGCAAGCTTCAGCAGGCCACCGGGATCGGGCTTGGGCGCCGCCTCGTCACGGCCGAGTACATCGGCTATCGCGAAGCAATCGGCAATGCCGATCGCCTCAAGGGTCACGTGTGCAAGCTCCCGGGCGTTACGGGTCAGGATGCCAAGGTGATAACCGCGCCCTGTCAGTTCCCTGACCAGCTCCACCGCGCCTTTCGCCGGTTTGGACGCCAGCGCCAGGCCACGCTCGTGCTCAAGCAGCCACCGATGTTTGGCCGCCGAGACATCCGCCGGCAGCGCGGCGAGATGACCCAGAATGTCGTCCTCCTGGGGTATGTCCAGCGCCCTTTTAATGGCCGCGAAGTCATGCACGGCCAGGGTCAGCGTGCCGTCCATGTCGAATACCCAATGGCGTATCCGCGCCAGACTCATGACCAGTCCTTGCGATGGCGAATCAGGCCTTCCTGGCTGACTGAGGCCACCAGCTTGCCGGCGCGGTTGAACACGCTGCCGCGAGAAAACCCGCGCGAGTTGCCGGCCCATGGACTGTCCATCGCGTACAGCAGCCATTCATCGGCGCGCAGCTCGCCGTGGAACCACAAGGAATGGTCGAGGCTGGCGATCTGCATATCCTTCTGCCAGACCGTTTTGGCATGGGGCAGCAGCGAGGTCGTCAGCAGATTGAAGTCCGAGGCATAAGCCAGCATGTAGCGGTGCAACGCCGGGATATCGGGGAGCGTGCCGTCGGCGCGAAACCACACGTACTTCACCGGGTCCGCAGGCTTTGGGTTGTAAGGATCGGACTGAGTAATGGGCCGAAACTCGATGGGCTTGGGGCACAGCAGCTTGTCCTTCATGTGCTCGGGGATCAGGTGCTCGCGCTGCCGCACCAGTTCAAGCTCGGACGGCAGGTTTTCCGGGCCCACCACCTGCGGCATCTGAGTCTGATGCTCGAAACCCTCTTCGTCGTACTGGAAGGACGCGCTACAGGTGAAGATCGGGTGGCCCTTCTGAATGGCTGTCACACGGCGAGTGCTGAAGCTGCCGCCATCGCGCACGCGGTCCACCTGATACACCACCGGCAGATGAGCATCACCAGGGCGCAGGAAGTAACCATGCAGCGAGTGCACATGGCGCGCGTCTTCGACCGTCTTGCTCGCCGCCGACAACGACTGGCCCAGCACCTGGCCGCCAAACAGCTGACGAAAGCCAAGGTCCTGGCTGCGCCCACGGAAGAGGTTTTCTTCGATCGGCTCCAGGCTCAACAGCGACACCAGATCATCCAGCACGTGGCTCATTCAGGGTTCCTCATACGGTCGTCTCGCCAACCGTCATCATCAATCAGGCCAAGCGCACCAAAGATGGGCGCACAGGAAGTTGGGCGAAATGATACAGAGGTTTGGCGCGTGATTCGCGTGGTGGCTTACAGGGTGGCCAGCCAGCCCTGCCGGTTGATCCGGTACAACACGTGAGCGCGCAAAGGATGCCCGTTGGGCAGGTGCGGGTGATCGAAGTTGTCGGCGGGGTCATTGCGCATGCCAATGGCCTGCATGACCTTCTGCGACGGCAGATTGCTGACTGCCGCGAACGCCACGATTTCATCCAGATCGAGGTGTTCGAAACCGGTGCCAAGGACATTCCAGGCCGCCTCGCTGGCGTAGCCCAGCCCCCAATGCTCACGCGCCAGACGCCAGCCGATTTCCACTGCCGGGCTGAATGGCGCCTCAAACCCCACCACACTCAACCCGGTAAAGCCGATGAATGCTCCGGTGTCCTTGCGTTCAAGCGCCCACAGGCCAAAGCCGTACTCGGCGAAATGCCCGCGCACGCGGCCGATCAGCTTGGCGCTCTCCATTCGGCTCAGCGGCTGTGGAAAATAACGCATGACCTGTGGATCGGCGCACATCTGTGCGAAGGCCGGCAAATCATCATCTCGCCACTGCCGCATCAACAAGCGCGCGCTTTCGAGCTCAAGAATCGGCCCCATTCCTTGTGTCCCTCTCGCCTCGCCTTTCAAAATGCCCGTCCGACGACGACTGCCGCACAGGCAAATCGCTGTGCGGTGACCGTCGGAAATGGCAAGATTCGCTCTCGAACCAGACGCGTGCGCATGATGCCCCTGCCCCTCATTTACCACGAAGATAACAGCCCGGACTTTCCGCCCGACCATCGCTTCCCGATGGACAAGTTCAGGCTTTTGCACGATCACCTTATCGACAGCGGCCTGACCACGGATGCTCAATTGTTTCGTCCGCAAGTCTGCCCAACGGACATCCTCGCCCTGGCTCATGACCCCGGGTACATCGAGCGGTACATGGGCGGCGACCTGTCGCGTGAGGATCAACGTCGACTTGGCCTGCCCTGGAGCGAAGACCTGGCCCGACGTACGGTGCGTGCGGTGGGTGGCTCGCTGCTGACCGCCGAGCTGGCGCTGCAACACGGGCTGGCCTGTCACCTGGCGGGCGGCACCCACCATGCGCACTACGACTATCCCGCCGGTTTCTGCATCTTCAACGACCTGGCAATCATCAGTCAGTACCTGTTACAGAGCGGACGCGTCGACCGGGTGCTGATCTTTGATTGCGATGTGCATCAGGGCGACGGCACTGCACGGATCCTTGAGCACACCGAAGAGGCGGTGACCGTCTCGCTGCACTGCGAGAAGAATTTCCCGGCGCGCAAGGCGCAAAGTGATTGGGACATTCCACTGCCGATGGGCATGGGCGACGACGACTACCTGAAGGTGGTGGACGACACGCTTAATTATCTGCTGCCGTTGTACCGGCCCGATCTGGTGCTGTACGACGCCGGGGTTGATGTTCACCAGGATGATGCACTGGGCTATCTGAAGATGACCGACGCTGGCGTTGCACGCCGCGACGAGGCGGTGATCCGCCATTGTCTGGGCCGGGACATTCCGGTCATGGGCGTAATAGGCGGCGGCTACAGCAAGGACCGTCAGGCCCTGGCACGTCGCCACGGGATCCTGCACCACAGTGCCCAGCGCGTGTGGGTCGAACGAGGGCTTTAGGCGCCACGGCAAGGTGTAGGCTCCACCCCCGATCGCTCCCCACAAAGCTGCAAACCCGAGCTGAAGCCAAGCCAAGTTACCCACATCCCCTGTGGAACCGCCTGTGGATAACCTGAGTGCAAGGCCAGCATGCCCTGAGAACACTGGCTCTTGCGAAGGCTGTACGTTTTTTGATCAAAAAGTTTTCCACAAGCGATCGCTCGTCGTGAAGCTCAGGTAGAATGCGCGCCCCCACCTTGCCACCGCTCGAACCGCCGATGACTTCAGACGCCCCCTCACGCAATCAGACTGTCGCCATCATCGGCGGCGGCCCTGCTGGCCTGATGGCTGCCGAAGTGCTGAGCCAGGCCGGCTATAAGGTCGATGTCTACGATGGCATGCCCTCGGTCGGGCGCAAGTTTCTACTGGCGGGCGTGGGCGGCATGAACATCACCCACTCCGAATCGTCGCCCGCCTTCGTGTCGCGTTACGCAGAACGCGCGTCGGTGATCGCTCCCATGTTACGAAGCTTCGGCGCGCAGGCTTTGTGCGACTGGATTCACGGCTTGGGCATCCAGACGTTCACCGGCAGTTCCGGTCGAGTGTTCCCCGCAGACATGAAAGCCGCGCCGCTGCTGCGCGCCTGGCTCAAGCGTTTGCGTGAAGCCGGTGTCGTTATCCACACGCGCCATCGCTGGCTGGGCTGGAATGCCGACAGCAGCCTGCGGATTGCAACACCGGATGGGGAAATCGCACTGACTCCCGCCGCCACACTGCTGGCGTTGGGTGGAGCCAGTTGGGCGCGGCTGGGTTCGGATGGCGCGTGGGTGCCGCTGCTTGAGCAACGCAGTGTTTGCGTGGCCCCCTTGCAGGCGGCCAACTGTGGGTTTGAAGTTGATGCATGGAGCGAACTGCTGCGCAGCAAGTTTGCCGGCGCACCGCTGAAGAACGTAGCCATGGGCCTGCGAGGTCAGCCTCTGCGGCTGGGTGAGTGCGTGGTGACGCAGACCGGCGTCGAGGGCAGCCTGGTTTACGCTTTGTCCGCGCGCATTCGGGAGGCCATCAATCAGTCCGGTTCGGCCACTGTCGAGATCGATCTGTTACCCGGCAAAATACTGGCCGAGGTGCAAAGGGCGTTGAGCAAACCGCGTGGCTCGCGCTCACTGTCCAAGCACCTGCACAGTCAGCTCGGCATTGATGGCATCAAGGCTGCGCTGCTGCGAGAGCTGATGCCCGCCGCGACCTTCACCGACCCGGCCCTGCTGGCGTCCGCGATCAAAGCCTTGCCGCTGTCGCTGATCAGGCCACGGCCGCTGGATGAAGCCATCAGCACCGCCGGTGGAGTAACGTTCGAAGCGTTGGACGAGCAAATGATGATCAGCGCGCTGCCCGGCGTATTTTGTGCCGGCGAGATGCTCGACTGGGAAGCGCCCACCGGTGGCTACCTGCTCACCGCCTGCTTTGCCAGCGGTCGCGCGGCAGCACTGGGAATGGTCAGCTGGTTGCGCAGTTCGTAAGGGTCACCCTTCACGCGCACGTTCACGCCGCACGATCGATTTGCGGTTCCAGAGTGCCGGCGATGACGTGGCTGTTTGCCGCCTTGCTTCTGGCTGGGCCGGCAGCCCGCTTGCCCCATTCGACGCCCTTCAGTTCGATGTAGGTGTGAGCCAGGGCGGCCAATCCAATGGCCACCAGGGTCACTACCACTACAAACACGTTGTTGCCCAAATGCGAACCGGTGTCCATGAAGCGCTGGCCATCGATCATCGGCGCCATATCGCGGCCGGTGAGTTTCTGCGCCACGATGAACACCGTCGACAGGCAAAACAGCAATGCGGCGTGGGTCATGTAAATCGAGTAAGAAAGCTTCCCCAGCAGCCTGAAGACGCCGGTCTTCAGGAACGTCGAGACCCAGCCGGCCTCGAAGGCGAACAGCAGCACCAGCCCGCAGAACGTCACGCTGGCGATCGGCGAACGGTTCTCGAAGTCGTTCATCACCATCCAGTAACCAATGCTCAGCGTCACCACTTCCAGCACCGTCATGAGCCAGCGCACTGGCACGAAGCGGTCGCGGATCAGCAGATAAACCAGATAGGTGATGTTGCCGGCAAAGAAGCAGGAAAGGCCGAGCATCGCGCGCCAGACCAGCGGGTCGTTTCCAGTGAAGATCATGGTGAAGGTAATGACCGCCATGCAGGCGAACAGCAGAAAGCGGCTTCTCAGCGAGAGCAGGCACAGCCCCCCGAACAGCATGTAGATATAAAACTCGATGCTGATGCTCCATGACGGGTAATTGAACGACATGGTTTCGGTCAGCGTTGTCCAGGCTTGCAGCAAGAGCAGGTTGGGCAGGATCTCTGACGGGTCGAACAGGCCGGTAAACGGAACATTATTCAGCGTGAAGCCTTTTTTGTAGGCGGCCCAGCGCACCAGTTCGAAGAGGATAAACACCAGGAGCATCGTCAGGTGCAGCGGGTACAGGCGAAACACGCGCGAGATGACGAAACGCCTGAAGCTGAATCGCGGCTTCAGCCCGTAGGAGTGGGCCAGGACAAAGCCGCTGAGCACGAAGAAGAAGTTGAGCAGGATGTCCGCTCGACGAAAAAACGCCATCTCGATGAAAGCGCCCACGACGTGCAAGTGGTAGAAAACCACCAGCAGCGCGAAAAAGCCCCTGAAGCTGTCTAGCGTGGTAAATCTCTGAACTGATGCCATGACCCAACGTCCTGTCCTGGTAAAAAACGCCCTGCTCCGCCGCGACGTTCCGCGGCGTGTACACGGTAGGGCGTTGGCTGGCGCCTCGATAGTTGAAATATTTCATGTGCGATACAAATATCGGCGTAAAGATTGACGCCAAGCTTCGCGATCGTGACTGATCAGTCACCGTACGCGATCATCAGGACAAACGTGCTGCGTGGGCGTCAACGATTTGCTGGCGCCACGGCCTGCATCACGCCCAGCACAAGTAGGGCAAACAGGTCTGTCCTGATTGCCCTCTCAACCGCGCGCCGCGGAGCGTGCGTTCAGCAACTGGCGCGCCGAATCAGCAATCATCACAACACCGCCGGCGAGCATCAACACGTCCTTGAGCACCAGATGGCCGCCTCCGGACAGGAAAGGAAAGCCAAAATTCGCGTCGCCAAGACTTGAGACCCAGGCCTCAGGCGTGGTGATCAAAAAGGACAGCGTCACGATCTGGGTGAGGAATGCCAGCACTGACCCCACCATCCCCAGTCGCTTCGAGAAGGCGTAGGACAACACCAATAAACCGATCAGTATCTCGACGCTGCCCAGGCCATCGGAGAAGGCATAGGTGTTGTTGCTGACCTGCCACTCACGCTTGGCCGGATCGAGCTGGCCCTCATGAGTCAGGTGTTCCTTGTATTCATGGGGATGGTTGTAGAAGAACGACATCACCGGGCTATTGGCCACGAATGGCGTGATGCTGTCCGCTTCATAGGGCACAAATTTCAGCGCACCGATCCAGATGAAGATGATCGCGACGCCGACTCTGATCAGGTGAATGCCCAGCTTGTCGAGTCGGGATGCTTTGTGAAGGAGCGTATTCAAGGTGTTCATGGCGGTAAGTCCTCTGTGTGATTTCAGTGGACTCAGGTTAGGGATCGGGCCTCGATGCGTTACTCGCGATCCGCTCAAGATTTTCATTGATCGTCTCAAGTGGTTGAAGTGGCCTCAGCCCCTCGCAGACCAACGCCAATCGGCCCTCTGCCAACTATCAATGCCGACGATGTTCGCTACCAATCGTATTGACTTCTGATTAATTCTGCGGCGAGTAACATCACCTCCATACCGAGTCACCCACTCATTAAACGTACTGGAGCAACCCTCATGAAAACCAACAAACTGATCCTTGGCCTGGCCTTCTCTGTTCTTGCCACCAGTGCTTTCGCCCTGCCCGCTGTGGACGCCAGCCACTTCCTGAACGCACCCATCGTTGCCGAGAATGGCTCGTCGCACACCAACATCAACCGCGTCGCCGCTGACGGTGCTGATCGTGTTGGTGCAAACCGTGTCGCCGCTGACGGTGCTGATCGCGTTGGTGCGAACCGTGTAGCCGCTGACGGTGCTGATCGTGTCGGTGCGAACCGTGTTGCTGCTGACGGTGCTGATCGTGTCGGTGCGAACCGTGTTGCTGCTGACGGTGCTGATCGCGTTGGTGCAAACCGCGTCGCCGCTGACGGTGCTGATCATGTCGGTGCTGCTCGCTTGAGCTGATTGAAGCAAGCTCCTCCCCAGCCCGGCCTCGCCGGGCTTGATTGTTTCTGGACCTTGCGTTTTGCATTTTCCCCCTCGCCTCGCTCGCCCTCTTCTCCCTCTGTCTCTCCCTCTCCCCTATACGCCTGTCAGCCATTTCAGACATCGGTTTCAGATTCTTCCCAGTCTGCCGATGCATTCGTACACATGAATGTTGTGCTGGCTTCCATAACAAAAATCTCCAGCTGACGATTTCGCACATTACAAATTCAGGAGAATTGGAATGAACAGCTGGTTTGCAAACATCAGCGTCAACAAGAAGCTGGCCCTCGGCTTCGGCGTTGTACTGGTATTGACTGCCCTGCTGGCCGTGGTTGGCTGGAACAGCTTGGGCAAGATGACCTACCGCAGCGATCGCGTTGCCGACATCAATAAGCTCGGCCAGAAACTGACTGACCTGCGGGTTTCGCGCCTGCAATACATGCTCAGCAACGGCGATACCACCGCTGCACAAAACGTCCAGACCGCGCTTGACGCCTTCAAGGCTCAGCAGCAATACCTGCAGAACACCTTCTCCAATCCGCTCAATGTTCCATCCATCAAGGCCATGGGTGAGCAAATTACCGCGTATCAGTCTTCGCTGAACAAGATGCGTGACGCGTATGAAGTGAGTGCCAAGGTCCGCGCCGACATGGGCGTGGACGCTGTGAAAGCAGCGGATCTGATCGCGGCGATTAACGACGACGTGCTGAAGCTGGATGTGTTCGATGAACGCCGCTTCGACCAATACCAGGCCGTCATCAAAGCCAAAGAAGACGTGATGTTGGTGCGCTACGAAGTGCGCGGCTACACCGCCAACGTTTCGGCCAAGACCGAAGACACCGCCAATCGCCAGCTGACCGCTGCCATTGAGGGCCTCGCCCCGCTCAACGCCATGTTTGGCGGCACCCAGGCCGAGCGCCTGAAGCAGTTGGAAGCATCGCTGAACGGTTATCGCCAGTCGGTGCAGGGCTTCAAGGTCGCCACTGACAACATCAACGCTGCGCGCACCGAGATGACCGAGGAACAGAGCGCTATTATCAAACTGTCGCAGCAACTCAATGATCTGCAAATCACCCTCGGCGAAGCCGACAACCAGCAAGCCCGCACCCTGCAATTGGCCGGCACATTGCTGGCGCTGATTCTGGGCACACTGGCGGCGATCATCATCACTCGCCAGATCACCCGCCCGCTTCAGGAAACGCTGGCTGTGGTTGACCGTATCGCATCGGGCGATCTGTCCCACAACATGGTCGTCACCCGCAAAGACGAGTTGGGCGTTCTGCAAATGGGCATCCAGCGCATGGGCGCTACCCTGCGAGAACTGATCGGCGGCATTCGCGACAGCGTCACGCAAATCGCCAGCGCGGCAGAAGAGCTGTCGGCCGTGACTGAACAGACCAGCGCCGGGGTGAACAGCCAGAAGGTAGAGACTGACCAGGTGGCTACCGCGATGCACGAAATGTCGGCCACCGTGCATGAGGTGGCGCGCAATGCCGAGCAGGCATCGGTCGCAGCCTCTGCCGCCGACAAGCAGGCACGCGAGGGCGACAAGGTGGTGGGCGAAGCCATTACCCAGATCGAGAAGCTGGCCAGTGAAGTGCTTCGTTCGACCGACGCCATGACCGTACTGGAGCAGGAAAGCGACAAGATCGGCAAGGTGATGGACGTGATCAAGGCGGTTGCCGAACAGACCAACCTGTTGGCACTCAACGCTGCCATCGAGGCCGCGCGGGCCGGTGAAGCCGGTCGCGGTTTTGCCGTGGTCGCCGATGAGGTCCGTGGTTTGGCGCAACGCACCCAGCAATCGACTGAGGAAATCGAAGGCTTGGTCGCAGGGTTGCAGAACGGCACCCGTCAGGTATCGGAAATCATGCTCAGCAGCCGCAACCTGACCGACAGCTCGGTGGCGCTGACGCGCAAGGCCGGCACGTCGCTGGAAAGCATTACCCAGACAGTGTCGAACATTCAGGCCATGAACCAGCAAATTGCCGCTGCAGCCGAGCAGCAAAGCTCGGTCGCGGAAGAAATCAGCCGCAGCATCGTCAATGTGCGTGACGTGTCCGAGCAGACTGCCGCCGCCAGCGAAGAAACTGCCGCTTCCAGCGTCGAACTCGCGCGCCTGGGCAATCAGCTGCAAATGCTGGTCAGCCACTTCAAGGTATAAATGTCATGCGTCTGCGCCAGGCGAAGAAGCGTCTGGCGCAGGCGCTGCGAAGGTGTTGAAGACGAAAAAGCGCAGGCGTATCCGCAATAAAGGGATTTACTGATCCCGCAATTGCCACATACTGCCCGCGCTGTTTTATTTCGTCATATTCATTTCCATCGCCAGGTTTATCTCCATGAAAAGAATTCTGCCTTACCTCCTCAGTGCCGCCCTCTCCTTCGTCCCCTTCTCACTCACTCACGCTGCAACGGCGCCTGCACCGGTGCAACTCATCGTGTTGAGCTCCGGTGGCATCATGGGCGCGTTCAAGGCGGTGGCGCCCGATTACGAGCAGCGCGCGGGCGTGAAACTGCAAGGTGAGGTGGCGCCGTCGATGGGCGCAACTCCCCAGGCAATCCCCAATCGGCTGGCCCGACATGAGCCGGCGGACGTCGTACTGATGGTGGGTGCGGCGCTGGACAAGTTGATCAAGGACGGCAAAGTCGATCCGAAAACCCGCGTTGATCTGGGCAAATCCTACATTGCCATGGCCGTGCGTCACGGCGCACCGCACCCGGACATCAGCACCATGGAAGCCTTCAAGCAAACCCTGCTGAATGCCAGAACCATCGCCTACTCGGACAGCGCAAGCGGCGTTTATCTGTCCCGCGTGCTGTTCAATCAGATGCACATCGCCGACCGCATTCAGGACAAGAGCCACATGATCCCCGCCGAACCGGTGGGCGAAGTGGTTGCGCGCGGCGATGCCGAAATCGGTTTTCAGCAATTGAGCGAGCTCAAGCCGGTCGAAGGCATCGACATCATTGGCCTGATCCCTGATCAGGCGCAGCAGATGACCCTGTATTCCGCTGGCGTCGTGACCCAGAGCAAACACCCGGAGCAGGCCAAGCAGTTTCTGGACTTCCTGAGTTCATCCGCTGCAGCGCCCGCCATCAAAGCCAGCGGCCTGGACCCGATCGCCAAGTAGCGGTGGCTCAGGGACAAATGCGCTGCATCAACATCGCCTTCGCGGGCAAGCGCGCTCCTACAGTTGATCCCGCAATCCCGACAGCCTTCGGCGTACGCAAGATCCATTGATCCGGGCAACACCGGCAACCTTCCGCGTACGCGAAATGCGTCGATCCGGGCAACACCCGCAACCTTTGGCGTACGCGAAATCCGTTGATCCGGGCAACACCGGCAAACTTCGGCGTACGCAAAATCCATTGATCCGGGCAACACCGGCAACCTTCGAAATACGCGAATCTGTAGGAGCCGGCTTGCTGGCGAACGCGGTGATCCAGACGATAAATGCGTTGCGGCAAAATCGCATTCGCGGGCAAGCGCGCTCCTACAGTTGATCCGCGCCATACCGACAGCCTTCGGCGTACGCAAAATCCGTTGATCCGGGCAACACCGGCAACCTTTGGCGTACGCAAAATCCATTGATCCGGGCAACATCCGCAACCTTCGGCGTACGCAAAATCCGTTGATCCGGGCAACACCGGCAATGTTCCGCGTACACGAATCTGTAGGAGCCGGCTTGCTGGCGAACGCGGTGAGCCAGACGATAAATGCGTTGCATCAAAATCGTCTTCGCGGGCAAGCGCGCTCCTACAGTCGATCCCGCAATCCCGACAGCCTTCGGCGTACGCAAGATCCATTGATCCGGGCAACACCGGCAGCCTTCGGCGTACGCAAAATCCGTTGATCCGGGCAACATCCGCAACCTTCCGCGTACGCGAAATCCGTTGATCCGGGCAACAGCGGCAACCTTTGGCGTACGCGAGATCCGTTGATCCGGGCAACATCCGCAACCTTCTGCGAACGCAAATCTGTAGGAGCCGGCTTGCTGGCGAACGCGGTGAGCCAGACAACAAATGCGTTGCGGCAAAACCCCATTCGCGGGCAAGCGCGCTCCTACAGTTGATCCCGCAATCCCGACAGCCTTCGGCGTACGCAAAATCAGTTGGTCCGGGCAACACCGACAGCCTTCGGCGTACGCAAAATCAGCTGATCCGGGCAATCCACAGCCTCCGACGTACTCCGCGCTCCTGCGCTTGTCTTCAGAGGCGAGCCCCGTACACCCGCGATTATTTAAGCGTCAGCTCGATCAACTCGCCGCGCACGTCAGCGCCATCGATGTGCAGCATGCCGACGGTGATCGGCAATTTGAACCGCCTCGGCCCGGCGCTGCCAGGGTTGATAAACAGCACGCCATCGCGCACCTGCTGCAACGGCCGGTGGGAGTGGCCTGTCACGACAACGCGGACGTCGTCGGGCAATGATTTCGGCACGTCGGCCAATATGTGCGTGGTGTAAATCGCCACCTCACCGATCCGCAACACCGCTTCGTGGGGGACGTCGCTGGCCCAGGCGTCATCGGTATCGTTGTTGCCGCGCACCACCGTCAGCGGGGCGATGGCCTTCAAGGTCTCGAGAATCTCCGGCTTGCCGATATCGCCGCCATGAATGAGGTAATCGCAGCCTTGCAACGCCTCCAATGCCTGTGGGCGCATCAGCCCGTGCGTATCGGAAATCAAACCTACTTTCACCGTCATCACTCAGCTCCCGTCCGCCTATGCAGCGGCCTGTCTCGATTGCACGCGTTTCATGCTGATCATCGCCAGCAACGCAACCACGGCGACCAGCGCGGCGAAGAACTCGCCGACATGCTCCAGCCCGAATACCCGCACGCTGAAACCGACCGCCACCACCGGCACCGAAATCGACACATACAGCACCACGAAAAAGGCTGAGGTCACGGCGGCTTTCTGATCGGCCGGGCTGCTGGCAGTCACCGCGCCCATGCCGGCGCGCAGGATCATGCCCTGACCGATGCCCGCCACCAGCCCCGCGGCTATGAGCAGTCCCAACTGAGAAGTGGCGATGCTCAGCCCCAGGCAGATCATGCCGGCAATCAGCCCTACGCAGCCGAGCGTCATGTGCCGCGCCTTTGGCAGTACCTGCAGCAAGGCCTGGCCGATGATCGACGCGACGAAAAACAAGCCGATTACCGCGCCGATCAACAATCCGCTTTGCTGATGCATCACGTGGATCATCACCGACGGCACCATGCTGGTGAAAAGCCCGGCCACGCTGAAGCCCGCCAAGCCCGCGATGGATGCAGAAATAAACACGCTGCGCACCGAGGCCGGCACCGAGGGCTTCTGAATGGTCAGCCTCAGTGTCTGCGGGCGCTGCACGGTCTCACGAATCAGCACCACGCCGAGCGTCGCCAACACCAGCATTGCCAGGTGCACGTAGAACACCAGGTGCAGCGGATCCGTCAGAAACTGCGAAGTGAAACCGGCGAGCAATGGCCCTATGCCGAGGCCGAACATATTGGCCGCCGTTGCCACCAGCGTGGCGTTCTTCCAGGTCTTGGGCGCCAGCTCGATGACCGCAACCGTCGCCGTACCGGTCATGATGCCTGCGCTGAAGCCCGAGAAGAGTCGCCCTATCAGCAACCCGCCAATCGAATCGCTGCACAGGAATATGACCGCGCTGACCGCGCCCATCGCCAAGCCTGCCAGCAGCAGTGGCTTGCGTCCGAGCTGATCGGACCAGCTGCCCACCGCCAGCAGCGCCGCGATGACGCCCGCCGCGTAGATCGAAAAGATGATCGTCAGCCAGCTTGCATCGAACCCGAGGCGCTGCTGATAAAGCGCGTACAACGGGGTCGGCAATGTAGTGCCCACCATGGCGATGAGCAGCGCGCACGCCGCAAAGATGAAATCGCGTGTTGAGGAAGAAGCGGGCAAGGACATGAGCGCACCGGGCACCTGACAAGTGTAGTCAAGCAGTGTCGCCGATACGCGCCGGACGCGGAAGTCCGAAGTTTAAAGGGGCGCGCATAAGCATATTCATCATCACGCTAAACGCTTTGACTTTCACGGCGGGGAGTCATTTGACTGGATGAAGAGTGCCGGAACAGAGGCTTTCGGGCGATAAGCGGGCCAATCAGGCGGCGTGAGAAAAGTGCAACACCCAATACAGCAAAAGACTCTTACGGAACTTGAAAATAACTAACCTGATGAACTTTCTCGACGTTTGGCTAACACCGTGCAGTTCTTTAAAGTCCCGCCCTTAATACCCGTCCAGCAGTGAAAATATTGTGAACAATGATCTACAACTTGTGAAATCGGCACTGGCCCGCTTCGGCGTCATGTTGGCGCTTACGCTGTTCAGCGTCGCGATGGTGTTCGTCGACATCTTCATTGCCAAGACCGACATCCTCGAAACCTCATTCACCGAGGTGAGTCAGGAAGCGATGCTGGCGCTGATCGCCGGCCTGTTCTGGCTCTCGGCGCGTGAGCCTGGCCAACGGGGCGTAGGCATCCTGATCGGCGGTTTTTTTGCCTGCATGCTGATTCGGGAACTGGACGGTCTGTTCGACCCGATCAGCCACAGCTTCTGGCTATGGCCGGCGCTATTGACGGCTGGCACCTGTGTCTATCGGGCCTTGGGCTACAAGGGCGCCTGGCGTGACGTGGTTTCGGGACTTGCCCGTTTTTCCGTGCGCCCGGCATTCGGTTTCATCATGGCAGGCCTGTTGGCGTTGATCTTTTCGCGGCTCTTCGGCATGGGTTCGCTGTGGCACGGGATCCTTCAAGAGGGCTACGCGCGCCTGGCGAAAACCACGGTGGAAGAAGGCGTCGAATTGCTGGCTTACAGCATATGCCTCGGCGGCGCACTGGATTATTTTCTGGAACTGCGACGTGACCTGTCGCGCTTTGACGACCTCACCGAACTGCAGATCTCATCGCCGGCCAAAGCCCGGCGTCGCGCCGCTGCGGCGGAGCTGGAAACCACCGTCTGAACAGGGTTTGACGCAAAAGCCAGGCCCCGGCGGAGCATCCAGAGGCGTCTGAAAATAAACGCCCTGGTTTCGCTCCTCAGCCGGGGTTGCGCGTCCCTTTCGCACCCTCCATCGTGCTAGCCTTGGCACTCTTTGGAGGGATGCGACTGCCCCGCAGGTTGTCCCGTATTTCAGGCAGCCAATCGCCCATGAGCAAGAAAACCCCTGTCACCATTTCCGACATCGCCCGTCGCGTAAACATGACGCCCGTCACTGTTTCCCGTGCGCTGAACAAGCCTGACCTGGTCAAGCCCGCCACCCTGGCGCGCATTCTTGAAGTGGCGCAGGAACTCGATTACGTCCCCAACGCTTTTGCCCGCAGTCTCAAGCGCAGCGAAAGCATGATCATCGGTGTGATCACGGCGTCGGTGGATAACCCGTTCTACAGCGAGATGATCAAAGCCATTTCCCGCGAGGCAAAGAAACGCGGTTACACCATCATGCTGGTGGACACCGACGGTTCGGAAGAACTCGAAGCCAAGGCGGTCGACACGCTGCTCAGTTATCGCGTTGCCGGCATCGTGTTGTCGCCGGTATCGGACGAGCCGGCCTATCAACCTGCCTACCTCAGTCGCCTCAGCAACGGCGACATCCCCGTCGTACAACTGGACCGGGCGCTGCCTGACAGCCCGTTCAGCCATGTGGTTCTGGACAACTACCACAGTGGCGTCAAAGGCGCGCGCTACCTGCTGGCGCAAAGCCCGAATATGCAGCGCATGCTGGTGCTGACCGGCCCCGCGCGCTCGCGGATTTCCGAGGAGCGGCTAAAGGGCGTTAAAGCGGCCATCGCAGAGAGCG
This sequence comes from Pseudomonas sp. ME-P-057, assembly GCF_030208975.1. Lineage (NCBI taxonomy): Bacteria > Pseudomonadati > Pseudomonadota > Gammaproteobacteria > Pseudomonadales > Pseudomonadaceae > Pseudomonas > Pseudomonas sp. ME-P-057. Next base: position 22,474 of record NZ_JARVSX010000005.1, read on the forward strand.
GCAAGCCTGTGCAGCTGGACGTGTTTGCAGGTGATTACACGCTGGAGCCGTCGCATCAGAGCACGCTGGATTACCTGCGCAATCACCCGATGCCCGAGGCTATTTTCGGCTTCAATCAACTCATCACCCTGGGCGCCATGAAGGCGCTGCGTGATCGCAATATCGCCCATGACAGCGTGGCCATTTGCGGCATCGACCGACTGCCGTTCGCCGACATCTTCGGCATCCCGATCGCCTGCATCGCCCACGACGCGTCACTGGCCGGCAGCAGCGCCGTGAAGATGCTGCTGGAGCGAATCGGGGATCGCCATGTGCCGAAGGCGCGGATTGTGATTGTTGGGGAGTTGGAGAATGGCGTCGGGGTGTAATAGGTCATCGGCCATCGCCGATCCAACCGGTAAATCAGCGCCCTATCCGAATCGACTCGGTACCTTGTAGGAGCGCGCTTGCCCGCGAACGCGGTGTATCAGATACCAATATGTTGCCTGACACACCGCGTTCGCGGGCAAGCGCGCTCCTACAGGTTTTGCGTTGTCGGCAGATTCACGTTGATTGGCAAATGTGCGTTGGTCAGCGGATTCGCGTTAATCGGCAAATGTGTGTTGGTCAGCGGATTCGCGTTAATCGGCAAATGTGCATTGGTCAGCGGATTGGCGTTAATCGGCAAATGTGCGTTGGTCAGCGGATTCGCGTTAATGGGTAGATTCGCGTTTGTTCGCCACCTTTGTAGCGCACCCAAATCGTCAACGGCTCGTGTATCCCCCATCAATCGGCAGCGACACGCCGCTGATCATCGAGGCCGCGCTGCTCAGCAGGAACAGGATCGGTGCGGCGACTTCGGCGGTTTCGGCGAAGCGCCCCAATGGTATGGCCGCCAGCGCGGGGTCGCGTTTGCTGGGCTCGCCCCACGCCATTTGCGCCATGGGCGTCAGCGTGACGGTCGGGTTTACGCTGTTGACGCGAATCCCGTGTCGGCCCCATTCACCGCATTGCACGCGAGTCATGGCATCCATCGCGCCCTTCGACGCGCAATAGCTCAGGTGATCATCCAGCGCCACCAGCGACGCCTGACTCGACACATTGACGATGGCGCCGGGCACGCCATCGGCAATCATCTTCTTCGCCACTGCGCCGGCGATCATTGCTGCCGCGCGGACATTGATCGCCATGACCTGATCGAACGCTTCAGCGCTTACCTGGGTGGCGGGCTCCAGAATGGAAATCCCGGCGCAGTTGACCAGCCCGTGCATCGCGGGCAGCGACGCCAGCAACGCAGCCAATGGCTGAGAATCCGCGACGTCCACTTGCAACGTCTGGCACCCTTGGGTGGCCAATTTGTCGAGGGCAGAGGCATCACGGCCCATGGCATAAACCTCGGCGCCACTGTTGAGCAATTGCTGCACCACCTCCCAGCCGATACCGCTGGTGGCGCCAGTGACCAGAATCCGCTGGCCGGTGAAATCGAATCGGGCAGTATCCACAGTCAGGCTTCCTGCAAGCGATGCATGATGGGTTTGAGCGCCGGGTACAACGCGACGTAGTCAGCGAACAGGCGCGAATACAACTCGACGTTCCGGGCTTGGGGTTCGGCTCGGCGCTCCAGTTGCACCCAGCCCTTGTGTACCTGTGCGTCGTCCACCAGACCGACCGCATGCGCCGCCAGCAGGGCAGCACCCAGCGCCGCTTCGACTTCCTGCACGATGGTGTACACCGGGAAGTTGGTGACGTCGGCGATTATCTGCATCCACAGGTCCGAGTGGCTGGCGCCGCCGACGACGATCAGCCGCGGGTCCAGAGACTGCGCGCCACGGGTCCCCGCTTCGATGTTGTGCCGGAGCGCGAAAGTGACGCCCTCAAGGACCGCGCGATACAGATGAATGCGGCTGTGATACAGGCTCAGGCCGACAAAACTGCCGCTCGCCTTCGCATCCCATACCGGGCTGCGCTCGCCCATCAGGTACGGCTGAAACAACACGCCGTCACTGCCGGCGGGAATCTTCATTGCCGCGCGTTCGAGAATGACGTGGCTGTCTTCGCCATTCTCACGCCCCTGCTGCTCTTCCGCCTGGCAGAACTGCTCGCGAAACCAGCTGACCGAGGCACCAGCAGTGATCGCGCCGCCAAAGATGTAGAGGTCTTTGGCGCCGTTGAACACGTGAGGAAAGCTGACCAGACCGTGACGCGCATCCACCTGTTGGTTGAGATACCCCCAGCACATGCTGGTGCCAATCATCGCCACATGATTGCCGGCCTGAGTGACGCCTGCCGCGAACGTCGCCATGGCCGCATCGACACCGCCGCCAAGCAGCGGCGTACCGGTTGCCAGCCCGAGACGATCGGCCCATTCGGGCAACAGACCGCCGACCACGTCGCCGGAGTGCACCAGCCGCTCAGGCATCATCGACGCCGGTATGCCCAAGGCATCGAGCATCTCTGCCGACCAGCCCCGCGCTTTGACGTCGTAGATCCCGCCAATATTGCCGGCGGAGCTGTGGTCCACCGCGATCTCGCCGGTCAGACAAAAATTAATGTAGCTGTTGGGCGGCAGCAGGTAACGCGTGTCGGCCCAGACCTGCGGCTGGTTGTCCTTCAGCCAGAGCATTTTGGTGAAGCCGTAATAGCTGTCGACGCCGTTGCCGGTGACCGCGTGCAAGCGCTCAAGGTCTGCGTGTCCGTTGACCCACTCGACCTGTGCCTCGGCGCGTCGGTCCATCCAGATCAGGCACGGGTACAACGGCTTGATCTGTGCGTCGACCGCAATCCCCGAGCCGCCATACAGACTGCTGACGCACATCGATTTAACGCTGTCTTTGGGCACGTCGCTTTTGCGCATGCAGGCAGCCACGCAGATTTCCACGGCGTCGAGCCAGACCTGAGGCCATTGCTCCGCCCAGCGCGGTTTGGGCGTATCGACCTTATAACTGTGGCTATGCTGCGCGACGATCCGGCCCTGCGCATCGACCAACAGCGCCTTGGTGCTTTGGGTGCCGATGTCGACACCGATGACGTAATCCATCCGGGTGCGCTCTTGTTGTTATGTGACGAATGAAGGGCTCAAACGGTAGGAGCGCGCTTGCCCGCGAATCGCGTGGGTTCAGCCGGTTATGCTGCCCCTGATGCACCGCCATCGCGGGCAAGCGCGCTCCTACAGATGGTCAATTATTGACGGGCTTGAGCAGGACTTTGATCGACTTGGTCGAATCGGCCAGCGCAAACGCTTCGGCATAGTCGTCCAGGCCAAAATCATGGGTCACGATGCCTTCGGAGGTCACAAGACCGCGCTCGAACAGGTCAATGGCGATCGGGTAGCAATAAGGGCCCAGGTGAGCCCCGCGCACGTCGAGTTCCTTGCGGTCGCCAATGATCGACCAGTCGGCGCTGGTCTCGGCACCGAATACGCTGAACTCGACGAAGCGGCCCAGCTTGCGGATCAGGTCCAGGCCCTGGGTGACGCCGATCGGCACGCCGGTGGTTTCGATGTAAACGTCACAGCCGTAGCCATCGGTCAGGCCATTGATGATCTCTCTGGCGTTGTCGCGGCTGGGGTTGATGACCACATCGGCGCCGAACTTCTTCGCCAGTTCGAGACGCTCGTCGACCATGTCGATGACCACCAGCTTCTTCGGTGTTTTCAACGCAGCGACTTGCACCATGCACAGGCCCAGCGTGCCGGCGCCGGCGATTACCAGTACGTCGTCGAGCTGAACATCACCCCGATTAACCGTGTGAATCGAGCAGGCCATAGGTTCGATCAGCGCTGAGTCTTCCAGCGAAACCGACTCTGGAATGTGATGCACGATGGCCGTTTTCGGAATGCGCATGTACTGCGCCATGCCGCCCTCGGCGACGTCTTTCTGGAAGCCGAAGATGTTGTGGACTTCGCACATCCAGTACTTGCCGGATTTGCAGAATTTGCACTTCTCGCAGGGCACGATCTGTTCGGCGATGACCTTGTCACCGACCTTTACCCCGAAGTGCTCTTCAGCGCCCTCGCCCACCGAGTCCACGTAGCCGAAAAACTCATGGCCCGGCACGACGGGTGCTTTGACCCAAGGGCTTTCGCCGCCCCAGAACATCGCAGCACCCGAATGACACTTGCAGTCACTGGCGCAGATCCCGCAGGCGCCGATGCGGATGACCAGTTCGTTGGCACGCGCCACCGGTTTGCTGATCTGCTCCAGACGGTAGTCTTTCGGCGCATGGCAGACGACGGCTTGCATGGTGTTTGTAGTGTTTTGTTCCATGTCGGTTCACCTGTTTTGGGTAAGTGATGATTACGGCCACTTGGGAGTGGGAGAACTGTAGGAGCCGGCTTGCTGGCGAATGAGGCCGCTCGGACATCCGCTGCGACTGACCCACCGCGTTCGCCAGCAAGCCGGCTCCTGCGGGCGTCAGCTTGGGCAAATCGCAACGCTCCCTCCGTCCCTCCCTCCCGCACGACCGCAGCCTATTCAATGCATCCGGTTATTTATGCCGCTGCCGACTGATAAAGATCGCCAGCAAGATGATTCCGCCCTTGATCACGCTCTGCACATAGGGCGAGACGCCGAGCATGTTCAGCCCGTTGTTGAGCACGCCCAACAGCATCGCGCCCACCAGCGTGCCGATGATCACGCCACGACCGCCGGCAATCGACGCGCCGCCCAGCACAACCGCCGCGATTGCGTCGAGCTCGAAGCCGACGCCCGCGTTCGGTTGCCCGCTCATCAGCCGTGACGACAACACCAGTCCGGCAATCGCCGCCGTCAGCCCGCTGATCGAGTACACCAGCAGCTTGAACCGCGAGGCGCGCACGCCGGACAGGCGCACGGCTTCTTCGTTACCACCGATGGCATAAACGTAGCGGCCGACGCGGGTGTGCTGCAGCAGTACCCAGGCGAAAAAGTACGTCGCCAGCATGATCAGAATTGGCACCTGAATGCCAAACAGCGTGCCGCGCCCGAACCAGGCAAACCAGTCGGGCATCCCGGAAATCGGATAGCCGTCGGTGTACATCAGGCCAAGCCCGCGGGCGATGCCCATGGTGGCCAGCGTGACGATGATCGGTGGCATCTTCAGGTACGCGACGAAGATCCCGTTGCCGACGCCAAAACCCACACCAATCAGCAGCCCGATGAGAATCGCAATCGGTGGCGGCACACCCGCCACCATCAGCCCGGTGGTCAACGTGCCGGACAACGCCATCACCGGCCCGACGGACAAATCGATACCGCCGGTGAGAATCACGCACGTCATGCCCACCGCGATAATCGCGTTGATCGACACCTGCCGGGCGATGTTTTCCAGGTTGGCCCCGGTGAGAAACTTGTCGCTGGCAAAGATCATGAAGACCGTCACCACGACCAGCCCCACAAAGGGATAGAACGCTGGCGAGCGGATCAGTTGAGCGAAGTTGAGCTTCATCCGGTTGGGCTGCGCAGTCATGGGTTTAATGGAGGTGTTCACTGTTGGAGCTCCCGGTGGCGTAGCGCATCACTTCCTGCGGGTTGATGGCCGAAGCCTCCAGCACATTGACGATAGCGCCCTTGTTGAAAACGGCCACGCGGTCGCACATACCGATGATTTCCGGCAGTTCCGAAGAGATCATGATGATCGCGAAGCCTTGTTCGGTGAGTTTGCGCATCAGGGTGTAGATCTCCGCTTTCGCACCGACGTCGATGCCTCGGGTCGGCTCGTCGAAGATCAGGATGTCGCAGTGATGGTTGATCCAGCGCGCGATCACCACCTTCTGCTGATTACCGCCACTGAGGTTGATAACCCGGCTCTCGCAGCTTGGCGCCTTGATCGACAGCTGCTTCATCAGCTCGCCGGTGGTGGCGTCTTCCTTGTGCCGGTCGAGCAGATGCGCCGTGCCTTCGTACTTGCCCAGGTTGTTCAACGAGATGTTTTCACGAATGCTGAAATCGACGATCAGGCCTTCGCTCTTGCGGCTCTCCGGCAACAGCCCGATGCCGCTGGCGAGCGCTTGCGCCGGATCGTTGAGGTGCGCCGGCTGGCCGCGCAACAACACATCCTTGCTGACCACCGGCAATGCGCCGATCACGCCCAGCGCCAACTCCGTGCGCCCCGACCCTACCAGCCCGGCAAACCCGAGAATCTCGCCCTTGTGCAGATTGAAGCTGTTATGCGGACCGTTACGCGTGAGCTGGATGTCCCGCACTTGCAGCACAATGTCGCCCTGGGCGCGGGACTGCTTGGGTGGAAAGCTGGCCTCAAGACGGCGCCCGACCATCATCTCCACCAAGGTGTCGATGTCGCTGTCGGCAACTGTCAGTGCGCCCACGTTGGCGCCATCGCGGAGCACGCTGATGCGATCGCAGACCTGAAAGATTTCTTCCAGATGGTGGGAGATGAAGATCACCGCCACGCCCTGACTTTTCAGCTCACGCATGATGTCGAACAGCAGCTCGGCTTCGGACGGTGTCAGGGTCGCGGTGGGCTCATCGAGAATCAGCAGACGCGCTTCGAGGGCCAGGGCCTTGGCAATCTCGACGAACTGTTGCTCGGCCACGCTCAAGTGCTGCACCGAGCAATCCAGATTGATCTTCACGCCCAGCCGGTCAAACAACGCGATGGCTTTCTCGCGCATTTCATTCTTACGCAACAGGCCGAAACCGTTGACGATCTCGTGACCGAGGAAGATGTTCTCCACGGCATTGAGATAGGGAATCAGGCTGAATTCCTGAAAGACAATCCCGATGCCCGCCGCGATGGCCTCGTTGTACGTCGCGAAATGCTGCTCGGCGCCGTCGATCAGAATGCTGCCCTTGTCCTGATGCTCGACGCCGGCAAGGATCTTCATCAGCGTCGATTTGCCCGCTCCGTTTTCGCCGAGCAACGCGTGTATCTCGCCACGCTCGACCTGCAGGTTGATCGACTTGAGCGCCTGCACGCCGGGGTAGCTTTTACAGATGTTTTCCAATTGCAGAAGGCAGCTCATGCGCACCTCGTCGCAGCACTAGCACTGCGCAGCCCGGAAGAATCGGTGATGCGCGCCTGACCGGGATGACATCAGGCGAGCGATCTCACGCGCGTTACCAGGTGAAGGTTTTAGCCTTCGCCTGATCCACCAGCAGGATGTCTACCGGAATGGTCGCCGGGACTTGCGAGCCCCACTTCTTGGCGAGCGCCAGGCCCAACGCAAGGCGCACCTGGTCACGCGGGTACTGAGCGGAGGTGGCGATGAACTTGCTGTTGGGCTTCTGGATTTCTTTGACGGCTTCTGGCGCGCCGTCGACACTGGTCAGCTTGACGTCCATGCCGCTGGATTCGATGGCCGCAAGCGCCCCCAGCGAACCATTGTCGTTGACGCTGAACAGGCCTTTGAGATTGGGCTGAGCCTGAAGCATGTTCTCAGTCACGGTCAGGGCTTGATCACGCTCCTGCTTGCCGTTCTGAATGCTGACGATCTTGATGTCCTTGTACTTGCCCAGCGCTTCCTTGCAACCGCGAACGCGCTCAAGGATCGGCACCACGGCGATGCCATCGAGAATGCCGACATCGCCCTTGCCGCCGATGTTCTTCGCCAGGTAGTCGCAAGCCTGCACACCGGCGTCGAAATTTTTCGAGCCGACGAAGGAGTCCAGCGGACCATTGGCCTGGGCATCAACCGCAACCACCACGACGCCTTTGTCATGAGCCTGCTGCACGGCCGACTGCACGCCTACCGAGTCGGTGGGGTTGATGATCAGGATATCGATGCCCTTCTGCAGCATGTCTTCGATGTCGCTGATCTGCTTGGACACATCGTGACGAGCGTCCGTGACCAGCAACGTTGCGCCGATGCTGGTCGTTGCGTCCTGAAGGGCGTCCTTCATGGTCACGAAATAGGGGTTGTTGATCTCTTGGAACGAAGCGCCGACTTTCAGCGGGCCGGTTTTGGCTGCGTCGGCGGCTTGAACAGTGACAGCGCTGGCGCAGGAAACAGCGACGGCGAGCGTACAGAGAGCGGCGCGAACGCCCTTTTTGAGGCGAATTGTCATGGCGAAAATCCCGTTGTTTTTATTGTTAAAGCGGAAAATGTCATCGTTAACATTTTCGAAATTAGCAGAGAAACCGGGGCCCCGCAATACGCGGATTCGACCGTTGGTAAGCACGGTGCGGCGACCGTTGGTGAGTTTCCTTACGCGGGCGCGTTGACAGCATAAAGATCTCTGCCGATACTCCGATTCGCGTTGTACGACAACGCATAACCGATAACAAAAATAAAAAGGATGCTCCCATGACGATGACTGTCAGTCGGTGCCTGTCGCGCCGGCAAACACGCCACACTCCTCCCCTTTCTTGCACTCCATTGTCGTCGTCAGCGTCCTTGCGCGCCGCGACGTCAGCCGAACCGCACGCGCGCGACTGATCCAGAGCGTCCGTCCGTTCAGGCAGTGAGCCTCATTCAAAACCGGTGACCCGAGCACCCATGTCCACTTCGTTGGCGTCCCTAAGGCGACCTTCGATGCAGGACCGTTTTGTCCGCAGAAAGGGAGAACAATAAGAAATGAAGATCCAGACCCATCGTTCGTGGCTGTTGCTTGGCGCTGGCAGCGTCGCGTTCAGCCTGCCGTTGATGAGCCTCGCTGAAGGCTTTATCGATGACACCAAGGCTACGCTGAACCTGCGCAACGCCTATTTCAATCGCAACTTCGTCAACCCGGCGAACCCTCAGAACTACGCCGAAGAATGGACGCAAAACTTCATTCTCGACGTGAAATCCGGATTCACCCAGGGCACCGTCGGCTTCGGCCTCGATGTGCTGGGCATGTACTCCCAGAAGCTCGACGGTGGCAAGGGGACAGGCGGCACGCAGTTGTTGCCGATCCATGACGACGGCCGTCCCGCCGACAACTTCGGTCGCCTGGGCGTGGCGGCGAAAGCACGGGTCTCCAACACGGAGCTGAAGATCGGCGAATGGATGCCGGTGCTGCCGATTCTGCGTTCCGACGATGGTCGTTCGCTGCCGCAAACCTTCCGCGGCGGGCAAATCACTTCCAAGGAAATTGCCGGCCTGACGCTGTACGGCGGCCAGTTCCGGGGCAACAGTCCGCGTAACGATGCGAGCATGGAAGACATGTTCATGAACGGCAAATCTGCCGCGTTCAAATCGGATCGCTTCAACTTCGGCGGTGGCGAATACACCTTCAACGAAAAGCGCACCCAGGTCGGCCTCTGGTACGCACAGCTTGAGGACGTGTACCAACAGGAGTTCCTGAACTTCATTCACAAGCAACCGATTGGCGACTGGACCGTCGGTGCGAACCTGGGCTACTTCATCGGCAAGGAAGACGGCAACAAGCTGGCCGGCGAACTGGACAACAAAACCGCTTACGCGATGCTGTCGGCCAACTACAAAGGCAACACCGTTTACCTGGGCCTGCAAAAGGTTTACGGCGATGACCAGTGGATGCGGGTCAATGGCACAAGTGGCGGCACACTGGCGAACGACAGCTACAACTCAAGCTACGACAACGCCAAGGAACGCTCCTGGCAGCTGCGTCACGACCTCGACTTCGCGATTTTCGGCGTCCCCGGCCTGACGCTGATGAACCGCTACATCAGTGGCGATAACGTACACACCGGCACCGTGACCGACGGTAAGGAATGGGGACGTGAATCCGAGCTGGCTTATACCGTCCAGAGCGGTACGTTCAAAAGCCTGAACGTGCGGTGGCGCAACTCGTCGATGCGACGCGATTACAGCACCAACGAGTTCGACGAAAACCGCGTGTTCATCAGCTATCCGATCTCGCTGATGTAAGAGGCCGAAACGCCGTCGCGCGCTGTCAATGAGACGGGCTTTGGCCGGAAAGCGTCGGGCATCACTCCGCAAAAAGTGATGCGCTTGAACTGGCCCCTTCCCGGCTGAAGCCGGTCCCACTGGAATACTGAGTGCGGTCAGTGGGACCGGGTTTAGCCGGGAAAGCGTCGGGCATCACGCCGCAAAAGTGATGTGCTTAAACTGGCCCCTTCCCGGCTGAAGCCGGTCCCACTGGAATACTGAGTGTGGTCAGTGGGACCGGCTTTAGCCGGGAAAGGGCCGGGCATCCCGCCGCAAAAGGAAGGGTAATGTTCGCCACGACTTTCTGCAGCGGGACGGCGATTTGATACAGGGCCCTTAGGGGCTTACACCTTCGTCGCGTTGACAAAATTTGCGGGCCCTGTTGATAATCCCGCAAACGTCATACGACAACCGATGACACCATAAAAACAACATCAGAATCAGGGTTTCCACGATGACTGAATTCAACGCTCAGGCGCCGCTCAATCGCATTTTGCTGACGGGCGCTGCTGGCGGTCTCGGTAAAGTCCTGCGCGAAAGCCTGCGCCCCTTCGCCAGAACCTTGCGTCTTTCCGATATCGCCGCTATCTCCCCAGAAGCGCGTCCCCACGAAGAAATTCAGCTCTGCGATCTGGCCGACAAACAAGCGGTCCACGACCTGGTCGAGGGCGTCGATGCCATCGTGCATTTTGGTGGCGTGTCAGTGGAGCGGCCTTTTGAAGAAATCCTTGGCCCCAACATCTGCGGCATCTTCCATATCTACGAGGCCGCGCGCCGGCATGGCGTGAAGCGCGTGATCTTCGCCAGCTCCAACCATGTCATCGGTTTCTACCGTCAGGATGAAGTCATCGACGCCAGCGCGATGCGTCGCCCGGACAGCTACTACGGCCTGTCGAAGTCCTATGGCGAGGACATGGCCAGCTTCTACTTCGATCGCTACGGCATCGAAACCGTCAGCATCCGCATCGGCTCCTCGTTCCCCGAAGCACAGAACCGTCGCATGCTTGCCAGCTGGTTGAGCTATGACGACCTGACGCAGTTGATCGAGCGCGGCCTGTTCACGCCGAACGTCGGCCACACCATCGTCTACGGCGCGTCCGACAACAGCACAGTGTGGTGGGACAACCGGTTGGCCAACCACTTGGGCTATCAGCCCAAAGATAGCTCCGAGCAGTTCCGCAGCAAAGTCGAAGCGCAGCCACTGCCGCCGTCCGACGACCCTGCAATGGTTTATCAGGGCGGTGCGTTCGTGGCGTCAGGTCCGTTTGGCGACGAGTAAGGTTCTACGATGACCGGGCTGACTGCGAGGTTGGCCCTCAATCACAAAATCACGGAATGATCGTCATGGCTGCTGAGCTGATTCTCGATGCACGCAACGCGACCGGAGAATCCCCGGTCTGGAACGCACAGGAACAGGCACTTTACTGGGTCGATATTCCGGCCCGTCGCCTGCACCGCTGGAGCCCGCAGGACTTATCGACAACGAGCTGGGAAGCGCCGGAGATGCTCGCCTGCATCGCCTGCTACGGCGACGGCAGCTGGCTGGCCGGCATGGAGAGCGGCCTGTTCCGCATTCAGCCGCAGAACCACGGCACACTGGCCACCGAGCTGCTCAGCAGCGTCCAGCATGCCACCGAGACCATGCGCTTCAACGATGGCCGCTGTGACCGCCAGGGCCGTTTCTGGGCCGGCACCATGTTGATGGACATGTCCAAGGCCGCGACAGTGGGTTCTGTCTATCGCTACAGCGCCGGCCAGACCGAGCCGCTCACCGCGCAGCTCACCGACATGATCGTGCCCAACGGCCTGGGCTTCAGCCCGGATGGCAAGATCATGTACCTCTCGGACTCGCACCCATCGGTGCAGAAGATCTGGGCCTTCGATTACGACACTGACACCGGTACGCCGCACAATCGCCGCCTGTTTGTCGACATGACTCAATACCCTGGGCGACCAGATGGCGCAGCAGTGGACGCCGACGGCTGCTACTGGATCTGCGGCAACGACGAAGGCCTGATTCACCGCTTCACGCCTGCGGGCACGCTTGATCGTTCCCTCGCGGTACCGGTGAAGAAGCCGGCGATGTGCGCCTTCGGTGGTGCAAACCTCGACACCCTCTACGTGACCTCGATACGCCCGGGCGGAGACATCAGCGACCAGCCGCTGGCCGGTGGCGTGTTCGCTCTGCAGCCGGGTGTCCAGGGTCTTGAAGAACCTTTGTTCAAGGGCTGAGCCACACGCTTGGCCCCGCTACGACGCAACGCCGCTGTACCGATCTATCTGAAAACAATAACAACACCGGAGACATCCATGGACTTCAAACGCAAGTTGCTCCTCGCCGCACTCCCTTTGGCGCTGTGCCTCTCAAACACAGCGCTGGCGGAAATCAAAATCAAGTTCGCTGAAGTACACCCCGCAGGTTATCCACCCGTTGTCGCCGAACAGGAAATGGGCAAAAAACTCGAGACGCAAAGCAAGGGCGAGATCAGCTTCAAAATGTTCGCCGGCGGTGTGCTGGGTTCCGAGAAGGAGGTGGTTGAGCAACTTCAAGCCGGCGCCATCCAGATGACCCGCGTCAGCCTTGGCATTGTCGGTCCGGTGGTACCGGAGGTGAACGCCTTCAACCTGCCATTCGTGTTCCGTGACCATGCTCACATGCGCAAGGTCATCGACGGCGAGATCGGCCAGGAGATGCTGGACAAGATCACCAACTCAAACTTCAACCTGGTCGCCCTGGCCTGGATGGACGGCGGCACGCGCAACCTCTACACCAAAAAACCTGTGCGTGACATCGCTGACCTCAAGGGCATGAAGATTCGCGTTCAGGGCAACCCGGTGTTCATCGACACCATCAACGCGATGGGCGGCAACGGCATTGCCATGGCCACCGGTGAGATTTTCAGTGCTCTGCAAACAGGGGTCATCGACGGCGCTGAAAACAACATGCCGACGCTGCTCGAGCATAACCACTATCAGAACGCCAAGTTTTACACCCTCACCGAGCATTTGATCCTGCCTGAGCCTGTCGTGATGTCGAAAACGACCTGGACCAAGCTGAGCCCCGAGCAACAAGCGCTGGTGAAAAAGCTTGCCGTCGAGGCGCAAGCCGAAGAGCGCGTCCTGTGGGACAAGAAGTCTGCCGAAAGCGAGGCAAAGCTCAAGGCTGCCGGAGTGGAGTTCATCGCGCTCACGCCTGACCAGAAGAAAGCTTTCGTCGACGCTACATCCAGCGTACGCGGTCAATACGGCGCGCCTTATGCCGACTTGATCAAGCGCATCGAAGCCGTTCAATAAGTCCTTCAGCCCGATAGCACTGCGGTGGCGGCCCTGCCCGCCCACCGCCGTTGTGGTGAGCCTATGAAAAACACGATTCTGCGCTTCAATGACGCACTGTATCGCCTCTGCATCGGGATCGCGGGCCTGTCGATGCTGACGATGTCGCTGATCATCCCGTGGGGCATCTTCGCCCGCTACGTACTGGGATCCGGCTCAAGCTGGCCGGAACCGACCGCCATCCTGCTGATGGTGGTGTTTACCTTCTTCGGTGCCGCCGCGAGCTACCGCGCCGGTGCACACATGGCGGTGAACATGGCCACTGAGCGAATGCCTGTCGCGCTGCGCAGCGCACTGGCAGTGCTGGTGCAAATCCTGATGGCAGTGGTGTGCCTGTTCATGATCGTAAAGGGCATGAAATTGTGCATGACAACCTGGAACCAGTTTCTCGGCGAAATGCCGTCGCTGCGTGTGGGCATCTCTTATTTGCCGATACCGTTGGGCGGCGTGCTTACGCTGATCTTCGTATTGGAAAAGCTGTTTCTGGGTGACCAGAGCCACCGTCGGGCGGTGAGTTACGAAGTGATCGAATCAAGCGAAGAGGCAGCATGATGGACGCATTTATTCTGTTGGGCAGCTTCATCGCGTTGATCTTGATCGGCATGCCCGTGGCCTACGCCCTTGGGCTGTCGGCGCTGATCGGCGCGTGGTGGATCGAGATTCCGTTCGACGCGCTGATGATTCAGGTCGCAGGCGGCGTGAACAAGTTCTCGTTGCTGGCGATCCCGTTCTTCGTTCTGGCCGGCGCGATCATGGCCGAGGGCGGCATGTCACGGCGACTCGTGGCGTTTGCCGGTGTGCTGGTGGGCTTCGTGCGCGGAGGCCTGTCGCTGGTGAACATCGTCGCTTCGACCTTCTTCGGTGCCATTTCCGGGTCTTCGGTGGCTGACACGGCATCGGTGGGTTCGGTGCTGATTCCGGAGATGGAGCGCAATGGCTACCCGCGGGATTTTTCTACGGCGGTAACCGTCAGCGGTTCGGTGCAGGCCTTGCTCACGCCCCCCAGTCACAACTCGGTGCTTTACTCGCTGGCGGCCGGCGGTACGGTGTCCATCGCCTCGCTGTTCATGGCGGGCATCATGCCGGGGCTGTTGCTCAGCGCCGTGATGATGGGCCTGTGCATGATCTTCGCTCGCAAGCGTAATTACCCTAAAGGCGAAGTCATCCCGCTGCGCAAGGCACTGAAAATCGCCGGCGAAGCCCTCTGGGGCATGATGGCGATGGTGATCATCCTCGGCGGCATCCTCTCGGGCGTGTTCACGGCCACAGAGTCTGCAGCGATTGCCGTGCTGTGGGCATTCTTCGTCACCATGTTCATTTACCGCGATTACAAATGGCGCGACCTGCCCAAGCTGATGCACCGGGCCGTACGCACCGTTTCAATCGTCATGATCCTGATCGGTTTCGCCGCCAGCTTCGGTTACATCCTGACGCTGATGGAAATCCCGATGAAGATCACCACGGCGTTTCTGACCCTGTCGGATAACCGTTACGTGATCCTGATGTGCATCAACATCATGCTGCTGTTGCTGGGCACTGTGATGGACATGGCACCGCTGATCCTCATCCTGACGCCGATCCTGCTGCCGGTGATCGTCGGCATCGGTGTAGACCCGGTGCACTTCGGGATGATCATGCTGGTCAACCTGGGGATCGGGCTGATCACGCCACCGGTGGGGGCCGTACTGTTCGTGGGCGCCGCGGTGGGTAAGGTCACGATCGAAGCCACCGTGAAAGCGCTGCTGCCGTTCTATGTGGCACTGTTCATGGTGCTGATGGCAGTGACCTATATCCCTGCGATCTCGCTGTGGCTGCCGAGTGTGGTGCTGTAACGGCTGAGCAAGACCTCACGCGGTGAGCTGAATCAAAAGCCCTCTTCTCGAGGGCTTTTTTTGGTCGCTAAATGCAGAACGTTCCACGACCGCCTCGAATCTCAAACCTACAGACGCGATGTGTTGTACGCGCGCTTGCCCGCGAAAGACGATCTTCCCACGACGCATCTGTCGCCTGGCTCACCGCCTTCGCGGGCAAGCGCGCTCCTACAACGGCATGGAGGCCTTGCCGCAATGCATTCGTGGCCTGGCACCGCGTTCGCCAGCAAGCCGGCTCCTACAGATTTTGCGCACGCCGAAGGTCGGCGGTGTTAGCCGGATTTTGCGTACGCCAAACGGTGCCGGTGTTGCACCGATCACCTGTAGGAGCGCGCTTGCCCGCGAAGGCGATCTTGCCGCAATGCATTCGTGGCCTGGCTGACCGCGTTCGCCAGCAAGCCGGCTCCTACAGATTTTGCGTGCGCCGAAGGCTCGCGGTGTCGCCCGGATCGCCGGATTTTGCGTACGCGAAAGGTCGCCGGTACCGCCCGGATTGACGGATCTTTGCGTACGCCGAAGGCGGTCGGTAGCCCCGGATCGTTGGATTTTGCGTACGCCAAACGTTGCCGGTGTTGCACCGATCACCTGTAGGAGCGCGCTTGCCCGCGAAGGCGATCTTGCCGCAACGCATTCGTGGCCTGGTTCACCGCGTTCGCCAGCAAGCCGGCTCCTACAGATTTTTGCTTACGCCGAAGGCTCGCGGTTTCGCCCGGATCGTCGGATATTGCGCACGCCGAACGTTGCCAGTAACGCCTGGATCGACAGATTTTGCGTACGCCGAAGGCGGTCGGTATCCGGATTGACGGATTTTGCATGTGCCAAACGATGCCGGTATTGCACCGATCACCTGTAGGCGCGCGCTTGCCCGCGAAGGCGATCTTGCCGCAATGCATTCGCGGCTTGGCTGACCGCGTTCGCCAGCAAGCCGGCTCCTACAGATTTGCATACGCATCAGCGGCTTGGGAATGTTTGCTGGCGTGCGCCTGGAAGGCAAGTAGCTAAACACTCATAACAACTACATATCGTCATAACCAATCCGCATAAACACTTCTTCTATATTTATGCCAAATAGTGATTAGCGGACTGCTGATTTATATCTTTATGATCTGAGCCACCACAACCCAAACCGAGGTTCAGGACATGGCGATTCAGATCAAACCCGTCGCGGGTAAAATTGGTGCCGAGGTGAGCGGCATCAAACTCTCGGCGGATGTCTCCCCGCAGGATTTCGATTTCATCAACCAGGCGCTGCTTGAACACAAGGTCCTGTTCTTTCGCGAGCAGTTCCTGAGCGACGACGAGCACGAGGGATTTTCTCGCCGCTTTGGCGACCAGGTCCCTCACCCAACGGTTCGCTCCGCTGACAAGAGCAGCGCCATCCTGCACCTGGATGCCAAAGAAACTCGCGCCAACTCCTGGCATACGGACGTGACCTTCGTGGCCAACTATCCGAAAATTTCCATCCTGCGTGGCGTTGTCATTCCACCTTACGGCGGCGACACGGTATGGGCCAACACGGCGGCGGCTTACGCTGATCTGCCTGAAAGCCTCAAGACGCTGGCTGATAGCCTTCGCGCGCTGCATACCAACGTCTACGACTATGCCGCCCCCCGTGACACCGGTGAAGCGGGCGTGAAGCGCTACCGCGAGCAGTTCACTGCGCAGGTCTACGAAACTGAACATCCGCTCGTGCGCGTGCACCCCGAGACAGGCGAGCGAAGCCTGTTGCTCGGGCATTTCGTCAAACAGATTCAGGGTGTCAGCAGCAACGACTCGAAACAGCTGATCCGCCTGTTTCATGATCGCATCACCCACCTCGACAACACCGTTCGCTGGCGCTGGAGCGAAGGCGATGTAGTCATTTGGGACAACCGCGCCACCCAGCACATCGCCATCAACGACTACGGCCAGGCCGAGCGCGTCGTGCGCCGTACCACCGTGGCCGGTGACATCCCGATCGGGGTCGATGGCCGCGCGAGCCAGGCCATCAAACCCACCCCCGACACGCTCTCGCCAAAGACCGAAGCCGACAAAAAGCACCTGGCGGCTTGACCCCGCCACATCGCTCACTCTTAAAGGAATAACCGTCATGGCAAACGCCAAGCGAACATCTCTATTCAGCAAAACAAGCGTAGCTACCGCACTGGCGGCGCTGCTGATGATGCCCTTGGCACACGCCGACGTATTGCGCATTGGCGTGGCCAGCGCCGGTGGCGGTGATCCCGTCACCTTCAGCGGCTCGTCGCTGGGCATCGTGCGCAACCAGCAGTTGCTCGAAAAAGCCTTTGCAGGCACGGACACCGAAGTGCAGTGGTTCTTCTTCAAAGGCGCCGGCCCGGCCGTCAACGAAGCATTGTCCAACCAGCAACTGGACTTCGCCTACGAAGGGGACTTGCCTGCTGTCGTCGGCCGATCCAATGGTCTGGACACGAAGTTGCTCGCTGCCATCGGCGTGCGATCAAACGTGTACCTGGCCGTCCCCAAGGGCTCCGACATCAAGACCATCGAAGACCTGAAGGGCAAGAAAGTCGCGGTGTTTCGTGGCACCAATGCGCATCTGGTTTCGATCAAGCTGCTCGCTGACAAAGGCCTGACCGAACGCGACCTGAAGGTCATCAATCTGGACAGTGGCAGCAGTCAGGCAGCGCTCGCCTCCAAAGGCGTTGACGCGGCGTTCGGCGGTCGAGAGCTGTTCAAACTGCGTGACCAGGGGCTGATCGACATTATCTTCGACAACCCGGATAACAACGTGCGCTATACCCGCCAATGCGCCCTGGTGGTCCGCGGCGATTATGAAAAGCAGCACGCCGACAATGTGCAGAAAGTCGTCAACGTGCTGGTCGATGCTGCGCGATGGGAATCCGAATCTGCCAACCGTGACGCGGTGCTCAACGAGTGGGCGAAGACCAATGAGCCGTTGGCGTCGCTGAAGGCTGACTTCGAGCGCCTGGACTTGCGGGACAGCGCCTCGCCACTGGCGGATGGCTTCCTGCGCGGTCGCTATCAGGCCGTCGCTGACCAGGCCAAAGACGAAAAAATGATACGCCGGCCAGTGAGCGTCGAGGGCTGGTTCGACACCCGCTATCTGGACAACGCCCTGAAAGCCAAAGGTCTCGAACATTACTGGACCGCCTATGGCGCAGACGGCAAAACCTCGAATGCGGCAACGGCGTCAACAGACGCTTCTGCCAACAACGGAGGTTAAGCCAATGTCTCGAGCAACCGCTGAAGCGCTTAACCCGGCGCAGCTTCCGGCAAAGCTAATCGCAAAGCCACTGGCGCCGGTCAAACGCCTGCCCAACGCCCCCCTTCGCCCTGCTCGACGTGTGGCGACGCGCCTGCCCAATGGCCTCTGGCGAAACCGCGCCACCGACGCCGCGCTGGCGTGGCTGCTGCCGGTCGCATTGCTCGGGCTATGGTATGTGGGCGCCGAGCGCGGCTGGCTGTCCGAGCAGGTGTTGCCACCGCCCGCCTTCGTTTATCAGGCGCTGGCCGATCTGTTTGCCAGCGGCGACTTGTGGTTGAACGCGTCCGCCAGCCTGCAGCGCGTACTCGTCGGGTTTCTGGTCGGATCGTCTCTGGGTATAACGCTGGGCCTGGCGATGGGTTTGTCGAAGACCGTCGAGGATTATCTGTTGCCGACGTTCAACGCCCTCGTACAGATTCCGGTGCTGGGCTGGATGCCATTTGCACTTTTGCTGTTCGGCATCGGTGAGCCGCTGAAGTACGTATTGATTGCCCACGCGGCGCTGGTCCCGGTCACGCTGTGCACGCTGCAGGCCTTTCATGAGGTGCCAAAGCGTTTGCTGGAGGTCGGCCGCACGTACGGTTTCAGCCGCCGTCAGATCGTCACTGATATTGTCCTGCCTTCCGCCGTTGCGCCGATTTTCACGGGCTTGCGCCTGGGCTTCACCAAAGCCTGGTTGTCACTGGTCGTGGTTGAGCTGCTGGCCTCCAGTGAAGGGCTGGGTTATCTGATCGCCTACGGCCGGCAACTGTTTCAGCTCGACCTGGTCATGGCCGCCGTGGTGGTAGTCGGCACGATTGGCCTGTTGATCGACCGCGGATTCGAATTCGTCGAGCGGCGCCTCAACCGCGGCCGTCCGAGCAAGACCGGGAGGCTGGCATGAGCACATTGACCATCGCTCAATCCTCCCAATCCCATCGCTATCGAGGCTGGGTCGTGCCGATCATGGCAGTCGCGGTGTGGTGGCTTGCCTCCAGCCAGGGCTGGAGCAGTTCGGGCCTGCTGGTTTCGCCGCAAAAAGTCGCCGTCACTGCCTGGGAGCAGGTCACGTCCGGGCAATTCTGGCGCGCGATTTCCGCCAGCCTGACACGTGACGTGAGCGGCTTTGTCATCGGCACCACGCTGGGCTTGCTGTTGGGTTGCCTGCTGGGCCTTTCTCGCCTGTTCGAGCGTTTGGTGGGGCCGAGCTTCAATACGTTCAAGCAGATTTCGCTGTTCGCCTGGATCCCGCTGATCTCGGTCTGGTTCGGCCTGGGCGACGTGGCCAAAGTGGTCTTCCTGTCCCTCGCCGCCCTGGTCCCGGTCGTCGTCAATACCTGCGATGGCTTGCGCAGCGTGTCCCCTGCCCTGCTCGAGGTCGCCAGGGTCTACGGTTTCACCCGCTGGCAGACGATTATCGGCGTCATGCTGCCAGCGGCGCTGCCGTCGATCTTCACCGGCATCTACCTGGCGCTGGTGTATTCCTGGCTGGCGACTATCGGCGCGGAATACCTGTTGGTGTCGGGCAGCGGCATCGGCAACACGCTGATCGACGGTAGCGAGCACTTCATGATGGATCTGGTGCTGTTCGGCATGATCGTCATCGGCCTGGTCGGCTGGGCGCTCAACCTTCTGGCGCGCCGCCTCGAGCAGCGCATGCAACGGCTGTACGGCATCGCCCCACGCTGACGCCACCTCGGTCCGTCAGCCCTCAAGTTCCGCTCTTCTGCATTCAAAGGAAACGTCATGCCTGCCTCTCAGACCCGCACCGCAACCGCACCCGCTGTCCTTGCGCAACACGGCAACGGCCTGCGCCTTGAGAACATCAGCAAGCGCTTCAGCAGCACCGGCGGCGACACCCAGTTGCACGTACTGGATAACGTGCAGCTGGACATCGCGCCTGGGGAGTTCATCACCATCGTCGGCGCCAGTGGTTGTGGCAAGTCAACCTTGCTCAGGTTGATCCTCGGCCTGGATGAAGCGTATGAGGGGCGGATTCTGTTGGGCGACCGGCCCATCAACGGAACCGGGCTGGAGCGCGGCATTGTGTTTCAGGATCATCGGCTGTTTCCGTGGCTCACTGTCGAGCAAAACGTTGCGGTCGGTCTGAAGAACGCACCGCTGAGCGCTCTGCAAAAACGCGAGACGGTGCGCGAACACATCGAGCTGGTCGGTCTGCAGGATTTCACCGAGGCGTATCCGCACCAGATTTCAGGAGGCATGGCGCAACGCGTGGCCATCGCCCGCGGGCTGGTCAATCGGCCGAGCGTTCTGCTGCTCGACGAACCCTTCGGCGCGCTCGACGCATTGACTCGCACACGACTGCAGCGCGAGTTGCAGAACATCTGGCAGCAGGAAAAAATCACCATGGTGCATGTCACGCATGATGTCGATGAGGCGGTTTATCTCGGCGATCGTGTGGTGGTCATGCAGCCGCATCCGGGGCGCATCCGCCGTATCGTCGACATAGACCTGCCGCGCCCGCGCAACCGCAGTGACGCCCGGTTCATCGCTCTGCGTGACGACGTACTCAGCGACTTTGCCGAGCTGTCGTAGGTTGCACGGGGCGTGTTTCGGCGGCTAATCCGCCTCGTCCACCGACACCCGATTGCGGCCGTTTTTCTTCGAGGCATACAGCGCCTGGTCCGCGCGCTCGATCAGCGTCTTGTAGTCATCCATGGGCGCGATCATGTCGGCGACACCCAGGCTGATGGTGCAGCGGATGGACTCGCCTTCGTGCATGACGTCCAGCGCTTCGACGGCGGCGCGCAGGCGCTCGGCAAACATCGCCCCGCCGTGTTTGTCGGTGTCGGGCAACAGTACGGCAAACTCCTCGCCGCCGTAACGGCCGGCGATGTCGGCGTCGCGGGTGTGCTCGCGCACCACGTCCGCAACGCGTTGAATGACCCGGTCACCGCATTGATGGCCATAGGTGTCGTTGACGCGCTTGAAGTGATCGATGTCAAACATGACCAACGCCGCCGAGGTGCCGTAACGCACATGCCGGGCATGCTCCAGCCGCAACGCCTCTTCCCAGTGACCGCGGTTGTAAAGGCTGGTCAGGCGGTCAGTGCTCGACAGCTTTTGCAGCTCACGATTGGCGGCCTGCAGCTGCAGACGATTTGTCGCCACTTCGGTGACGTCGTAAATGACCAGGCACACATGGGTGATCACGCCGGTGGTAGAGCGCAGCGGCAACAGCGTGGTGTTCTGGTACATGAACTCTTCTTGCCCGGTGATGGGCTGATAGCTTGGAAAGCGAACCAGATAAGGGCGCTGTTCCCAAATCGTGAACGCTGGCGTGCCCAGCGTCATCACGCTGTCAATTTTGTTTTTTAACCAGCGCTCATTGAGCTCGGGAAACAACGAGAAGAACGAGCGGTTGGCTGCTTTGTAAGACAACACCCCGGAACGGTTCTCCATGAAGGTGTTCCACACGTGAACCTGATACGCGTGATCCAGCACCACTACGCCGACATCAATGCTCTGAGTCACAGTCAGCAGCCAGTGCAGTTCCTTGAAATCAATTAGATCACTCATGGGTCAGCTCATCAGATGTTCGAGTTTTCGGGATATCAGCTCGACCGACTCTTCGGTGAACAACATCAATAGATCGAAGTGGATGTGATGACCCTCGAGGCTGTAGCTGATCTCCACAGCCAGCGTTTTTTTCCAGCGCCGCTCATTCGAGCGGATGAGCTCTTCAATGCCGCTGTGCAGTCCCAGCACTTGAGGGTGGCTTTGTGAAAACACGACGTCGAGCTGTTCTGCGATTCCGCTAAGACAGGCGCCGATCAGGATGGAAGACAGGTCCAGCAACATCTCCATGTCGGAGTAGTCGGCGTCATCGACCTTCATCAGCTGCGCCATATCGGCGATTTCCGAGTCATGAAACAGCAGCAGCGCTTCCCCGGCGATACCGCCACCGATATAACCCTGGCAAACCGCAGTCAGGCGATCACTCGCCTGGGCATCGGCGAGTGCCATGTGCAGCTCCCCGACCTCCAGCATGTTCACGTTGGGCACCGGTAGTTGCACGAATACGCCGAGTACCCGCGCCAGCAATGCCGCCGCGCGTCCCATGGCGACGTTTACGGTTTCCCGAAACGCGTCATGGAAACTAATGGGGTTCTGGTCGGCATTCGTGCCCGAGGCGAGCGTTTGCGTAGCCGTCTCGCCGGTGAGTCCCAAACGCTGAAGGGTTTGATGTAACTGATCCGGATCAGCCGGTTTCTTCAGGAATGCCAGCGCACCCAGTTCCAGCGTGCGCCGTACGGCCTCCTCCTGAACGTCGCCGGAAACGACAATGACGCTGGCTTGCAGCTTTTCTGCGCGGATGGCCGCGAGGGTCTGATAGCCATCCATGTCTGGCATCGTCAGGTCCAGCAGCACAACCTGCCCCAAGCCCTGGCGGATCGCCTCGATCCCTTCACGGCCATTGGTTGCGGTGGTAACCGACACGTCCCATTCGGGCGGAAGGGCTTTAATCAGCTGCTTGCGCGCCATGTTGGAGTCGTCGCAAATCAACAGGGGAATCGTGGGCATCTACTTCTCACAGCAAAAGAGTTTCAAGCCTGGCATGGTGTGCATCAGCATGGCGGTTGGCGAAGCAACGGCGATCGGACGTGCTCACTACAGGGTAGGCGAGATCAGGAATGGCGAATGGGTAGATTCTCCACCCAATCTGCGATGGGGTGCGTGATATGCAAATTATGTGCTCATCTGATCTGGTTTCATGCGCAACAGAACCAGCCTTAAGTCCACTTGAATAATCTCCCTGCGCGTAGTCCAAGATGAACAACAGCCGCTCAGCCAGCGTCGGCGGGTGCCTTGATTGCGACGGCCCCTCATCGCAAAGGCAAAAAAAAGCCCCGACGCAAGCGCCGGGGCTTCTCACGCTCCCGGTTATCGGGAGCGCTTGTTCAAACCTGAGACCGTTCGGCTGACGACATTCACACTGTCAGCGGGCCGGGCATCAGACCTGATCAGGTATGACTTACTCTGCTTTCAGGCCGTCAGCCGAAACAGCTTTGACGCCTTTGATTTTTTTGGTGATTGCTACAGCGGTGGTCTTCTGCGACTCGGTGACAGCGACTGTCGACGACAGGGAAACCACGCCTTTGTTGGTCTCTACCTTGATGTCGGAGCCTGGAATGCCTTTTTCGGTCAGCAGGTCAGATTTAACTTTGGTGGTGATCCAAGTGTCGGAAGTCGCTTCTTTAGTCTTGGCAACTTCGTTTGCAGCAACAGTCATCGGAGCCTGGGCAGAGGTCTGAGCCATGGCTACGTTGGCCATAGTCAGAGTCAGAGCAGTGGCGGTAGCAGCAGCGATAGCGAACTTCTTCATACGGGTAACTCCTGTTTTTCTCAGAATCTGCGCCAACATCATTGGCTGCAGGGTTACCGGTATATATCGCAAGCGCTGTGCCAACAGCGAAGCGCTAAACAAACCCTTATAAATCAATGGCTTATTTTTTAGCGGATCCTCGTTGGTCGTGCAGATTGCCCGCTTTAGGAAAGTTCCGCTTGCAACTTGCATGTTCTGACAAGCAGCAACCCCGCCCCACCGCACCGCAAGCCCTTAATTACGCTCAAAAAAAAGAGCCCCGAAGGGCCCTTTCTCAAGCGAGCACAGGCGGAGGGTTAGACCCCCGATGCCTTGGCAGCAGCAACGTCTTTGATCGACAGTTTGATACGACCGCGGTTATCCACGTCCAGTACCAAAACTTCGACTTCCTGACCTTCCTTCAAGATGTCGGTCACTTTCTCAACGCGAGCGTCGCTCAACATGGAGATGTGCACCAGGCCATCTTTGCCCGGCAGGATGTTCACGAACGCGCCGAAGTCGACGATGCGCTCAACCTTACCGATGTAGATCTTGCCGATCTCGGCCTCAGCAGTGATGCCCAGAACGCGCTGACGTGCAGCTTCAGCCGCTTCTTTGGTTTCGCCGAAGATTTTGATCGAGCCGTCGTCTTCGATATCGATCGAGGCTTTGGTCTCTTCGCAGATGGCACGGATGGTCGCGCCACCCTTACCGATCACGTCGCGGATCTTGTCGGTGTCGATCTTCATCGCGATCATGGTCGGCGCGTTTTCCGACAGCTCGGTGCGCGACTGACCAATGATGGTGTTCATCTGGCCCAGGATGTTCAGGCGAGCGTCCAGTGCCTGACCCAAAGCGATCTCCATGATCTCTTCGGTGATGCCTTTGATCTTGATGTCCATCTGCAGCGCAGTAACGCCTTTGGCGGTACCGGCCACTTTGAAGTCCATGTCGCCGAGGTGGTCTTCGTCACCCAGGATGTCGGTCAGGATGGCGAATTTCTCGCCTTCCTTAACCAAGCCCATGGCGATACCGGCCACCGGGGCTTTCATCGGAACACCAGCGTCCATCAGCGCCAGCGAAGCACCACAGACCGAAGCCATGGAGCTGGAGCCGTTGGATTCGGTGATTTCCGATACGACACGGATGGTGTACGGGAACACGTCGGCAGCAGGCAGCATGGCCTGAACCGAACGACGAGCCAGACGGCCGTGACCGATTTCACGACGACCTGCGCCACCCATGCGACCACACTCGCCCACCGAGAACGGAGGGAAGTTGTAGTGCAGCATGAACGGGTCTTTCTTCTCGCCTTCGAGAGTGTCCAGCAACTGCGCATCGCGTGCAGTACCCAGGGTGGCCACGACCAGCGCCTGAGTTTCGCCACGGGTGAACAGTGCCGAACCGTGAGTCTTCGGCAGAACGCCAACTTCGATGTTCAACGGACGAACAGTCTTGGTGTCGCGACCGTCGATACGTGGCTTGCCGCTGACGATGTTTTCGCGAACGGTGCGGTATTCGATTTCGCCGAATGCCGCTTTGACTTCGCTGGCGGACGGGCTGCCGTCTTCAACGGCCAGCTTGGCAACGACCTGATCCTTCAGCTCACCCAGGCGAGCGTAGCGATCGGCCTTGACGGTGATGGTGTAGGCCTCGGAGATCGCTGCGCCGAACTCGGAGCGGATGGCGCCAAGCAGTTCAGTGGCTTCAGCTTTCGGCGCCCAGTTCCAGGTTGGCTTGGCAGCTTCGGCGGCCAGCTCTTTGACGGCCTTGATGACCGACTGGAATTCGTCGTGTGCGAACAGCACGGCGCCCAGCATCTGGTCTTCGGTCAGTTCCTTGGCTTCCGACTCAACCATCAGTACCGCTTCTTCGGTACCGGCAACGACCATGTCCAGGCTCGATGCTTTCAGCTGTTCGTAAGTCGGGTTCAACAGGTAGCCGGTGCTCTCGTGGAAAGCAACGCGGGCGGCGCCGATAGGGCCATCAAAAGGGATGCCCGAGATGGCCAGCGCAGCCGACGTACCGATCATCGCGGCGACGTCTGGATCGGTCTTCTTGCTGGTGGAGACGACGGTGCAGACAACCTGCACTTCGTTCATGAAGCCTTCTGGAAACAGTGGGCGGATCGGACGGTCGATCAAACGCGAGGTCAGTGTTTCTTTTTCGGAAGGACGGCCTTCACGCTTGAAGAAACCACCAGGGATCTTGCCAGCGGCGTAGGTCTTTTCCTGGTAGTGAACGGAAAGAGGGAAAAAGCCTTTGCTTGGGTCTGCATGCTTGGAGCCGACCACAGTCACGAGAACGGTGACGTCGTCGTCAACGGTGACCAATACAGCACCAGAAGCTTGACGGGCAATACGGCCAGTCTCGAGTGTTACGGTCGATTGACCGAATTGAAATTTCTTGATTACCGGGTTCACGGTTTCCTACCTTCTTTGTGGCTCTTGGGGAACTGGTTTCTTGCGAATTCTTGGGCGGCGAGGGGAATCGGACCCTTCGGCAGCCCAGATACAACTAGAGGCTGGGAGGCCGCCAGCCCACTGATAAAACCAGCGGAACATGACGACCAACCAACCTCTATCCGAGTCGTTATTAGCGACGCAGACCCAGACGACCGATCAGGGCGCTGTAACGGCTAACGTCCTTACCTTTCAGGTAATCCAGCAGCTTGCGACGCTGGTTTACCATACGGATCAGACCACGACGGGAGTGGTGATCCTTACCGTTGGCCTTGAAGTGGCCTTGCAGTTTGTTGATGTTGGCGGTCAGCAGTGCAACCTGCACTTCTGGCGAACCTGTGTCACCAACAGCTTGCTGGTAGTCGGTTACGATCTGAGCTTTATCTTCAACGCTGAGTGCCATGTGGGCATTCCTTTTATCAAGAAACCGCTCCGGGGAGACGGCTTCAACAGGCCGAGAGCAAACTCTCGTATTTAAATGTGAGGAGTGACCATGCCTGTTAACAGCCACCCTCGTACCGCCGTGCCAGGAAACCCTGCCGCGACGGGTCCGGTCACTCTGACCGAATGAGTCGACGTGGCGCAATGCGCCCGTCTTCACTCACTTCACCGATCCCGATGAAGCGTCCTTCATGATCCTGCACCCGCACCATGCCAAACTTCGGCGCGTCCGGGGCTCTTACTGGTTGACCGTGCAGCCAGTAAAACGAACTGTGCTCCGAGAATTGCAACAGCGGCCAATCCAGCAGCCCGCTGTCCGACGGCATCAGGAAACGGTCAACGGCTTCGTTGCCGCCTTCTGCGTGCACCGCCTCCAGCTCTTCCAGAGTTACGGTCTGAGCCAGCGTAAATGGTCCAGCCTGTGTACGACGCAGCTGGGCGACGTAAGCACCGCAGCCAAGCTTCTCACCAATATCCTCCACGAGGGTACGGATATAGGTGCCTTTGGTGCAGTCGACGGCCAAACGAGCAGTGTCGCCTTCACACGCCAATAATTCCAGGCGCGCAATAGTAACAGAACGCGGTTCGCGCTCCACCACTTCCCCTGCCCGGGCCAGCTTGTACAACGGCTGGCCATCACGCTTGAGGGCTGAGTACATTGGCGGTATCTGACTGATATCCCCACGAAATGCCGGAAGCACCGCTTCGATATCCGCGCGACCAACGGTCACCGGGCGGGTCTGCAGCACTTCGCCCTCGGCGTCCGCAGTGGTGGTGGTTTTGCCCAACTGCATGAGGGTTTCATAACCCTTGTCGGAATCCAGCAGATACTGGGAAAACTTGGTGGCTTCCCCAAAGCACAGCGGCAGGACGCCGGTGGCCAGCGGATCGAGGCTGCCGGTGTGACCGGCTTTTTCCGCATTCAGCAACCAGCGCACTTTCTGCAGGGCCGCGTTGGAGGTAAAGCCCAACGGTTTGTCGAGCAGGATGATCCCACTGACGTTACGGCGAATACGCTTGACCTGAGCCACGCCGTTACTCCTCCGAACCGTCTTGCTTCGGAGCGGTTTGGTGCTGACCATCTTCAGCCACTGCGCGCTCGATCAAAGCAGACAAGTGCGCACCACGGGCGACGCTTTCATCGTAATGGAAGTGCAGTTGCGGAACGCTGCGCAGCTTCATTTCACGGGCCAGCTGCATGCGCAGAAAACCCGCAGCAGCGTTGAGCACCTTGATTGACTGGGCGATCTCTTCGGCACTGTCCTGACCCATCACGGTCATGAAGATTTTCGCGTGGCCCACGTCGCGACTCACGTCGACGGCAGTGATGGTGACCAGCCCTACGCGGGGGTCTTTGATCTCACGACGGATCAGCTGTGCCAGCTCGCGCTGCATCTGATCGCCGATACGTTGGGTACGGCTGTATTCTTTTGCCATGTCTTGTTACCTGTCACTGACCCATGGCAAAAGCCATGTGGTCTGAAAGCGGCAAACGCCCGGCCTGGCAGAAGCCGGACCGGGCGTTGCGTTTAGAGTCCATGACCTGCGCCACGCAGCTGCATGCGGCGTAAGCCATGACTCCTGAAGCTCGCGATTTAGAGGCTGCGAGCCACTTGGACCTTCTCGAAGACTTCGATCTTGTCACCGACCTTGACGTCGTTGTAGCTCTTGACGCCAATACCACATTCCATGCCGGCACGTACTTCGGAAGCGTCATCCTTGAAGCGACGCAGGGATTCCAGCTCGCCCTCGAAGATAACGATGTCTTCACGCAGTACACGGATTGGACGGTTACGGAAGACAACGCCTTCGATGACCATGCAACCTGCGATCGCGCCGAATTTCGGCGAGCGGAACACGTCGCGGACTTCGGCGATGCCCAGGATGTTCTCCCGAACGTCGCTGCCAAGCATGCCGGTGAGGGCCTTCTTGACGTCTTCGATGATGTCGTAGATGACGTTGTAGTAACGCATATCCAGACCTTCCTGCTCGACGATCTTGCGCGCGCCAGCATCGGCACGCACGTTGAAGCCGAACAGTACAGCGTTGGAGGCCAGTGCCAGGTTGGCGTCGCTTTCGGTGATACCACCGACACCGCCGCCGACTACGCGCACTTGCACTTCGTCGTTACCCAGGCCGTTCAATGCGCCCTGCAATGCTTCCAGAGAACCACGGACATCGGATTTGAGGACGATGTTAAGCGTCTTCTTCTCTTCCTGACCCATGTTCTCGAAGATGTTTTCCAGCTTGCCGGCGTGAGCACGGGCCAGCTTGACTTCGCGGAACTTGCCTTGACGGAACAGAGCCACTTCACGGGCTTTCTTCTCGTCGGCAACCACGCTCATCTCGTCACCAGCGTCCGGCGTACCGTCCAGGCCGAGGATCTCGACAGGGATCGACGGACCGGCTTCCTTGATCGGCTTGCCGTTCTCGTCGAGCATTGCCCGAACGCGACCGTAGTTGGAGCCGACCAGAACCATGTCGCCCTGACGCAGCGTACCGTCCTGAACCAGAACAGTAGCAACCGGACCACGGCCCTTGTCCAGACGCGATTCAACCACAACACCACGACCCGGCGCCGACGGCGTTGCCATCAATTCCAGTACTTCGGCCTGCAGCAGAACAGCTTCGAGCAACTCGTCAACGCCGGTACCCATCTTCGCGGAGACCGAAACGAAAGGTGTCTCGCCGCCCCACTCTTCAGATGTGACGCCGTGAACCGAAAGCTCACTGCGGATACGGTCCAGGTCGGCGCCAGGCTTGTCGATCTTGTTCACGGCAACCACCAGCGGAACACCGGCAGCCTTGGCATGTTGCACGGCTTCGATGGTCTGCGGCATGACGCCGTCGTCAGCTGCGACAACCAGAATCACGATGTCGGTCGCTTTGGCACCACGAGCACGCATTGCGGTGAACGCAGCGTGACCCGGGGTATCGAGGAACGTCACCATGCCACGCTCTGTTTCAACGTGGTAAGCGCCGATGTGCTGAGTGATACCGCCGGCTTCGCCAGCCGCAACCTTGGCACGACGGATGTAGTCGAGCAGCGAGGTCTTACCGTGGTCAACGTGGCCCATGACGGTCACAACCGGTGCACGGGAGAACGACTCACCTTCAAACTTCAGGGACTCGGCCAAGGAATCTTCAAGCGCAGTGTCGCTGACCAGGGTCACTTTGTGGCCAAGTTCTTCGGCAACCAGCTGGGCAGTTTCCTGATCCAGAACCTGGTTGATCGTGGCCGGGGTACCCAGCTTGAACATGAACTTGATGATTTCAGCAGCTTTGACCGACATCTGTTGAGCGAGATCGCCCACGCTGATGGTCTCGCCGATCTTCACTTCACGAACCAGTGGGCCGGTAGGGCTCTGGAAGCCGTGAGCGTTACGCTTCTTGAGCTTGGCCTTGCCACGACCGCCACGACGGAAACCGTCGCTCTCTTCGTCGGTAGTCCGAGGCGCGACGCGTGGCGCGGGAGCCTTTTCCTTGACCGATGCACGATGAGGAGCGTTCTTGCGATCGCCATCACCGCCACCGCTGCGACGGTTGTTGTCGTCGTTGCGTGGTTTGTCGGGGCGACGTTGCTCGTCTTTCTTGCGGTCGGCAACAGGGGCAGGAGCTGGCGCCGGGGTTTCCCGTGCTGGCTCTGCCACTGGCGAAGCTGGCGCTGCCGGGGCTGTATCAGCACCCGCAGTTTGCGGCGCTGAAGCAGAAGCAGGCTGACGACGCGCTTCTTCTTCGGCGCGCTGACGAGCTTCTTCTTCGGCCTTTTGGCGAGCGGCATTTTCTACCGCACGACGCTCGTCCAGCTCGCGCTTGCGTTCGGCTTCGATTTCTTCCGGGCTGCGCTGAACAAAGACTTTCTTTTTGCGTACTTCAACGCTGATGCTTTTGCTGCCAGCAACGCGCAGGGTGCTGGTGGTTTTGCGCTGCAAGGTGATCTTGCGCGGCTCTTCCACCTTAGCCTTGTGACCGCTTTTCAGGTGCGTCAACAGGGCTTGTTTTTCGATATCGGTCACAACTTGCTCGGCGGCGTTGTGCGGCAAACCTGCCTCACGCATCTGCTGTAACAGGCGCTCTACCGGTGTGTCGACCGTCTTGGCCAGTTCTTTCACCGTGACTTGCGTCATGCACTTCTCTCCTCAGGCCGCATCTACTTACTCGAACCAATGGGCTCGGGCGGCCATGATCAACTTGCCGGCACGATCATCGTCAATGCCGTCGATGTCGAGCAGATCGTCAATAGACTGCTCGGCCAGGTCTTCGCGGGTAATTACGCCGCGCACCGCCAGTTCCATCGCCAAATCCTTGTCCATACCCTCAAGCGAGAGCAGGTCTTCGGCCGGATGGGCGTCTGCCAGCTTTTCCTCAGTAGCGATGGCTTTAGTCAACAAACGATCCTTGGCACGAGCGCGAAGCTCGTTGACGGTATCTTCGTCAAAGCCGTCGATGTTGAGCATTTCTTCCAACGGTACGTAGGCAATCTCTTCCAGGCTGGTGAAGCCTTCGTCTACCAGTACCTGAGCGAGATCCTCATCGACTTCCAGCTCGTCGATAAAGTTGCGCAGGATGTCACCGGTCTCCGCTTGCTGCTTGGCCTGGATGTCCGATTCGGTCATCACGTTCAGTGTCCAGCCAGTCAACTGACTCGCCAGGCGAACATTCTGGCCACCGCGGCCAATCGCCTGAGCGAGGTTGTCTGCGCCTACAGCGATGTCCATGGCGTGGGCGTCTTCATCAACGATGATCGCTGCCACTTCGGCAGGCGACATGGCGTTGATGACGAACTGCGCCGGGTTATCGTCCCAAAGCACGATATCCACACGCTCGCCGCCCAACTCGCCGGAAACAGCCTGCACACGCGAACCGCGCATGCCGATGCATGCGCCCTGCGGGTCAATGCGTTTGTCCTTTGAGCGAACTGCGATCTTTGCACGCGAACCTGGATCACGAGAGGCAGCCATCACCTCGATGAGTCCTTCGGCGATTTCCGGAACTTCAATCCGGAACAGCTCGATCAGCATCTCGGGCGCTGTACGCGACAGGATCAGCTGAGGGCCGCGGTTTTCGGTGCGGATCTCTTTAAGCAATGCCCGCACACGGACACCGACGCGGAAAGTCTCCCGCGAAATGATGTCTTCACGTGCCAGCAGGGCTTCGGCGTTGTTGCCAAGGTCAACGATGACGTTGTCACGCGTGACTTTCTTGACAGTACCGGAAATGATTTCGCCCAGACGCTCTCGGTAGGCGTCCACGACTTGAGCGCGCTCAGCTTCGCGGACTTTCTGCACAATGACTTGCTTGGCAGTTTGCGCGGCGATGCGGCCGAACTCGATAGAGTCGATCTTTTCTTCTACTACGTCGCCAACATTGGCGCCAGGATGCGTCTGGGCGACCTTGCTTGGCCATGTTTCGATAGCCGGGTCGTCGAGATCGTCTTCTTCGACGACGGTCCAGCGACGGAAAGTCTCATAGGCACCTGTGTGGCGATTAATCTCGACACGCAGGTCTACTTCGTCTTCAAAGCGCTTTTTAGTGGCGGTAGCCAGCGCTATTTCAAGCGCTTCAAAAATCACGTCGGCCGGTACGCCTTTTTCATTGGATACCGATTCAACAACCAGCAGTACTTCTTTGCTCATCGTACGCCTCGCCTTTCGCAAGCCATTGGATCCGCGGGATCCGCAGTATCTGGCACGTCTCAGTCAAACTTGGGAATGATGTTGGCTTTGTCGATCAGATCGATCGGCAGCAGGTACTCGTGTTCATCCACCTGGACCACGACGTCCTGCTCCTCCACCCCGCGGAGAAAGCCTTGAAAGTTGCGCCGACCCTCAAAGGGAGACCGCAGCTTTATCTTCACTTGTTCCCCGGCAAACGAAGCAAACTGCTCGATGGTGAACAGTGGGCGTTCCATGCCTGGAGATGAAACTTCGAGCGTGTATTCGGAGCTGATTGGATCTTCGACATCCAGAATACCGCTGATCTGACGGCTGACGATCGCGCAATCGTCCACCAAAACGCCGCCTTCCTTATCGATATAGACGCGCAACATCGAGTGCCGACCTTGAGACGAAAACTCGATACCCCAGCATTCATAGCCTAGGGCCACGACCACCGGGGCCAGCAAGGCCTGCAACTGTTCTAGCTTGCTCGACACCTGAACCCCCTCGTGCATGCTGCAAATAAAAAATGGGCAGAAGCCCAATCATGAAAAACGCCTGCGAAACGCGGCGCCATAAAGTGTCCAGCTAACAAAAAGCCCCTGAAAAGGGGCTCCGCTAAAACTGGTTGCGGGGGCTGGATTTGAACCAACGACCTTCGGGTTATGAGCCCGACGAGCTACCAGACTGCTCCACCCCGCGACAAAGCTGGGGCGGAAGTATACGACCGATCCAATTTTGGGTCAATCCGACACATCCACCTACAAGAAAGCCCGCTACTGCGGGCTTTCTTGTTAATTGGTACCGAGAAGGGGACTCGAACCCCTACACCCTATGGGCACAACCACCTCAAGGTTGCGTGTCTACCAATTCCACCACCTCGGCATTACAACTCTTTTGCAGCCCCAACAACGACTGCGAATCCGGTATTACTTTTGCTCTGGAGTGGCAGGAACATCAGCAGGAACTGCCGCTGGTCTCTGTTGCCCTTCCAGAACCGGAACATCATCTGCTGCCGGCTTTTGCTTCACTTCCAATACTGCTGGGTTTGGCAAACCTACTTGAGTCAGCTGGTGAGCTTTCTCTTTAGCAAAGTAACCTAACCCTAAGCTGGTCATGAAGAAACAGGCGGCAAGTATAGCAGTAAGTTTACTAAGAAAGGTAGAGGAACCTTGGCCACCGAATACAGTATTTGATGCACCTGCTCCGAATGACGCGCCAGCGTCGGCACCTTTACCCTGCTGCAACAGAACCAGAGCAACTACGCCCAGGGCACCCAGCAGATGAAGAACGACTACGACTGTTTCCAGCATTTTTTCAGTTTCCCGCGGCGCGAATGATCGCACCGAACTCATCTGCATTCAGGGAGGCACCACCAATCAGCCCCCCATCGATATCCGGCATGCCGAACAGTTCGACCGCATTGGCCGCCTTCACGCTGCCGCCATATAGAAGACGCACACCTTGTGCGACTTCAGAATTCTCTTTCATCAACTGCGCACGAATCGCTGCATGGACTTCCTGAGCCTGCTGCGGCGAAGCAGTCAGCCCGGTGCCAATAGCCCAAACCGGCTCGTATGCGATAACCGCATTGGCAAAAGCGCCGATGCCAAGCTCTTCGATGATGCTGTCCAGCTGCTGCCCGACAACCTCAAGCGTTTTACCGGCTTCGCGCTGTTCGAGTGTCTCACCGATACACAGTATTGGCGTAAGACCCGCCGCCTGAGCGGCTTCGAACTTGCGATTGAGGATTTCATTAGTTTCGCCCATTATCTGGCGACGCTCAGAATGTCCAACAAGCACATATTTGCAGGATGCATCTGCCAACTGAGTGGAAGAAATCTCCCCGGTCAACGCGCCCTGCCCTGCCTCATGCGCGCAGTTTTGCGCACCCACATCAATCGACTGCCCTTCCAGGAAATCAACCACAAAGTTGATGTGAAGACTTGGCGGAAACACCGCCACATCAACCCCACCCGGAAGGGCGAGATTTGCAAGACCCTCGATCAGCTCAGCGACGCTGGCGCGGGTACCGTGCATCTTCCAGTTACCAGCTACCATAGGGCGACGCATGCTGTACCTCGTCGGTCAAAGTGGGCGCAGATGTTACCCAACACTTTCAACACTGGCAAGCCGAAATCAGGCGCAAACTTCAGCAACCAGTTTTGCCAGTTCATCGGCGTAGCCGGCGACCAGACTTTCGTCTTCGCCTTCAACCATGACGCGCACCAGCGGCTCTGTGCCTGACTTGCGCAACAACACCCGCCCACGCCCGGCCATGGCGGCCGTTACGCGCTCGCATGCCTCGATCACGGCGGGATGCTTGACCGGGTCCACGCCCCCACCGTCGAAGCGCACATTGACCAGAATCTGCGGGCATTTTTTCAGACCCTCCCGGGATTGGGCCAGGCTTTGCCCTGTACGCTTCATGGCGAGCAAAACCTGCAATGCCGCGATGATTGCGTCCCCGGTTGTTGTGTGCTGGAAGCAAACGACATGCCCCGAATTCTCACCGCCAACCTGCCAGTTGCGCTCAAGCAGCTCGGCGATGACATACCTGTCGCCCACGTTGGCTCGTACGAAAGGGATACTCAGATCGGCGAGAGCCAGTTCCAGCCCAAGGTTGCTCATCAGAGTACCAACCACGCCGCCCTGCAGCTGGCCGCGCTCGTGCAAGTCGCGTGCGATGATGTAAAGAAGCTCATCGCCATCGACGATCGCACCGGTATGGTCGACCATCAGTACACGGTCACCGTCGCCGTCGAAACCGATCCCCAGATCGGCACCATGCTCCACCACAGCTGCCTGCAAAGCTCCCATGTGGGTCGAGCCGCAGTTGTCGTTGATGTTCAGCCCATTCGGTGCAGCGGAAAGGACGGTCACCTGCGCTCCGAGCTCGCGGAACACGTTCGGCGCCACTTTGTAGGTCGCGCCGTGGGCACAATCGACCACCAGTTTGAGCCCTGCGAAATCAGTACTGGTTGGGACACTGCTTTTGCAAAATTCAATATAACGGCCGGCAGCGTCGTTGATACGCGATACCTTGCCAAGTTTTTCGGACTCCTCAACTGTCATTGGAGAATCCAGAAGCTCTTCGATCATCAACTCGATTTCATCCGGCAGTTTGGTGCCCTGCCCAGAGAAAAATTTGATGCCGTTGTCGTAATGCGGATTGTGTGAAGCGCTGATCACAATGCCAGCCTCGGCGTGGAACGTCCGCGTCAGGTAGGCGATTGCCGGTGTTGGCATCGGGCCAAGCAACATGACATCGGCGCCCGCCGCGGATAGCCCGGCCTCCAGCGCCGATTCGAACATATAGCCAGAAATCCGGGTGTCTTTTCCTACCAGAATTCGGCAGGCGCCCATTTTGCGAAACGCCATTCCCGCAGCCCAGCCAAGCTTGAGCATGAAATCAGGGGTAATAGGGAATTGACCAACGCGACCTCGGATACCGTCGGTTCCGAAGTATTTTTTTGTGTTCATGGGTGCTCCAGATTTCTTATTTTGCTGATTCAACAGCAGCAATCATACGCACAACATCTACCGTCTCCGGGACGTCGTGCACACGCAGAATTTTCGCGCCTTTGACCATAGCGAGTGCCGCCAGCGCCAATGCACCGTGCAGCCTTTGGTCAACCGGCTTGTCGAGCACCTTGCCGATCATGCTCTTGCGCGAGACGCCGACCAGCAGCGGCCTCCCCAACGCATGCAACGACTCCAGGTGCTTGAAGAGGCTCAGGTTATGCTCAAGGTTCTTGGCAAAGCCAAATCCCGGATCGAGGATGATTTTTTCAACAGGAATGCCTGCTGCAATGCACGCCTCCATGCGCCCACGCAAGAACCCGCTCACCTCACCCACCAAGTCACTGTAACAGGGATCGTTTTGCATATCGGTAGGCTCGCCACGCATGTGCATGAGGCACACCGGCAATCCAGTTGCCACAGCAGCGTCCAGCGCACCGTCCCGGCGTAATGAACGCACATCGTTGATGAGCCCGGCACCCAGCCGGGCAGTCTCGCGAATGACGGCCGGCGTGGAAGTGTCGACGGAAATAATGACATCCAGCTCGGCGTTGATCGCTTCCACGATGGGCGCAACCCGCTCCAGCTCTTCGACTGAAGACACTGAGCGCGCCCCTGGACGCGTGGACTCGCCACCGACATCGATCAGCGTGGCACCTGCCAGCATCATCGATTCTGCATGACGCAAGGCAAGGTCGCGCTGTGCAAATCGGCCGCCATCCGAGAAGGAGTCTGGAGTGATATTGAGAATGCCCATCACGTGCGTGCGGGACAAATCAAGAACCCGGTTGCCGCAAGGCAACCGGGTTGGGTGTAGCGCAGAAATCATGTCAGGCCTTAGTGTTCAGCGGCAGGGCCACCAATGGGCGATTCCGGACGCGGACCCACTGGCGCGATGGGTGTCCCTGAATCTCCGGAACCACCTTCCCAGTCGCGAGGTTCACGAGGCGTACGCCCTGCCATGATGTCGTCGATCTGCTCGGCGTCGATTGTCTCGTACTTCATCAACGCGTCAGCCATGGCGTCCAGCTTCTCACGGTTGTCAGTGAGGATCTGCCGGGCGGTGCCGTAGCACTGATCAATGATGCTGCGAACTTCGGAGTCGATCAAACGCGCGGTGTCACCTGAAAGGCTGGCGTTCTGCCCACCACCGCCACGACCCAGGTAGCCGCCCTCTTCTTCATCCGAGTACATCAACGGACCGAGTTTTTCGGACAACCCCCACTTGGTAACCATATTCCGGGCGATCTGACTGGCACGCATGATGTCGTTGGAAGCACCCGTGGTGACGCCATCAAAGCCCAGAGTCATTTCTTCCGCGATGCGCCCGCCATACAGCGAGCAGATCTGGCTGATCAGTGCACGTTTCGACAAGCTGTAGCGGTCTTCTTCCGGCAGGAACATCGTCACGCCGAGAGCACGGCCACGTGGAATGATCGAAACCTTGTAGACCGGATCATGCTCAGGGACCACACGCCCCACGATAGCGTGACCTGCCTCGTGATAGGCCGTGTTGCGTTTCTCTTTGTCCGACATCACCATCGATTTGCGCTCGGCGCCCATCATGATTTTGTCTTTGGCGAGCTCGAACTCTTTCATCTCGACAATACGCTTACCCGTCCGAGCCGCGAACAGCGACGCCTCGTTCACCAGGTTAGCCAGGTCAGCACCCGAGAAGCCAGGCGTCCCGCGCGCGATCACGCCCGGCTGGACATCATCGCCCATTGGCACTTTGCGCATGTGTACTTTAAGGATTTGTTCACGACCGCGAATGTCGGGCAAGCCCACAACAACCTGGCGGTCGAAGCGACCAGGCCGCAGCAGAGCAGGGTCAAGAACGTCTGGGCGGTTGGTCGCGGCGATGACGATAATGCCGTCATTCATCTCGAAGCCGTCCATCTCTACCAGCAACTGGTTAAGAGTCTGCTCACGCTCGTCATGACCGCCGCCCATGCCGGCACCGCGATGGCGACCTACTGCGTCGATCTCGTCGATGAAGATAATGCAGGGCGCGTGCTTCTTGGCTTGTTCAAACATGTCACGGACTCGGCTTGCACCGACACCCACGAACATCTCGACGAAATCGGACCCGGAGATCGTGAAGAACGGCACCTTGGCCTCACCGGCGATGGCTTTGGCCAGCAGCGTTTTACCGGTACCAGGCGGGCCGACCATGAGCACACCGCGCGGGATGCGACCACCCAGTCGCTGGAACTTGCCCGGGTCGCGCAGAAACTCAACCAGCTCGCCCACTTCTTCCTTGGCTTCGTCGCAACCGGCGACGTCGGCCAGCGTAGTCTTGACCTGATCTTCGGATAAAAGCCGCGCCTTGCTCTTGCCGAAGCTCATCGGGCCGCCTTTGCCGCCCGCTCCGCCTTGCATCTGGCGCATGAAGAACATGAACACGGCAATAATCACGAGGATCGGGAAGCTGGCGACCAGAAGCTGAGTCCAGATGCTCTGCTGTTCTGGCTGCTTGCCTTCGATCACCACGTTGTTATCAACCAGATCACCAATCAGGCCGTTATCCTGGATGGCAGGTCGGATGGTCTTGAAGGAGTCGCCATCGCTGCGCTTGCCAGTGATGACATAGCCGTCAACGGCAACCTTCTCTACCTTGCCGTCCTTCACCTGCTGGATGAATTCGGAATAGTTGAGGGTCTGTGGCTCGTTAGGACTGGAGAAGTTGTTCATCACGGTCACAAGGACTGCTGCGATGATCAACCACAGGATCAAATTCTTTGCCATATCGTTCAATTAGCTACCCTCTGAAGCAAGCTCCACGCTGGAGCGTGCCTCGCATGATATTCACCGGCCTAACTTACTACAGATCCTACAGGCGTGGCAGGCGGCGTCTGTAACCCTTTGTGAAACTTTGACTACACGATGTTGGTTACGCTCCCTTGATAAAGCCATTTGAAAAAAGCTATCGCTTATTCAAAGGCGCTCATCGCTTGCCGATCCTTCAATGCCACGAAAACCGCGACCCAACAGATACTGCTCTCTCGAACGGTCCCGCGATGACAACGGCTTGCGCATCTGCACCTTGTCAAACAGCTTGCGGATGTCTTTGTGGTATACGTCAAAGCCCTCACCCTGAAAGACCTTGATGAGGAAATCACCACCTGGACGTAAGACGCGACCTGCCAGATCCAGCGCCAGCTCACAGAGGAACATGGCGCGCGGCATATCAACAGCGCTCAATCCACTCATATTGGGGGCCATGTCGGAAATCACAAGGTCCACTTGCGTATTACCGACCGCCTCAAGAATCTGGGCGAGCACGGCATCCTCGGTGAAATCACCCTGAATGAAGGTCACATCAGGGATGCTGTCCATCTCAAGGATGTCTGAAGCGATCAGTCGGCCCTGCCCACCAATCAGACGACTGGTCACTTGGGACCACCCACCCGGCGCAGCGCCGAGGTCGATGACGGTCATACCGGGGCGAATGATCTTGTCCTTCTCCTGGATCTCAAGCAGCTTGTAGCTGGCACGGGAACGGTAGCCGTCCTTCTGCGCCATTTTGACGTACTTGTCGTCGAAGTGTTCTTTAAGCCAGTTATGGCTGGTTTTGGAACGTGCCACGGAGCACCTCAAAAAATTAGGACGACTCGCGATTAACCGGGCGATCCCGGACTCGCTCGGGTAAACTGGCCGCCGCTTTTTACAGATCAGACGCAGAGGTCAGATTATGCCGCTCACTCAAGAGCAGAAGAAACAATACAAATCCATTGGCCACCATCTGAAACCGGTGTTGATCGTGGCGGACAATGGTCTGACTGAAGGTGTGCTGGCCGAACTGGAGCGCGCGCTGGGTGATCACGAGCTAATCAAGATCAAGCTCAACATCCTTGATCGCGAAAGCCGCCTCGGCGCCGTTGCCGAGTTGTGCAAGGCCGGTAAGGCCGATCTGGTACAGGTCATCGGCAAAATGGCGCTGATCTACCGCAAGAACCCGAAGGTCAACAAGCAGCTTTCGAACGTACACCGCTTCAATTGACCCTATCGGGTCCGGCCACGCTACTGGGTAATGCGCCTTTGGGTACCGACCTGTTCGACCCGGCTTTCATCGACATGGATGAGTCGTAACCCATACCAACAGCGTGTCGCCGGGGAGGCTCAATCAACGAGCCTCCCTGGCGGGCTGAGTCAGCCCCCACACCAGGCGGGTGCTGCTGGTCACACGTGGCGCACTTCCACGATCTCGTACTCGATGACGCCGCTTGGCGTTTTGACAGCCACCACGTCGCCTTCTTCTTTGCCAATCAACGCTCGGGCCAACGGCGAACCGACCGATATCTTCCCCAGTTTGAAGTCAGCTTCGTCCTCACCCACGATGTGATAGGTGACGCGGTCATCTGTCTCCACGTTGGCGATTTCGACGGTCGTGCCAAAAATCACTTTGCCCGTGTGAGGGATCGTGGTGACGTCGATAATCACCTGGTTCTGAATTCGCCCCTCGATATCACGAATACGCGCCTCGACCATGCCCTGCTGTTCGCGGGCTGCATGGTATTCGGCGTTTTCCTTGAGATCGCCCAGCTCGCGTGCAGTCCCGATGTCCTGGCTAAGCTTGGGACGCACGACTTTGGTCAGGTGTGCGTGTTCTTCTTCCAGGGCGCGAGCGCCCTGAACTGTCATTGGATACTTGATCATGCTTTGAGCCCTGCGTGTAGATCCTGCAAGCGGCGTACGGTCTTTTCCGGACCGAATTTCAGCGCTTCACAGATAGCCTCGCCCGCAGCAATGGTGGTGGTGCAATAAATCTTGTGCTGCAAGGCGTTACGGCGGATGGAATAAGAATCCGCGATCGATTGGCGACCTTCGGTGGTGTTGATGATCAAAGTGACTTCGTCATTCTTGATCATGTCGACCACATGCGGACGCCCTTCGGTCACCTTGTTGACGCGACGGACCTTCAGGCCCGCTTCTTCAATCAAACGTGCAGTTCCAGCCGTTGCAACGATTTCGAAGCCGAGCTCGATCAGACTGCGCGCCACACCGGCCACGAGCGGCTTGTCGTCGTCACGCACGCTGATGAAGGCAGTGCCGCCTGTAGGCAACACTTCGCTGGCGCCCATCTGGGCCTTGGCGAACGCTTCGCCGAAGGTGTCACCCACACCCATCACTTCGCCGGTCGATTTCATTTCCGGGCCAAGGATCGGGTCAACGCCCGGGAACTTGGCGAACGGGAATACCGCCTCTTTAACGCTGTAGAAATTCGGAATGATTTCTTTGGTGAAGCCCAGCTCTTTCAGAGTTTTGCCTGCCATGACGCGGGCGGCAATCATCGCCAGCGAGACACCGATGCACTTCGACACGAACGGCACCGTACGCGATGCGCGCGGGTTGACCTCGATGACGTAGATGTCCTCGCCCTGCAAGGCCAACTGGACGTTCATCAAACCGACAACGCCGAGCTCCAGGGCCATCTTCTTGACCTGGTCACGCATCTCGTCCTGGATATGAGCCGGCAGCGAATACGGCGGCAGCGAGCACGCCGAGTCACCTGAGTGAACGCCTGCCTGTTCGATGTGCTGCATGATTGCGCCAATGACCACATCGGTGCCATCGCAGACGGCATCAACGTCCATTTCGATTGCGCAGTTCAGGAAGTGGTCCAGCAGCACCGGGCTGTCGTTGGACACTTGAACCGCTTCACGCAGATAACGCTTGAGCTCGTCTTCTTCGTAGACGATTTCCATCGCACGACCGCCCAGCACGTAAGACGGACGGACCACCAACGGGTAGCCGATCTTCGCCGCTGCACGAATGGCCTCGTCTTCGCTGCGCACGGTAGCGTTAGGCGGTTGACGCAGATTCAACCGCTCGACCATCTGCTGGAAGCGCTCACGGTCTTCTGCACGGTCAATGGCGTCCGGGCTGGTGCCGATGATTGGCACGCCTGCGGCTTCCAGAGCGCGGGCCAGTTTCAATGGGGTCTGGCCGCCGTACTGGACGATCACGCCTTTCGGCTTCTCGACGCGCACGATTTCAAGCACATCTTCCAGTGTCACTGGCTCGAAGTAGAGACGGTCAGAGGTGTCGTAGTCGGTCGAAACGGTTTCCGGGTTGCAGTTGACCATGATGGTCTCGTACCCGTCTTCACGCAGCGCCAGCGCAGCGTGAACGCAGCAGTAGTCGAACTCGATGCCTTGGCCAATACGGTTCGGACCGCCGCCCAAAATCATGATTTTGTCGCGGGTCGACGGGTTGGCTTCGCACTCTTCCTCGTACGTGGAGTACATGTACGCGGTATCGGTGGAGAACTCGGCGGCGCAAGTGTCGACACGCTTGTAAACCGGGAGCACGTCCAGCTTGTGGCGGTGAGTGCGCAGGTTTTTCTCGGTCACACCCAGCAGCTTGGCCAGGCGTGCATCGGAGAAGCCTTTGCGCTTGAGGCGATACATGAGATCGCGATCAATGGCCGACAGCCCTAGAGTTTTGACCTTTTCCTCATCCTTGATCAGGTCTTCGATCTGCACCAGGAACCAGGGATCGATCATGTTCATGCCGAAAATCTGCTCGACCGTCATGCCGGCGCGGAACGCATCGGCGACGTACCAAATGCGCTCGGCACCCGGAACGGTCAGCTCGCGCTTGAGAATGCTCATGCTTTCCGGATTGCTCAGGTCCAGCTTCGGATCGAGGCCGCTGACACCCACTTCCAGGCCGCGCAAGGCTTTCTGCAGGGACTCCTGGAACGTGCGGCCGATCGCCATGACTTCGCCGACCGACTTCATCTGAGTGGTCAGGCGAGCGTCGGCCTTGGCGAATTTTTCGAAGGCGAAGCGCGGCAGCTTGGTGACAACGTAATCGATGGATGGCTCGAACGAAGCTGGGGTCTTGCCGCCGGTGATGTCGTTCTGCAACTCATCAAGCGTGTACCCGACAGCGAGCTTGGCCGCGACTTTGGCAATCGGGAAACCCGTTGCTTTGGAGGCCAGCGCCGACGAACGCGAAACCCTCGGGTTCATCTCGATGACAACCATACGCCCGGTGTCCGGGCAGATACCGAACTGAACGTTCGAGCCGCCGGTTTCAACCCCGATCTCACGCAGGACCGCCAGGGAGGCGTTGCGCAGGATCTGATATTCCTTGTCGGTCAGGGTCTGGGCCGGCGCAACGGTGATGGAGTCGCCGGTGTGAACGCCCATCGGGTCGAAGTTTTCGATGGAGCAGACGATGATGCAGTTGTCCTTTTTGTCGCGGACAACTTCCATTTCGTATTCTTTCCAGCCGATCAGCGATTCGTCGATCAGCAGCTCTTTGGTCGGTGAAAGATCCAGACCGCGCGCGCAGATTTCTTCGAACTCTTCACGGTTATAGGCGATACCGCCACCGGTGCCGCCCATGGTGAAGGACGGACGGATGATGCATGGAAAGCCCAGCTTTTCGAGGACCGCATTGGCCTCTTCCATGCTGTGCGCAATACCGGAGCGAGGGCACGCCAGGCCGATGGACTTCATCGCCTTGTCGAAACGGGAGCGGTCCTCGGCCTTGTCGATGGTGTCGGCATTGGCGCCGATCATCTCAACGCCGAATTTCTCCAGGATGCCTTCGCGCTCAAGGTCCAGTGCGCAGTTCAGCGCAGTCTGACCGCCCATGGTAGGCAGCAGCGCATCCGGGCGTTCCTTCTCGATGATCTTGGCAACGGTCGCCCATTTGATCGGCTCGATGTACGTCGCGTCCGCCATGGCCGGGTCGGTCATGATGGTGGCCGGATTGGAGTTGACCAGAATGACGCGGTAACCCTCTTCGCGCAGTGCCTTGCAGGCCTGGGCGCCGGAGTAGTCGAATTCACAAGCCTGGCCGATTACGATCGGGCCAGCGCCAAGAATCAGGATGCTTTTAATGTCTGTACGTTTTGGCATGGGTTGTCACTCGAATCCTGTGTCAGTCGGCAAGCCGTCTTGAACATCTCAGGTGCCGGGCGGGCTGTCGGATCTGGTCCGGTCCGCCGCGGTCACCTGCTCGCTACAGTCGCAAGGCAGCGTTAGCGGCGCTTGTCCATGGCTGTGATAAAGCGATCAAACAACGGGGCGACGTCAGTCGGGCCCGGGCTCGCCTCGGGGTGGCCCTGGAAGCTGAAGGCG
This sequence comes from Pseudomonas sp. ME-P-057, assembly GCF_030208975.1. NCBI lineage: Bacteria > Pseudomonadati > Pseudomonadota > Gammaproteobacteria > Pseudomonadales > Pseudomonadaceae > Pseudomonas > Pseudomonas sp. ME-P-057. The sequence continues at coordinate 66,180 of NZ_JARVSX010000005.1, forward strand.
TCCTTGTCGGTACGCTCGATGCCTTGCAGGCTACCGTCAAACAGCGACTTGTGAATGGCGCGCAGGTTGCTCGGCAACGTCGCTTCGTCCACTGCAAAACCGTGGTTCTGGCTGGTAATCATGACGACGCCCGAGTCCAGGTCCTGAACAGGGTGGTTAGCGCCATGGTGGCCCAGATCCATCTTGATGGTCTGTGCGCCGGACGCGAGTGCCAGCAACTGGTGACCCAGGCAAATACCGAACACCGGGGTATCGGTCTCCAGCACATCCTTGATCGCCTGAATGGCATAGTCGCAAGGCTCCGGATCACCAGGGCCGTTGGAGAGGAAGATGCCATCGGGCTTGAGCGCAAGCACTTCACTGGCCGGGGTTTGCGCAGGGACGACTGTCACTCGGCAACCGCGCTCGACGAGCATGCGCAGGATGTTCAGCTTGACGCCGTAGTCCCAGGCGACGACATGGTATTTCAAGTCTGCTGCGGCAATTTCAGGGCAGCTGTCGGACTGCAGGTTCCAGATCGTGTTGCGCCACTCGTAGGTCTTCTTGGTGCTGACCTCTTTGGCGAGGTCCATGCCCTTCAGGCCTGGAAAACCTTGCGCCGCCGCGATGGCGGCTTCTTCGGAGATGTCGTCGCCCGCCATGATGCAACCGTTCTGAGCGCCCTTCTCGCGAAGAATGCGGGTCAGGCGGCGGGTGTCGATGCCGGCGATCGCAACGGTGTTGTTGGCTTTCAGATAATCAGCCAGAGGCATCTTGTTACGCCAGTTGCTCGCCACCAGTGGCAGGTCGCGGATCACCAGGCCCGCCGACCAAACGCGGTCGGACTCGGCATCCTCCGGCGTCGTGCCGGTATTGCCGATGTGCGGGTAAGTCAGGGTGACGATTTGCTGGGCATAGGAAGGATCGGTAAGAATTTCCTGATAGCCGGTCATTGCGGTGTTGAACACCACTTCGCCAACGGTTTGACCGTCGGCACCAATGGCTTCGCCGCGAAAAATGCTGCCATCAGCAAGGGCGAGTATGGCTGGCTTAGTCAAGAAGACCTCCCGTAATAAAGCCTGAAAGGGCGATCGCAGGTTGCAAAAAAGCGGAATGACGTATAGACACGTCACCCCGCTTTTTTCATAGAATTATCTGCGCGCTTTTAGTGGACACACTAAAGCTGTAGCTTACAGAAAGAGGCTTTTTTTATCTACCGCTAAAATGCCCGGAGGGCGGAGACTGCGACGGTCCGTCGCGTAGCGGTGTGTAACTGCGGGCAGGATACAGGTAAACCCTCTCACCTGCCCGCATTGCTGACGGATACTTTCAAACCGCAGAACGGCTCAACGCAGATCAAGCACATCCTGCATGTCATACAGCCCCGGCGCCTTGCCATCAAGCCACAAAGCGGCACGTACCGCGCCCTTGGCAAAGGTCATCCGGCTTGACGCCTTGTGGGTGATTTCCACGCGCTCGCCATCAGCGGCGAACAAGACGGTGTGATCACCCACCACATCGCCAGCGCGCACGGTAGCGAAGCCGATGGTCTTGCGGTCGCGCGCGCCGGTCTGGCCCTCGCGACCATAGACGGCCACTTCGTTCAAATCCCGGCCCAGCGCCTGGGCAACCACTTCACCCATGCGAATCGCAGTGCCCGAAGGCGCATCGACTTTGTGCCGGTGATGGGCTTCCATGATTTCAATATCGACGTCATCACCCAGCACGCGAGCCGCCGTGTCGAGCAGCTTCAGGCACAGGTTCACACCGACGCTGAAGTTTGCCGCGAACACAATCGGGATGTCCTTTCCTGCCTCGGCAAGACGCTGCTTCTCTTCGACACTGAAACCGGTGGTGCCGATGATCATTGCCTTGCCCGCCTTGCGGCAGAACGTGAGATTTTTCAGCGTCACGGAGGGGTGAGTGAAGTCGATAAGCACATCGAACTCATCGGCGACTTTCGCCAGATCACCCGACAGTGGCACGCCGATACGGCCCAGCGCAGCCAACTCGCCCGCATCGGCACCAACCAGCGAACTGTCAGGACGGTCCACCGCAGCGGTCAGGCCGGCTCCCGCCGTCGCCTGCACCGCCTCGATCAATGTCTTGCCCATGCGCCCGGCGGCGCCCATCACAGCAATACGTCGCATGCCCTGCTCCTTAGAGGTCGCCGAAGAAACGCTTCACACCTTCAAACCAACCGCTGGCTTTCGGCGAATGAGAGCTATCGCCTTCAAGCGATGCACGGAACTCTTCGAGCAATTCACGCTGACGCCGACCCAGGTTCACTGGCGTCTCAACCGCAACGCGGCACATCAGGTCCCCCGCGCCACCGCCACGGACAGGGGCGACACCCTTGCCGCGCAAACGGAACTGCTTCCCGGTTTGCGTGCCTTCCGGGATCTTCAACTTGACGCGACCGTCCAGCGTGGGCACTTCCAGTTCACCGCCCAATGCAGCGTCGGTGAAACTGATCGGAACTTCGCAATAAAGGTGCTTGCCGTCACGCTGGAAGATTGCGTGTTCACGCACATTGATCACGACATACAGATCACCCGTCGGCCCGCCCTGAGTCCCGGCTTCGCCTTCGCCCGAGAGACGGATGCGGTCGCCAGTGTCCACGCCTGGCGGTACCTTGACCGACAACGTTTTGGACTCTTCGACGCGGCCTTCGCCATGGCAGGAATCGCAAGGGTCGGAGATGATCTTGCCGTTGCCGTGGCAACGCGGGCAGGTTTGCTGGACCGAGAAAAAGCCCTGCTGCATGCGTACCTGACCTATACCGCCACAGGTTGGGCAGGTGACCGGCGAAGAACCCTTCTTGGCGCCGCTACCGTCGCACGGTTTGCAGTTAACCAACGTGGGCACGCGGATGCTGACGGTAGTACCGCGCACGGCCTCTTCAAGATTGAGCTCAAGGGTGTAACGAAGATCGCTGCCACGCTGAGCGCCGCCACGACCACCGCCGCCAGCACGGCCACCGCCGAAGAAATCACTGAAAACATCACCGAAGATGTCGGAGAAATTCGCGCCACCGCCGCCGAAGCCGCCGCCGCCCATGCCCTGGTCCACACCGGCATGACCGTACTGGTCATACGCCGCGCGCTTGCTGGCATCGGAAAGCACTTCGTACGCTTCGTTGGCTTCCTTGAAGGCCTCTTCCGATGCCTTGTCACCCGGGTTGCGGTCAGGGTGGTATTTCATGGCGAGGCGACGGTAAGCCTTCTTGAGGTCTGCCTCGCTGGAGCCGCGCTCGACACCCAGTACTTCGTAATAATCACGCTTAGACATAAATTTTCTGCACTCTTGAGGACGTCCGACATGACCCTCCTGAGTCTGCCGAACTCGTTGAGCCCCTTTCAGGCCCGGACCCAACTCACGTCAATTCAACGATCCTGGTCTTGGTTCGACGGCCTTGGATCGACCGAACAAAAGCGGCTGAACAAGCCGGACTGCAGGAGCATCCGGCTTTGCCACAAAGCCCGCGATACAGCGTCGCGTGCTTGAAAAATTTTGGGTATTCCAGACACGCCAACGCGGGAGCAAGCTCCCGCGCGGCGACATCCTACCAGCGACCACAACGAAGCGGTCAACCGGCGATCAAGTGAGCCTGCGCTTACTTGTGGTCTTTGACTTCTTCGAACTCGGCGTCGACAACGTCATCAGCCGGCTTGCTTTCTTCCTGTGCAGCTTGAGCGCCACCTTCAGGCTTTTCGGCTTGCTCGGCATACATCTTCTGAGCAACCGGAGCCGACACTTTCGACAGCTCTTCAACCCTGGCGTCGATGGCAGCCTTGTCGTCACCCTTCACAGCGGCTTCAAGTGCAACCACTGCAGCTTCGATGGCGGTCTTCTCTTCCGCAGTGACCTTGTCACCAGCATCGTTGACCATTTTGCGAGTCGAGTGAACCAGCGCGTCGCCCTGATTGCGAGCGGATGCCAGCTCTTCGAACTTGCGGTCTTCGTCCGAGTTGGCTTCAGCGTCACGGATCATCTGCTGGATTTCTTCATCCGACAGACCGGAGTTGGCCTTGATCACGATCGACTGAGTCTTGCCAGTTGCCTTGTCCTTCGCGCCGACGTGCAGAATGCCGTTGGCGTCGATGTCGAAGGTCACTTCGATCTGAGGCACGCCACGTGGAGCCGGTGGAATCTCGGCCAGGTCGAACTTGCCCAGCGACTTGTTCTGGGTCGCTTGCTTACGCTCGCCCTGCAGCACGTGAATGGTCACAGCGCTCTGGTTGTCATCAGCGGTCGAGAACACCTGCGACTTCTTGGTAGGAATCGTGGTGTTTTTCTCGATCAGCGCAGTCATCACGCCGCCCATGGTTTCGATACCCAGGGTCAGCGGGCTGACGTCCAGCAGCAGAACGTCCTTGACGTCGCCAGCCAGTACCGCGCCCTGGATAGCTGCACCCATGGCAACGGCTTCGTCAGGGTTGACGTCCTTGCGCGCTTCCTTGCCGAAGAACTCGGTGACCTTCTGCTGCACCAGCGGCATACGGGTCTGACCGCCCACGAGGATGACGTCGTTGATAGCGCCGATGTCGATACCGGAGTCTTTCAACGCAATGCGGCAAGGCTCGATGGTGCGCTGAACCAGGTCTTCCACCAGCGATTCCAGCTTGGCGCGGGAGATCTTCACGTTCAGGTGCTTTGGACCGGTGGCATCTGCGGTGATGTACGGCAGGTTTACGTCGGTCGAATTGCTGGACGACAGTTCGATCTTGGCTTTCTCGGCAGCTTCTTTCAGACGCTGCATGGCAAGGGGGTCGCCCTTGAGGTTCATGCCAGATTCTTTCTTGAACTCGTCAACGAGGTAGTCGATCAGACGGTTGTCGAAGTCTTCACCACCCAGGAAGGTGTCACCGTTGGTGGCCAATACTTCGAACTGGTGCTCGCCGTCAACTTCGGCGATTTCGATAACCGAGACGTCGAACGTACCGCCGCCCAAGTCATAAACGATGACGGTGTGGTCGCCCTTGGCTTTGTCCATACCGTAAGCCAGCGCTGCGGCGGTTGGCTCGTTGATGATGCGCTTGACGTCCAGGCCGGCAATACGGCCTGCGTCTTTGGTGGCCTGACGCTGGCTGTCGTTGAAGTAAGCAGGAACGGTGATGACCGCTTCAGTGACAGGCTCGCCGAGGTAGTCTTCGGCAGTCTTCTTCATCTTCTTCAGGATTTCAGCGGAAATCTGAGGAGCGGACATTTTCTTGCCGTTGACTTCTACCCACGCGTCGCCATTGTCAGCCTTGGCGATTTTGTACGGGACCATCTTGATGTCTTTCTGAACGACTTCTTCGTCGAACTTGCGGCCGATCAGACGCTTCACCGCGTACAGGGTGTTGTGCGGGTTAGTGACAGCCTGACGCTTGGCCGACTGACCGACGAGGATCTCACCGTCGTTGGCGTACGCGATGATCGACGGGGTGGTACGAGCGCCTTCGGCGTTCTCGATGACCTTGGCAACGCCGTTTTCCAGAACCGAGACGCAGGAGTTGGTGGTCCCCAGGTCGATACCGATAATCTTGCCCATGCTTGAATCTCCTGAAACTGAATTTGGTTGCCGCAACTGCGTTTACAAATTGCGGTAATTCTTAAACGCTTGGCCTGTAAATGGGGGCCGCTCGGCTAATTTCAAGCCTGCTCGTCAATTGACGGCGAAACAGGCGATGGCGCCTTGCTGACCACAACCATGGCCGGGCGAAGCAAACGGCCATTGAGCTGATAACCCTTCTGGAACACCTTGAGCACGCTGTTGGGCTCGACGTCAGCGCTTTCCTGCATCGCCATCGCCTGATGGTGCTCGGCGTTGAACGGCTGGCCGTGCGGATCAATGGCTTCCAGGTTGTAGCGCTTGAGGGTGTCGTAAAACATTTTCAGCGTGAGTTCGATACCTTCACGCATTGGCCGGATGCTCTCGTCATCCGGGTTCGACAAATCCAGGCCGCGCTCGAGGCTGTCGACAATCGGCAGCAAGTCACTGGCAAATTTTTCCAGCGCAAACTTGTGCGCTTTTTCGACGTCTTGCTCGGCACGCCGGCGGACGTTCTGCAGATCCGCAGCCACGCGCAGCGACTGGTCTTGCGCGGCCGCCAGCTGTTCTTCAAGCACTTGCACGCGGGTTGCCAGGTCTTCATGGGAAGTCGCAGCGTCGCCAGCCTGATCCTGAGCCTGCGTATCCGGGTTCTGTTCGTCAGCCATAAATTCTCTCCTTCTAATTACATCCGTGAGCTCAACTCACGCCTCTGCCCGGCTATATGGGGCCGTAATTTTCCGGTTCAAGGGCTTTGCGTGCTGGAAACGCCGAATAACCCTACAAATTTTCCGACACGATTTGAGCCCGGTGGCAGGCTGGCGGAATGCGGGGGAGATGCTAAAAATGGGTCGTGACCATCTAAATCGAGCTAAGCCGGGGCATTGTCAGCCGAAACCAAAACACTGTATAAATAACCAGACAACTTGTTTGGGAGCCGCTCTGATGCTGGTCCACCTGTCCATACATAATTACGCCATCGTTGAACATCTCGACCTCGAACTTGATCGCGGCATGAGCGTGATCACCGGGGAAACCGGGGCTGGCAAGTCGATCATGCTCGACGCGCTCGGCCTTACGCTGGGTGATCGCGCCGACAGCGGCGTGGTAAGGCCAGGTGCCGACAAGGCCGATATTCTGGCGACGTTCGACGTGTCGGATATCCCGGAAGCGAGCGCATGGCTCAAGGAGCGGGACCTCGAAACCGACGGCCCCTGCATTCTGCGCCGCGTCATCACCGCCGAGGGCCGTTCGCGCTCCTACATCAATGGCACACCCTGCCCCCAGGGCGACCTGAAGGCGCTGGGTGAGCTGGTTATTGATATTCACAGTCAGCATGAACATCAGTCGTTGCTCAAGACTGACACCCATCGGCGTTTGCTTGATGAGTACGCAGGCGCGACCGAACTCGCCCGTCAGGTTCAACTCGCCTCCCAGCGCTGGCGCCAAACGCGCCAAGAGCTGGAGCGCCTGTCCAACTCCGGGGACGAACAGCGCGCCAAGCATCAACTGCTCAGCTATCAGCTCGAAGAACTGGAAAGCCTGAGCCTCGGTGAAAAAGAGCTTGAGCACCTCGAGCAGGAACACACCACGCTGACCAACGCCGAGAGCTTGCTGGGTATCTGCCGGCAAGTGGTTGAGTTGTGCAGCGAAAGCGACTCCGGCAATGCCTTGAACGCGCTGACTGCCAGTCTCAACCGGCTTAGCAGCGTGAATAGCACCCCTGATGCCCTGAACGAAGCCACGAACCTGCTTTCAAGCGCGCAAATTCAGGTGGAAGAAGCGGTGGGCGAAATCAATCGCTTCCTTGATCGCTTCGAAGCGGACCCGGCGCGCCTGCAACAGATTGAAGAGCGTCTCGACACGATCTACACACTGGCGCGCAAGCATCGCGTGCAGCCGACCGAGGTTGCGGCTCTGCACCAGAAACTGCTCGACGAGATCGAAACCCTCAATGCGAACGACGAGGCGATCGAGCGACTGCAACACGAGGTCGGTTCGTACGCCCGGCATTATCAAGAGAAAGCGCGCGAGCTCAGCGATTTGCGTCACCGTGCAGCGCCAGAGCTGGCGCACAAGGTCGAGTATGAAATTCAGCGCCTGGGCATGCCCGGCGGCCGCTTCAACATCGCCCTGCGAGAAAACGTCGACAAAGAGCTTTCACCCAATGGCCTGGAACAGGTGGAGCTGCTGGTCAGTGCAAACCCCGGCCAACCGCTCAAAGCCCTGGCGAAAGTTGCATCGGGCGGCGAGCTGTCACGTATCAGCCTGGCCATCCAGGTCATCACGGCGCAGACATCGCGAGTACCCACGCTGGTATTTGACGAAGTGGACGTCGGCATCGGTGGTCCGACAGCGGAAATCGTCGGCCAGTTGCTTCGCCGACTGGGCGAACGCGGGCAAGTGATGACTGTCACACACCTGCCCCAGGTCGCGGCGCAGGGACATCAACACTTGTTCGTGCACAAGGTTCGTGAGGCAGACGCCACACGGACGGCGGTGTCCAAGCTCAGTAAAAATGAGCGTGTGGAGGAAGTGGCGCGCATGCTGGGCGGCATTGACCTGACGAAGGAGTCACTGGCTCACGCCAGGAAGATGGTCGTCACGTCCAAGTCTTGAAACGAGAAAGGCGACCCTAGGGTCGCCTTTCGCGTACATCACAAAAGGTTTAGACCTTTTGCTTGCGTACGTAGAGCACCAGATTGTGATCCACCAGCTCAAAGCCGTGCTTGCTCACAATGGCTTTTTGCAGTTTCTCGATCTCTTCGTCGAAGAACTCGATAACCTCACCGGATTCCACGTTAACCATATGGTCGTGGTGGCCTCCGTCAGCCAGTTCGAATACCGCATGGCCGCCATCGAAGTTGTGGCGAACCACCAACCCGGCTGCTTCGAACTGGGTCAAAACCCGGTAAACCGTTGCCAGACCGACGTCTTCATTGGCCTCCATCAGCGCCTTGTAGACGTCCTCCGCGCTCATGTGGCGCTGCTCTGCAGAATCGAGCATTTGAAGGATCTTGACCCGCGGCAGGGTCACTTTAAGTCCGGCTTTGCGTAGTTCGCTATTTTCAACCATGGTCAGCTTTCTCGCAGACGCTGCTTCGCAGCTTCTCTTAATGCAGGTATGATCGGGGTTTACGTTGTCCCAGCCAAGATAGTGGAAGTCGCCCACCGATGCAAAACACCAAGCTCTTGCTAACCAGTTTCACCTTCGTGGGACTGCTCGCACTCGCCGGTTGTTCATTCCCCGGGGTTTATAAAATCGACATCCAACAGGGCAATGTCGTCACGCAGGACATGATAGACCAGTTGCGCCCGGGAATGACCCGTCGGCAAGTAAGGTTTATCATGGGCAACCCCTTGTTGACCGACACTTTCCACCCTGAGCGCTGGGACTACCTGTACAGCCTGCAGCCCGGAGGCGGCGAACGTCAGCAAGAACGCGTCAGCCTGATCTTCAACGGCAATGACCAGTTGGCCAGCCTTTCCGGCGATTTCAAGCCGGGCGTCAGCCGCGACGAGGCCATCCTCGGCAAGGGCAGCGATACCACTGTCACCCCGGAAAACCAGGGGACAGAGCCGCCAAAGGAAGAGCCGCCGAAGCCTGGGTCCTTGCTGGAACAAATCCAGAACGACGTCGACAAGGTCGAAACAGTGCCGGTCCCTTCGCAGGAACCGATCGACACGAACTCACGCTGATCCAGCATTTTTTGCTGAAATCACTTGTATAAAAAAGCCCGGAATCTCCGGGCTTTTTTACGTCTGTCAATCGAGTCGATGCAAAGTTTAAATCGAGCCACTGGCCTTTTTCAGCGCAGCGGCCTTGAGCGCACGCAGCCGTCGGACCTCTTTTGGGTCTGCCAGCAGTGGCCGGTAGATCTCGACTCTGTCGCCGGCTTCCAGCTTTCGGATTTCCGGAGAGCTGAAAAGTTGGCCAAAAACGCCTAGCGGGCACTGGGCTGGATTCAGTTCGGGAAACCTCTCAGCCATCCCTGAAAGAATGGCGGCAGCCCTAACTGTGGTGCCGAGAGGCACCTCCAGCTCAAGCAACTCCTGGCGGTCGGGAGTGGCATAGACCACTTCGACGCGTATCGACGTCTCAGCCATGCAGCTCTTTCGCGCGCTGACAGAACGCATCGACCAAGGTGTTGGCGGCCTGATTGAACAGCGGGCCCAATGTGGCACGAACAATCGGGCCAGCGTAATCGAACGAGAGGTCCAGGCTGATCTTGCAGGCTTTTTCGTTCAGCGCCTTGAACGTCCAGACGCCATGCAACTGGCTGAAGGGCCCCTCTTCGAGGTTCATCTCGATGACCTGTCCAGGTGTGAGCGTGTTGCGTGTCACAAAGTGCTGGCTCAAGCCACCTTTCGCCACCTCAACGCGCGCACGCATCGAGGTGTCACTCTGCTCAAGCACGCTGGCGCCGGAGCACCACGGCAGGAATTCCGAATAGCGACTCACGTCGTTGACCAAGTCGTACAGCGCCTGAGCGGGATACGGCAAAAGGGCGGAACGTTGAATATGCGTAGTCATGTCAGCGTCATTTCCAAAGCTGAGCGGCAAAAACAATCAGGATGCCGATCGGCGCCACATAGCGCATCAAAAAGAACGTTAAAGCGAACAGGACCGGGCTGCGTACCGACAACTCGTCGCGCACTGCGCCGCGTCCCATCACCCAACCTGCGAATACCACAAAGCACAATCCACCCAGCGGCAGCATGATCCGCGAGGTGAAGAAATCAATCACGCCAAAGAAGTCCAGCCCCGACGTCGCTCCCCACTGATAGAGGTGAAACCCGGCGCCTTCGTTCACGAAAAATTTGGCCTGCTTCCAGATATTGAACGAGAAAACCGTCCCCAATCCGAAGAACCAGCAGATGAACGATAGCCAGAAAGTCACCCAGCCGCGGCGCACTTTTGTGCGTTCAACCAGGTACGCAACCATCGGCTCAAGCAAAGAAATGGCCGAGCTCCAGGCGGCAACCGCGACGAGGATAAAAAACACCACGCCCATGACGGTACCAAACGCGACGTTACCAAATGCATAGGGCAAGGTGACGAACATCAGGCCTGGTCCCTCGCTCGGGTTCAGCCCTGCGGCGAACACAATCGGGAACAAGGCCATGCCCGCCAGCAGCGAAACGAACGTGTCGAGCAACGCCACACCCACCACCGTTGCACTGATGGAGGCTTCCTTGGTCATGTAAGCGCCGTAGATCATGATCGAGCCCACACCGACACTCAGTGAGAAGAAGGCGTGCCCCATCGCCGGCAGCAGGCCATCAAGAATCTTCTCGGGCGTGAAGTCGAACATGAAATGCAGGCCTTCCATGAAGTGCCCGGTTGTCAGGCTGTAGCCCAGCAGAATCACCATCAGCACGAACAGCAATGGCATCAGGATCCGCAAGCTGCGCTCAAGCCCGGCGTTGACACCCTTGGCGATGGTGATCGCCGACAACAGCATGAACAGCGTGTGCCAGCCGACCAGGCGCCACGGATTGGAAATCATCTCACCGAAATAGGCACCGACGCCGTCAGGCGACACGCCTTTGAAATCGCCCTTCCCTACATTGATGATGTACTCCAGCGACCAGCCACCGACCACGCTATAAAAAGAGAGGATCAGCAGCGCAGTGACCATGCCGGCGAACGCGCCCCATGACCACTTTGAAGAGTGCCCCGCCTCCAGCGCCAGTGTGCGCAGCGCGTTGGCCGGGCTCTGCCGTGAACGGCGGCCGATCAGCGTTTCGGCAATCATCACCGGAATACCGATCAGGGCGATGCACGCCAGAAACACCAGCACGAACGCACCGCCGCCGTAGACGCCAACCATGTAGGGGAATTTCCATATGCTCCCCAATCCCACGGCAGAACCGGTGGCAGCCAGGATAAACACCCATCGGCTGGCCCAACTGCCGTGTACAGAAACCTTGTCCGTCGACATCGTTGACACGTCCAACACGCAAAAAAGATCGCGCATTGTCCGGGATTCACTCCCCCCGCTCAAGCGCGCAACTTCTCCGGTGTGAGCCCGTAGCGCAGACGCAGGTTGATCCCTATAATGCGTCGCCTATGGCTAAGCTCAAGAAACATCCCACAGGGACCATCGCGCAAAATAAAAAGGCGCGTCACGATTACTTCATCGAACACAAGTTCGAGGCCGGTCTGGTCCTGGCTGGCTGGGAAGTAAAAAGCCTGCGTGCCAACAAGGTGCAGCTGGTAGACAGTTACGTGTTGCTCAAGGACGGTGAGGCCTGGCTGATGGGTAGCCATATCTCGCCGCTGACGACAGCCAGTACCCACGTCATCGCTGACCCGACACGTACCCGCAAATTGCTGCTCAACAAACGCGAGCTGGAAAAGCTGACGACGTCTGTTCAGCAAAAAGGCTATGCCTGCGTGGCCCTTGCCCTGTACTGGAAGCAGCACTTGATCAAGTGCGAAATTGCGCTGGGCAAAGGCAAGAAGGAATACGACAAGCGCGACACCGAGCGCGAGCGCGATTCCAACCGTGAGTTGCAGCGCGCCGTACGCAACAAGGGCAAGGAAGATTGAGTTCTTTCGATCATTTGTTTGACGCCCGGCGAACCGTCGCGCTGAGCTGCTGATTTATACGCGATTCGCAGGAGCCGGCTTGCTGGCGAACTCGCCGTTTCAGTTGTCACTGATGTGGACAGACATGACGGCTTCGCCAGCAAGTCGGCTCCCATCGAACATCGCCCACGCCGCAGATACATTGGTCGATGAGTGACTATGGGAGTGACCGGGGTGGCGCTCCACCTTGCTCGCGAAGCCTTCATTCCTGCCCGAGAAAATTCGTCGGATGTACCGGCTTCTTCGCGAGCAAGCTCACTCCCACAGGGATCGTGTTTGCTGCGCGACAGCGCGGCGCCTGGACGACTGGGGATCTCCTACAGATTTGGTAGCCGAGTACGATTAGGGTCGCAGGCCCGCCGGCATATCACATCCCGTTACGTCGCTCAGCCCTCGCGGTGCGCTGAACCTGCTGGCGCACTTCCTCCAGCACTTCCTGCACGTACAGCAAATGACGGCTCGAGACCTCCCGAGCATCGTCCGCACGCCCTTCGATGATTGCCAGATACAGCTCACGATGCTGATCGATGAGCATGTCGCGGGTTTCCGTGCGCTGTTTGTACATGCCACCGATGTTGGTGACCACGCTGCGCTTCAGTAGATCGAACAGGCCGCGGATGGTGTGCAGCAGCACGGCGTTGTGGCTGGCTTCGGCGATGGCGAGGTGGAAATTGGCATCGGCCGCGCCCTCCTCCGCCCTGCTCACCTCTTCTGCCCGGCTGTAGCAATCCTGCAAGGCATCGAACGCTTCGCGCAGCCGCAGCCGATCCACATCCGTCGCTCTGATGGCTGCGTAATAGGCGCAAGAAGCTTCCAGCGTGTGGCGAAATTCCAACAAGTCTCGCTGGGCGTCCGGACTGCTTTCCAACAAATGCAGCAAGGGATCGCTGAACGTCGACCCCAGGCTGTCCACCACGTAGTTGCCACCGCCCTGACGGCTGACCAACAGGCCCTTGGCCGTGAGCTTTTGAATGGCTTCGCGCAGCGACGGGCGCGAGACCCCGAACTGCTCTGCCAGCGTTCGCTCAGCCGGCAGTCGACCGCCGGCGCGCAACGTGCCTTCCAGAATCATCCTTTCCAACTGCTCGACGATATCGTCAGACAAGCGGCGCTGGCGCACCTGATCAAACCCCATAACACCTTCACTCCAGATCCCGCTGCCCCCGATATGGCTCGGCAGGGGGCGCGTATTCTCGCTGATCGCGATCCGACATTCACCCAACAGCGGTAGGAAAAATCGCCCCATCAGGCAAAAACCGGGCTGGCTCCGACGAAAGTTCAACCCGCATAAATTGACACACCCTCCGCAAGGCTTCTAACCTAGCGCCAAGACATTGTAAATTGGTATTACCAATTTACAATGCCGGCGATGCGCGGCTTCCGCTGCTATCCGCCGCAGGCAATTCCCGAGAGCGGAATGCTTGAGCTGGTGAGCTGTGCGACTCGTTCGTCAGCACCGACAGGGAGACAGACACGAGGCTGTCACCTGCAGGAGCCGCGCACGTAAGACATGGACACCGGGCCTAACCAAAAATAATTAGGGGCCTCATACATGCAAACCTGGCAACAGCTCTACACACCTCTCGGCAGCCTCGGCCTTTCGGCGCTCGTGGCTGTCATCCCGATCGTGTTCTTCTTCCTGGCGCTGGCCGTCTTCCGTCTCAAAGGTCACCTCGCTGGCGCCATAACGCTGTTGCTGGCTGTATTGATCGCCATCTTCGCGTTCCAGATGCCTGCCGACATGGCCATCGCGTCCGCTGGGTACGGGTTCCTGTACGGCTTGTGGCCTATCGCGTGGATCATCATCGCTGCGGTGTTTCTCTACAAACTCACCGTCAAGAGCGGTCAGTTCGAGATCATCCGCAGCTCGGTCATGTCGATCACCGATGACCAGCGCCTGCAGGTCTTGCTGATTGGCTTCTGTTTCGGCGCCTTTCTTGAGGGCGCCGCGGGCTTTGGTGCACCGGTCGCGATCACCGCAGCGCTGCTGGTCGGGCTGGGTTTGAACCCGCTGTACGCGGCCGGCCTCTGCCTCATCGCCAACACTGCGCCGGTGGCGTTTGGTGCCCTGGGTATCCCGATCATCGTGGCCGGGCAGGTTTCGGGCCTTGACCCGTTCAAGATCGGCGCCATGGCTGGCCGTCAATTGCCGCTGCTGTCAGTCTTCGTGCCGTTCTGGTTGATGTTCATGATGGACGGCGTCAAGGGCGTCAAAGAGACTTGGCCGGCAGCACTCGTCGCGGGTGGCAGCTTCGCCGTCGTGCAGTTCCTGACCTCCAACTTCATCGGTCCGGAGCTGCCTGACATTACCTCGGCGCTGGTCAGCCTTGTGGCCCTGACGTTCTTCTTGAAAGTATGGCAACCCGCGCGCGCAGCCGATGCGCAAGTCGCTGGCACCTCAGGTGGTGCAGCTGTCATGGGTGGCAGCACTGGCGGCTTCGGTCAGCCGCGCATTACCAAAAAATCCCCGTACTCGGCAGGCACCATCATCAAAGCGTGGTCGCCCTTCCTGATCCTGACGGTCATCGTCACGATCTGGACGCTGAAGCCCTTCAAGGCGCTGTTTGCTGCAGGCGGGCCGTTGCAATCGCTGACCATGAACTTCCCGGTGCCGCATCTGGATCAACTGGTCATGAAGGTCGCGCCGATTGTGGCCAACCCGACGGCCATGCCGGCGGTGTACAAGTTCGATCTGCTGGCTGCCTCGGGCAGTGCGATTCTGATCTCGGCCATTTTGGCGATGATTGTCCTGCGCATCGCTCCGAAGACCGGGCTGACCACGTTCAAAGAAACCCTGATCGAATTGCGCTGGGCCATCGTGTCCATCGGCATGGTGCTGGCGTTCGCGTTCGTCATGAACTATTCCGGGATGTCCTCGACGCTGGCGCTGGTACTCGCCGGCACCGGCAGCGCCTTCCCGTTCTTCTCGCCATTCCTCGGCTGGCTGGGCGTGTTCCTGACAGGCTCCGACACCTCGTCTAACGCGCTGTTTGGCTCGCTGCAGGCGACCACCGCGCATCAGTTGGGCGTCAGCGACGTGTTGATGGTCGCGGCCAACTCCAGCGGCGGCGTGACCGGCAAGATGATTTCCCCGCAATCCATCGCAGTGGCCTGTGCGGCGACCGGGTTAGTGGGTAAGGAATCCGACCTGTTCCGCTTCACCCTGAAACACAGCATCTTCTTCGCCGCGATCGTCGGCTGCATCACCTATGCACAGGCGTACTGGTTCACCGGCATGCTGGTTCATTAATCAGACGAGCGCCGGGTGTGCCGCTTGGCGCACCCGGCTGGCCTTGCTCACTCATCTGCGAGATCCCATGATCATTTCTGCCTCCACTGACTATCGCGCCGCTGCTCAGCGCAAGCTCCCGCCCTTCCTGTTTCATTACGCTGACGGTGGCGCTTACGCCGAGCACACGCTGCGCCACAACGTCTCGGACCTGGCCAGCATCGCCCTGCGCCAGCGCATCCTGAAGAACATGTCCGAGCTGAGTCTTGAGACGACGCTGTTCGGTGAAACGATGAGCATGCCCATGGCGCTGGCGCCGGTCGGCCTGTGTGGAATGTACGCCCGCCGTGGCGAGGTGCAGGCCGCGCGCGCGGCAGATGCCAAGGGCATTCCGTTTACCTTGTCGACGGTGTCGCTGTGCCCCATTGAAGAAGTGGCTCCGGCGATCAACCGTCCCATGTGGTTTCAGTTGTACGTTTTGAAAGACCGGGGCTTCATGCGCAATGCGCTGGAGCGCGCCAAGGCCGCAGGCGTCAAGACGCTGGTGTTCACGGTCGACATGCCGGTGCCTGGCGCGCGTTACCGCGACGCGCATTCCGGCATGAGCGGCAAAAGCGGACCAATGCGCCGCATCCTGCAAGCCATGACCCACCCGCAATGGGCGTGGGACGTCGGTGTCAACGGTCGTCCGCATGATCTGGGCAACGTGTCGGCGTACCGCGGCAACCCCACCGGGCTCACTGATTACATCGCCTGGCTGGGCAACAACTTCGACCCGTCGATCTCGTGGCAGGACCTGGAATGGATTCGCGATTCCTGGGATGGCCCGATGATCATCAAGGGCATTCTTGACCCGGACGATGCACGCGACGCAGTGAAATTCGGTGCCGACGGCATCGTCGTGTCCAACCACGGGGGACGCCAGCTCGACGGCGTGCTGTCCAGCGCCCGCGCTTTACCTGCCATTGCCGATGCGGTGAAGGGCGATCTGAAGATTCTGGCCGACTCCGGCATCCGCAGCGGCCTGGACGTGGTGCGCATGATCGCTCTTGGTGCCGATACGGTACTGATCGGCCGCGCGTTCATCTATGCCTTGGCGACCCATGGAGAGGCTGGGGTTAAAAACCTGCTGGATCTGTTCGAGAAGGAAATGCGCGTGGCCATGGTGCTGACCGGCGCCAAGTCCATTAGTGAGATCACGCGCGATTCGCTGGTCCGCGAGCTGGGCGCCTGACCGCAGAAAACCTCACGCATGCGACCCACAAGAGATCGCAGCGCCACCGTGATGACCGCACGAGGAACACCGCATGACCCTGCCCGCCGCTTTTGTGTCCGGCGTGACGCAACTCATCCCCGCAGGCCGGCGCTTCGATGATCCGCTCTCGACGCTGGCTTTTGGCACTGACGCGAGTTTTTACCGGCTGATTCCCAAGTTGGTCATCCGCGTGGAGTCGGAGGACGAAGTGGTGGCGCTGCTCAAGCTGGCGCAGGCCGAGAGAGTGCCTGTCACCTTCCGTGCGGCGGGCACCAGCCTGTCGGGCCAAGCCATCAGCGATTCGGTGTTGATCGTGCTCGGCGACAACTGGAACGGGCGTGAGATACGCCAGCAAGGCGCGCAGATCCGCCTCCAGCCGGGCGTCATCGGCGCCCAGGCCAACGTCTGGCTGGCGCCGTTCGGGCGCAAAATCGGCCCCGACCCCGCGTCCATGCATGCAGCGAAAATCGGCGGCATCGTCGCCAACAATTCCAGCGGCATGTGCTGCGGCACGGCCCAGAACAGCTATCACACACTCGCCGGAATTCGTCTGGTGCTGGCCGATGGCACGCGGGTTGATACCGAAGACGCCGCAAGCGTTGCTGCGTTTCGTGCAAGCCACGGTGAGCTGCTTGACTGTCTTGGACAGCTTTCGCGTGAGACCCGTGCGAACGCTGATCTGGCCGCAAAAATTCGCCACAAATACCGTCTGAAAAATACCTGCGGCTTGTCGCTGAACGCGTTGGTGGATTTCGATGAACCGCTCGATATCCTCAGTCATCTCCTAGTGGGCTCCGAGGGCACGCTCGGGTTTATCAGTGCGGTTACGTACAACACGGTGCCCGACCACCCGCACAAGGCCATCGCGCTGATTGTCTTCCCCGACATCGAAACCTGCTGCAACGCCGTGACGGTGCTGAAAACCCAGCCGGTGTCTGCCGTGGAGCTGCTGGATAGACGCAGCATGCGCTCGGTGCAAAACAAGCCTGGCATGCCGGCGTTCGTTCGCGAGCTGACGGAGGGCGCCTGTGCGCTGCTAGTTGAAGCCCGCGCTGCAAGCCAGCCTTTGCTGCACGAGCAGCTGGCGCAGATCATGGGGTCCATCGCGCATTTCCCGGTCGAGAAACAGGTTGATTTCACCGAAGACGCGATCGAGAACGCGCGGCTCTGGGCCATTCGTAAGGACACCTTTCCCGCCGTCGGCGCGGTACGTGAGACCGGCACCACGGTGATTATCGAAGACGTCACCTTCCCCGTCGAACATCTGGCCTTGGGCGTTCGCCGCCTGATTGAGCTGTTTGAAAAACACCGCTACGACGAAGCGATCCTGTTTGGTCACGCGCTGGAGGGCAATCTGCACTTCGTCTTCACCCAGGGTTTCAACGACCCGCAGGAAATCGCGCGCTACTCAGCGTTCATGGACGACGTCACGCAACTGGTTGCCGTCGAATTCAATGGCTCGCTAAAGGCGGAGCATGGGACCGGCCGCAACATGGCGCCCTTCGTGGAGCTTGAGTGGGGCAGCGAAGCCTACGGGCTGATGTGGCAGCTCAAGCGGCTGCTTGACCCTGCCGGCATCCTGAACCCGGACGTCGTGCTCAGCGATGACCCGCAGGTGCACCTCAAACACCTGAAGCCCATGCCCGCCGCCGATGCGATCATCGACAAATGCATCGAGTGCGGTTTCTGCGAGCCGGTGTGTCCGTCAAAAGGCCTGACGTTGAGTCCAAGACAGCGGATTGTCATGTGGCGCGACATCCAGGCGAAAAAGCGTGCGGGCACTGACACCGCTTCGCTGGAGCGCGATTATCAATACCAGGGCATCGACACGTGCGCCGCCACTGGCCTGTGTGCTCAGCGCTGCCCGGTCGGCATCAACACGGGCGAACTGGTAAAAAAGCTTCGCGGCGCGCAAGCGACTCACACAAAGGCGGCCAGTTGGGTTGCGCAGCATTTCTCGACCGCACTGCAAGGCGCACGGTTTAGCCTGCACGCCGCCAATGGCGCACGCATGCTGCTCGGCGCTCCGAGATTTGCGCGCATTTCCAGCGCGTTGAGCAAAGCAACTTCGGGCCGAGTCCCGCAGTGGACCTCGGCCATGCCGCAGCCGGAAAACGCCATTCGCGTCACCTTGCCAGTTGAGGATCAACGCCCTCGCGTGGTCTATCTGCCGGCGTGCGTGTCTCGTGTCATGGGCCCCGCGGCCAGCGACCGCGAGCAGATGTCGCTCATGGACAAGACGCGTGGCCTCCTGGAGAAAGCGGGTTATCAGGTCGTCTTTCCGCTGGATCAGGAAGACCTGTGCTGCGGCCAGCCTTTCGCGTCCAAAGGCTACCCCCAGCAAGCTGAAGAAAAACGCCAGCAGTTGCTGGCCGCGCTGATCAAGGCCAGTCGCGGCGGGCTTGATCCGATCTACTGCGACACCAGCCCGTGCACCTTGCGCCTGGTTCAAGACCTCAAAGAAACCCGGCTCGACCTCTACGACCCGGTGCGCTTCATCCGCACTCATCTGCTGGACAAGCTGGTGTTCACCCCGCAGCAAGCGGCTGTCGCGGTCCACGTCACGTGCAGCACGCAGCACTTGGGTGAGAGCCAGGCGCTCATCGACCTCGCCCGGATGTGCAGCGTCAACGTCGTCGTGCCTGAAGGCATTCATTGCTGCGGCTTTGCCGGAGACAAAGGCTTCACCACGCCAGAACTCAACGCCCATGCATTGCGCTCGCTTAAAGACGCCGTTCAGTACTGTGAGGAAGGTATTTCGACGAGTCGGACCTGCGAAATCGGCCTCACCCAACACGGAGGGATTGACTACCACGGGCTGGTCTATCTCGTGGATCGGGTCACTCAACCAAGATCCGCTTGATGCACACAAATGGGGCGGATATGACGCCAAAACGCTGCAACATCCTGCAACGTGGCTTTTTCACAGTATCGTGAAGAAAAAATAGAACCCCTGCGACGGCCGGTAGTCCATCTGTTTAAGCGCCACAATCCATTCGGCGCTTTTCCCTCTATCTCGGGCACCGGCCATTGACCGGCGATACCGAGTCAACAGGCTCAAGGAGATACACATGAAGCGCACCGCACTGACTGGACTGTTTCTTACCGCTGCACTGTTGGGCTCCCCGGTCTTCGCTGCCGATGACCTGTGCGGCGCGAACATCGCGGCGTTGAAAAATGCACAAGCGTCGACTGCCACCAACCTGGGCGGCGACAGCAAGGCCGAGCTGGACAAGACCATCGAGAACGCCACCATGGCGCAGAAAGCCGGCGATGAGAAGAAGTGCATCTCGATCACCACCAAGGCCATCACCGAGCTGAAAACTGGCGGTGACGGCAGCGACGGCGGCGCAGCGAAGTAATTACCGAATCGCGAGCAGCAACAGCTGGTCGCGAGCGGAATGTCAGGCGCGGAGGTCGACGCATCTCATGGATTCGGGTAGACTCCGCCGCCTGACTGCTAGAGCAGCAGAATTGGGGCCGATTAGGATTCGACGCCGGTGATGAAACTCTAGGGGCATGCCGACTTGGTAACAGAAGTCGTAAATCCACTGTTGCAACTTTCTATAGTTGCCAATGACGAAACCTACGGGGAACAAGCTCTCGCCGCGTAAGCGGTGCTAGCCTTCCTTCTGGTAGCTTCGGCTCCAGCAATCACCAGGGGATGCCTGTAAACCCAAAGTGATTGTCATATAGAACAGGATCGCCGTGCAGTACGCTGTGGACGAATCGGCTAAAACTTACACAGCTCGCCCAAAGCACCCTGCCCGTCGGGTCGCTGAGGGTTAACTTAATAGACACGGCTAAGCATGTAGGCCCGAAAGCGGAGTACTGGCGGACGGGGGTTCAAATCCCCCCGGCTCCACCAAATCCAAAAAAGAAGACGTCTCCGGACGTCTTTTTTTGTGCCTGGAATCCAGTAAATACGCGGTTTAAGGGGTGTGGGAGGCTTACCAAGCTTGGTGGGTTCGAGCCGATTTGGTATTCCCAATGGTCTTCCGAGCCATCCGGTGCCTATTTTTTGGAATACCAAAACGGTGTCAGAGCTAGCTCTCATGCCTGCTCCAGCCCTACGCCTTTCCGACTGCCAGCTCAAGGCGGTCAAAGCGAAAGACAATGATTACGTCCTCAGCGATGGTGACTGCCTTCAGCTCCGAGTCAGGAGCAATGGCTCGGGAGCATATTTGAGTACATTGCTTCAACTACCGCAGCCGGTAATCAAAAATCGTATCAACACGAAGCTAGGCGCCTTCCCTGAAGTGAGCCTGGCTCACGCGCAAAAGAACCGTGGAAGCTAGGGAGAGTGTCGCTCAGGGATACGATCCGGAGGAGAAGCGCGGCGCGGATCGAAAAAAGTTAAAGACAACCTCGGATCATACTTTAACAAATGTGGCTATTGCATGGTATGAACTCAAGAAAGACCCGGTTACTACTGCCTATGCGGAGACATCTGGCGCTCATTGACGCTGCATTTGTATCGGGGTCGCCTTATCATTCGGACGCGAGCTGGCCTCGGTCAATCGATCCGCCGCCTCAAAACCAAAGATGCTAGCGAACTCCCCGACCGCTCAATATTGGGCACAACCACTCCGCGCTCGACACGAGAAACGGCCTCGTTGATAGTTAAATAAGTCACACGAGAGGACCGACGGCGGACGGCGGACGGCGGACGGCGGACGGCGGACGGCGGACAAGAGGCTGAAGCATCGCTCGTCTGTCTACGTTCATTTTTTACCCTACCGAAACCCAAAATTCTGCCTGCGAGACCGCCCCAGCCTCACGTCCAGAACACATCTCGAAAGGCCGAGCACCTATGGCAGTCGCTGCCCAGAGCCTCCGTTTAATTCGTGGGCTCTACAACAGTCGACGGAAGTGACTTGTAGAAATCGCCAAAATGCCAATACTGTACATAATTACAGCTATGTAAATCATGCCTTCCAAACACCCGGACGTCATTGCTCACTCTTCAGTACCCCTCATGGGCTAGCGTGCTCCTAGGCCAGCACAGGGTTGCCCTGAAGAGAGAGGATTCGCGTTCCAAACCGGCTAAGGAGCTAAACCATGCGGGTACCATCAGGCGAAGCTACAGGCCTAGCCGATGCAACATTATTGAATGAATTCAACTATATAAGTGAAACCTGCAGTCACAAGTCAAACTCACCGGCAGGCAGCGCCGGTCATTGCGTTTGCTTGCGGGACATTCCATTATCCATCACTATTGCCCCCGCGACTCCTATCGAGCTACCTCGAGCCAGCTTATCGAGCAAGGCTCAAACATCTGTGACAAAAAAAGACTGCCACCTTGCTGCCTTTATGGATGATCGCCAAGTGTTTCGCGAGACGCTCCCTACCCTGAAAACGACCATATCCGGGCAGGAGCCCATGAAAAATATCAAAACCTCCGCTCCGTTACCCGCCGGCGGGCAACCTTTGATGTTTGCAGATCTTTTTGCGGGCTGTGGAGGTCTGTCTCTTGGCCTATCGCTCGCAGGCCTAAATGGCGTTTTTGCCGTCGAGCGCGACAAGATGGCCTTCTCTACTCTGTCAGCAAATCTGCTTGAAGGGCGGGACGTGCCCGTGCGCCAGTTCGAATGGCCCTCTTGGCTGGAAAGAAAAGCCTGGGGTATCGATGACATCCTTGAGCAGCATCCGCTTGATCTGTTGAAGCTCAAAGGCCAAGTGCATGTGCTGGCGGGAGGTCCTCCCTGCCAAGGATTTAGCTTCTCAGGGAAGCGACTAGAGTCCGACCCGCGAAATCAACTGTTTGAGAAGTATGTGGAAATGGTCAAGGCCATTCAGCCAGAGGCAATTGTTTTGGAAAACGTTCCAGGCATGAAGATCGCGCACAATGTTAAATCTTGGAAAGACCTTGGCATACAAGTGAAGCCCCAGTCCTATTATGACAAGCTTGTCGAAAGCCTGGACAGCGCTGGCTACCAAGTCCTTGGCCGGATATTGGACTCCTCACTCTTTGGAGTTCCCCAGAAGCGCCCGCGCTTGATCGTAATTGGGATTCGCAAGGATCTTGCTCGTCATCTTCACGGGGGCGCCACCAGAGCGTTCGAACTATTAGAGGAGGCAAGGCTGAATCAACTGCAAGAGCTTGGCCTTCCAAACATCGTCAGCGCTTCAGAGGCCATTTCTGATCTGGAAGTAAAGCACGCAGGGACCAGACCATGCACTGATCCATCTTCCCGGACCGGCTTTCAAGAGCTCGCATATCAGGGACCTAGGACACCTTACCAATCCCTCATGCAAAAGGGCATGAATGGCTCCATGGACAGCGTGCGCTTAGCGAAACACAAGCCCGAGATCAGTGAGCGATTCATGAAGATCATTCAAGATCCTGAATGCACTAAGGGCGGTTTAATGAGCTTGGCTCAAAGGGAAAAGTATGGTCTCAAGAAGCACCGTATTTGCCTAATGCGAGCGCAAAATCCCGCACCAACAATCACAACGTTGCCGGACGATGTGCTCCACTACAGCGAACCTAGAATACTAACCGTCCGAGAGTCTGCACGGCTGCAATCATTTCCCGACTGGTTCAAGTTCCGAGGTAAATTCACTACGGGGGGCAGCCGACGAACTAAAGAATGCCCGCGCTACACGCAAGTGGGAAACGCCGTTCCTCCTTACCTAGCACGAGCCATTGGTCTAGCCATCAGATCAGTGCTAGAAGAAGCCAAGGCTGCAGCTAGTCAACAAACAGTCAATGACGCAGAACAAGAAATCTTAGCCATAGCTTGAAAACATAGGAGTCGAGGGGAATGGATAGCACCCAAATGGAAGGGGCGCGCTACCCCGCTGCCCTTGTCGACTGGGCCGGCCATCACTCTGGTGGAGTGAAGCGGCTTTTAGACAACGAAAGCGGCCAGCCTAACAAATTATTATTAAGGACAAGCCTTCTCGCTCGACTCCAAGCCTGGGCCGAAAAGCTTCCCGCCGACAGCACGAGCATCCCGAGGATTATCCTTCTGGTTGGCGGACCAGGTAATGGAAAAACTGAAGCGATCGAATCCACTATCCACTGGCTAGACGCGAGCCTAGGCTGTGAGGGACGGCTCATCGAAGAGCTGTCAAAGGCGTTCCATCCGAGCGCTGGCTTCAAGGTCCCACGAATAGTAAGTGTCGATGCTGGAAGCCTTTCAAGAGTCGATAGTAGTCTAAGCTTAGATATAGTTCAGGACGCCACTTCGACAGCTGGTCACGAGGGAAGCACCGCGCCAGCACTCCTTATCGAGGAGCTCGACAGGCTTCTGGATGGGCCACAATCCCAAGCGTACCTATGCTGCGTTAACCGTGGCGTCCTCGATGATGCATTGATTCACGCTATCGACAATAATCTGGAAAAGCCGCGCACAATCCTAGAGGCTGTTACGAGGGCTGTGAGCCTAGCTTACGATGCCCCTTCATGCTGGCCGCTCGAAGGCTTCCCATCGATTGCAGTCTGGCCAATGGATGCGGAGTCTCTACTAGTCAAGCCTGACGAAGTGACTTCCGCGCCTGCGGAAATCCTCATCGGCCAGGCCACTGCATCCGAAATGTGGCCCGCAAAGGGAGCATGTCCGGCGGGCGAAAAATGTCCCTTCTGTACCAGCCAGGCCATCTTAGCCAGAGACGAGCACCGAACAGCGTTATTAAAAATACTACGCTGGTATGAGCTAGCCAGCGGCAAACGCTGGAGCTTCCGAGACCTGTTCTCCCTTACTTCGTACTTGCTGGCAGGGCACCATCCTGTAGTCCATGACTCAGCAAGACACACGCACCAATCAACGCCTTGCCAATGGGCGGAGAACCTTGTCGAACTTGACCACAAAGCAGCAGGGACAAAAAGAAACAGTAAGCAAACACTCACTGCGATTTTCCATTTAGCAACGTCAAGCTACCAACATGCACTTTTCCATCGTTGGGACAAGGATGCGGCGACCTCGCTCCGCCGTGATCTCAAGGACCTAGGTCTCGAGAAAGAGCTAGATGCCGAAGCAGGGCGAACCCTAATGGGGCTGGTGCACTTTCTGGCAGAGAGAAAGACACATTATCTTCCAGCTACAATTGCGCCATTGCTGGAAGGCCTCGTCGATACCTTAGACCCAGCATTCGCAAGTCCCGACAGTCAGGTCGCGGTAAGTAGCCAAAGCATGGTTAGCCTCGGTGACCTCGACATTCGTTTCAGTCGCTCCCTAGCCGGCGGGATAGAGTTCATCCGCAAATATAAAGTGTTATCGCGAAGCGAGCTGGAGCTACTCAAGCGACTTTCTAATGCAGACGACATGCTTTCAATGCCTGTTATCCGACGAAGAAGACCCGTCGCGGCCAGTCGTGTTCAACATTTACTCCGCGACTTTGCTTGCCGCCTAGTCCGTAGAAGCATTTGTACCCGAACGGCAGTAGTTGCAGACTTCAAGATCCTGCAGGCTTTCCAGCTGGTCGTCGAACAAAATGACAAGCACCAGCTTTATGAGGTTGTACAGCAAGTGAAAGGCCTGCTGAATACAGGTCAGGAATTCGAGGTCTCACTAACCACTACATTCGGACAACCACTTCCACCCAAGCAACGTCAGGCGACATTGGTTGTGCCTCTACGCCAGGTCAGGATGCTGCCCCAGAACACTTCAGGACGGCCTCGCCCACCAATCTGCTACCTCGGGGTGGGCCATGTGCAATCGGCGCAAGCAATCCCTCTTACCTATGACTTGTTCAAGGCAGTGAAGGAGCTAGAGAGGGGACTATCCCCTGCCTCTCTCCCTCGTACGGTCTTGGCCCTATTAGATACAACAAAAGCTCGTCTTTCCGGATCCATCGTCCGGGATGAGGAACTTCTCGAGCATGCCAAAATCCGCATCGGATCAGATGGCACTGTAGTAGCTCGCTCATGGGATGGCTTAGTCGCAAGCAAGGAGGATGTCGAATGAGCCTTATGGAATTCAAGCAAGCACCGTGGCGCTTCTCCAACAGCATTTATCAGAAGTCGGCTCTAGCCATGAGCCCTGCGCCAGAGTACGCAAGCTCAGAGGTCCTTCTAGCCTCGCTCTACCGGACGATAGGCTTTGAATCAGTAAGCGAAGGCAGCGTGCCACAGGCGGGACGTGACTTAGATCGACGCATACAGAAACTTCGGGAAAAGAGCCAACTGCCGCCAAGCGGAGCCGTGATAGGCGTGGATGCCTGGCATACAGTGCTTCACGGGATATTGGAGAGTCCGAAGCTTCCTAATCAGTCTTCCAAACGCTTTGTGCAGGTTACTCCACTCGTGCCAGGAGCGGCGATCTTCTCCGGCTCCGCTCGGCTAAGTAGCAACTCCTGGCCTGCCGGCAGCTTGATACGCCGCATGGTCTGCCTGGGCTCAAAGGATCAAGAATCAGCGCAGCGCCTTTGGAAAAGTCTCTTTGACTCTCTAAGTGTCAATGATAACGACGACTTCTTCGCCCGCTGGCTTGAGCAGGAGACAACGTCGTGGAATCAAGGCGCAGGAACATGGTCTCTAGCGCGGATCCCGGAGGAGGAAGCGACAACACTGACGGCGTCCGACTTTCAGAATATTCATTTTCTGCCCGCCAGACGATTTGCCAAGGACCTTCAAGCCATCATGCAGGCGAAAGACTCAATGACTCGCCGGCAATGGACTAGTTTATTAGAGGCTGTGTTGCGTCTAGGAACAGTCTCCCATGTCACATGGCTATGTGACGTCCACGCGAAGATTTGGAGCTGTCTTTCCGCAGCACTTTCCGAAGGCGCGGCGCCAAACGAGCAAGAGGTAAGGAACGCAATCTTCCCTGAGGCCCCGCAATACATGGCTTACGGAGGAAAAGCTCTTCAAGGTATCAAAGACAAAGTTTCCAGCTACCTAAACGCTAGGCTTGGGATAAATACGCTCCTTTGGTCACTCAAGCAAATAGGTACCCCCTACGAAGGCGATTTCTCCTCAAGCAAAGGAATTGCCGCACTTTGCCAGCATATTCAAAACCATAGAAATGCCCTTCTTCGCGCTGGGACTCTCGAAACCGTTATCGATATACGCGAGCAAGAAGCTCGCGCGCTGCTATGCAGGAAGGGCATCGGCTCGAATCTACTGGAGTTCGCAAGGCACGCGCTAGGGCAACGCCAGACTGCAGTTCCGTTACTCAGGGGGTATGACCAGGGATATATTCTCAAGAAAAAAGGAAGCAGCCCATCCAGTCCATGGATCGTATCCCTTGGACCTGTAGCTGTGTTGGCATTAGTCCACTGCGCCCTCGCCGGGATGGGTGGGCCACGCTCAATCCATAGACTAGGGCTACACCTCGAAGCCTATGGCGTGACCGTAGATAAACACGAAATTGCCAGGAATGACTTGGGGCACCAGCTGAGGATGCTAGGCCTTGTGCTCGATAGCCCAGACGCCGAGAGCGGCATGCTGCTATTGCCACCGTTCCATACGAGCCAAGCCCTTCAGGAGTACGATTATGAATAAACTCGCAAACTGGCTGGCGTCAATTGTCCGTGAAAAAGCTTTGGGTGCAACACAGGGGCTAAGCGGCAAGAAATTTGAATACCGGCTAATTTTCCGTGGCCCTCCCCTTGAGATTCTCGAGCAAGTCTACGAAGAGCTCGCTCGTGATGGGGGAATTCAAGTCATGTCTGGAATAGACGGCAGTATGGTGATGTTACCAGTACTGCTCCAGTATCCAACTGACCAGATGATTAGTCATAAGCTTCGTATCGGGGAGTCTGGCAAATGCGATAACGACCACTTGCTGGATGTACGAAATGATCCAAATAATTCCAGCTTCGTAGCCTTAGTTCCTGCGGGCCAGCACAACAACCTTTCGATCGAGTCTTCAAGTGATGTCTTCGGCATGAGTTCCGATCTCGAAAAGTGGTGGGACGATGGCTTTGTGCAGCAATCGGTAAACGAGGCATTACTGGTCGCAGGTATCGTAGATTCGCAGAGAGACGATGCGAAGCAATTAATCCGTGCAGCTGCAAGCTCAATCGACGAAGTGGATCCAGAACACGCCAACCACTCAGCGTCATGGCGCATGCTGTCACGCATATTTTCGATAGAGACCGCTCAACTACATCTCTCACCGGGAAATGCGCTTGCTCTGGCATGCGGTCTACCCCCAATGGCAGACAGTGGGATCTCTTCGAAGGCACAGCTCTCCGTCATAGCTAAAATTGCAGATGAGCTAGCAGATGGGTTCAAGACTGGTATTGAACGCCTAGCACACGTTGCGCCTGACGACATTGCTCAAGCTCTTCGAGCATTGCTTCACCACCTTCAAGCAAACTGCGACGTCCCTACTGCCTTTGAACGTGCTACCCAGGCTTTTTATTTGCCGGGGAAAGCCCTAACGCTAATTTCTCCACCCCTTTGGTGGACGCTGCTAACTATAGAGCAATGGACTGATCTGCTTGCCGAAGAGCCCGATGAAGCCATCGGAGAAATCAGCATTCGATGCACGAATAGTATTATTCCCGCAACCAAGGGCCTGCCAGCGATCGTTCGTGACAAGGTGGAGCTAGCCATCTCTACGAGCGAAAGCGGTCAACCAGAAGAGTTTCTACTGACGGGGGGCTCCTATGGCAAGGCGCCAACTCCATTCCAAGCGTCCTCTAGCGGAGTTAATGAATACACTGATTTTTTCCCTCCCTCACACAAGACACCCATGACTTATAAGGTCACCTCTACGGGGTGCAAGCCTGCAAGTGTCCGGGTCATTTCCTTAATGAACTGGAAGCCAGGGATACTGGTAACCTGCAGACTAGCGACAAAACTGTCACCGCCTAAGAAACCTAGTAAGAAGACTGCGGCGATAGACTGGGAGACATCCCTTTCACTACCTGGTTCGGGGCGATATGAATTGCGCCTCCACTTATCGCCAGGGGCAACCATTGGCAACGTAGAGGGCATGCCGGACGATGCTACTGAGCTAGAAGGACAGCAACAATCCATCGACGCGCGCCTCATTGGAGAGAATGAATATTTAGTAGAAGTGGAGGCTGACGGTAAGTATCAACTAGATATAGCCTTCAAGCTCTTGAACGAGACTTCCCCTCAGTCCTGCAGAGTTTACCTTGCTTGCGATGAGGCAAAAGAGGAAGGCTGCCGCAGCGAATTCGAGCGCTTAATCAAGCTGAACCGCCGACATCTTGAAAAATTCGATACAAAGGCCGTCGTCCATCTGGACCGGAATGCGCGCGCTTCAAGCTTGCAGTCTTGGATACTTGAGGAGCAGAACGTAGCCAAATCGTTCAGCCCACTAGTGATAGCAGATGACTACGTATCTAGTTGGGTTCCACCCAACTGGAATGCCGCTAATGGCCCCATTCTCTCTCAAGGCCGCTTCCTGCATGACCCCCGCCCCAATATCCTGAGTTTCCAGCCACCAAAGGGATTCGTAGAAACTCGCCAAGAGATTGCAAAATACATTCGAGGCGATGACCAGTCGGGACTCATCGAATCCGCGACGCTAGGAGCCTGGCTGTCGGAGGATACGGAGTTTCGCGTACTCGTTGAAACCTATCTAGATGCTTACATGTCTTGGCTCGACACCGACCCGGACGTCGCTTGTTGGATTGATACCGTTGCGGTCTGTTCGCTAGAACTAGACGGACGAACTCTGAGTAGAATTCCAGAAGCCATCATCCTTTCCCCCCTTCATCCGTTGCGGCTTGCATGGCATTGTCTTGCCCAGAAAGTCCTACTGGACGAGGTGGAAGGCGACTCCCCCTTGCCTTGTCCGGCGGCAAGTATCCTTGACCCAGATTGTGTTCCCGACCTATTAACCATCTCGCTACAGTCTCCGAGTGGCATTGAGCGGATAGACTTCCTGTCAGTCGAATGTAGTTCCGACTACTGGTCTGTCCTTTGGAATGGCTCTCGCCTGGGCCAGTTACCAGCCCGTACCCGGCGCCCCCCCTTCGACAATACCTTCGGCCTAACTGTCGGCGGCATCTCAAGTGGATTCAGCCCGGCTCAGGTTTCGCGCGCACTCGACGATGTAACCAGCCTTCTTGCAGCGAAACCCATTATCAGTCTAGTAGTGTCTAGCGCAGGTGGAACTACTGATGCCTGCAATGAAGGTTTGACCAACTGGTGTACAAAGCGGTTCGGTAACGGAAGCGCGAACACACCTACGCAAAGCGTCGGTGCGAAGATTTTGGAAGTCTTCGACACTAGGCTTTCAGGAAGACCTGACCAGGCCACGATCGCCAACCTCTCCGAGGACACCGATAACCACGTTCGCTGGTATGACAAACAACCGTTAGGCGCAACGCCGGATCTGGGAATAATTGCACAACTGGATTCGGCAGAACCTGGTTCCAAGGATGTAGGCATGCTCTCACCGATGGGTGTTGGTGGCCTAATCAGACACAGGGTCAGGCGTCAGCTTCAAGGCTCATTCCTAAGTGAATCCCGTCAAGGCCGGCAGATGCCTCCCTCTGGCGAACAATTCGCCGACAAGGTTTCAGCATGCATGCTTAAGGTTGAAAGGATGAGGGACAGTAAGGTTGGCCTGCAGTTCTCGCCCAGCGTTCACGCAGTGTCCGACATGCTTAAAGGGAATAGCGCTGGCTATGTTGCAGTCTCGTCTTCTGCAATTGACCCAGCTTGTTTTTTGGGTGGCTGGATCGAAGGCACTTATCTGTGGGACTACGACCTTCCCTCGTACTCCCATCGTGCAGGCGATACCAGCGGCTACTACCTCTTGTCGCAGGTCAAGCAAGCCGATCGTGATGCCTTACGCCGTGTTCTGAAGCCTCTTCCGGGATGCGACGACTTGGACGACGCCAAGATCGAGCAGATTCTTCTAGAGGTTGCTAGGCGAGGAATTCCCACGGTTCGCGGGCTCTCCGGGGACGATACAGGCGCTACAGGCGACCTCGGCCTATTCCTAGCGGTCCGACTCCTTCAAGACCAGTTCCGGACTGAAGGAAACCTGAACAGCCTGTTACCAGTGCTCGCGGGTTCGCCAGAGGAAATTACAATCGCAATAATCGTTCCCGTCGACCCGTTCAGAGGTTACCTTGCCGACCTTGCACGCTCGCTTGGCAAGGAGCGCAAAGACACTTCCCTTTCACGCCCCGACTTGCTTGTCGTGGGCGTGCGAATCAGTGGCGACAAAGTCCATTTGCATCTGACGCCCATAGAGGTCAAGTGCCGCCAAGGAAGCGTGTTTGGAGCAACCGATTCCGTCGAAGCCCTATCTCAGGCCAGAACACTCTCAAACCTTTTGCAAGCCATCGAGGAACGGGCCAATAACTCTCTGGCCTGGAGCCTGGCCTACCAACATCTACTACTCTCGATGATTGGCTTTGGCTTACGAGTCTATAGTCAGCATCAGGCCGTAGAAGGACATGCTACTCGCTGGGCCGGGTACCACGAGCTAATCGCCGCAGCGATCCTCGACCCCGACTCGAGACCAAGTCTAGACGTACGGGGACGACTCATCGTCGTTGACGAATCTAGCCTAAGCGGCCCACATAATCGTGATGGCGACAATTTCGACGAGACGATTGTTATTTCAAGCAAGGATGCAGGTCGAATCGTACTCGACAGTGACCCACAGTCATTCTACGACGCCGTGCGCGCCAAGGTGGGTGATTGGGGACTATTACCTCCCCTGCTAGCCCAGAAGACCGGCTTGCCACCTTTCGACAGTTCTGCAGCGGAAAGCGAACAGTCGATAGACCCTTCGATAGCTTCAAACAACGTACCTGTTGTGCAGCTAATCAGTGAAGAAGCATCTCCCAGCAGTTCAAATGGAGAGACCGCAGCTTCCTTGACTCCTTACGAGTTAGGCAGCGGAGTAATCCTTTCTGTAGGTAAAACAGTTGATGGATTCGAGCCAAGACAGGTAAGTTTGAACATATCCGATACTCGACTCAATCAGTTGAATATCGGTGTGGCAGGTGACCTCGGCACAGGCAAGACCCAATTCCTCAAATCGCTTATCCTGCAGATCTCCAGAGCCAGCGATGCAAACCGTGGGATCAAGCCACGCTTCTTGATCTTCGATTATAAGAGCGACTTTAGTAGCCCAGATTTCGTAGAGGCTACTGGGGCCAAGGTGGTGAAGCCCTACCACCTACCTCTGAACCTATTTGATACCACCGGAATGGGCGAATCCTCAGCACCATGGTTGGATCGGTTCCGGTTTTTCGCAGATGTCCTCGACAAGGTGTACTCAGGCATAGGTCCAGTGCAGCGGGACAAACTTAAAGCAGCGGTCCGTAACGCTTACGAATCAGCTAATACTCAAGACCGCCAGCCTACGATCTACGATATCCATGCGGAGTACAGAGAAATACTTGGCGGGAAGTCGGACGCTCCAATGGCAATTATTGACGATCTGGTGGACATGGAGGTGTTTGCAAAGACCAAAGGTGAGACAAAATTTTTCGACGAATTCTTCGATGGCGTCGTGGTGATATCCCTGAGCTCAATGGGACAAGATGACCGAAGCAAAAACATGCTCGTCGCCATCTTACTAAACATGTTTTACGAGAACATGCTCAAGGTGCCCAAGCGAGCGTTTACAGGCACCGACCCGCAGCTCAGAGCGATCGACTCCTACCTATTGGTGGACGAAGCCGACAATATCATGCGCTACGAGTTCGACGTTCTACGCAAGCTGTTGCTACAGGGGCGGGAGTTCGGCACTGGCGTGATACTAGCCTCGCAATTCCTTAGGCACTTCAAGGTCGGCGCTACCGACTACAGGGAACCATTACTGTCCTGGTTCATCCACAAGGTACCAAACATCACGCCCGCCGAACTGGGAGTCCTTGGCTTTACATCGGATCTTGCTGAACTATCAGAGCGTGTGAAGACCCTACCTAACCATCACTGTCTCTATAAGTCTTTCGATATTTCAGGAGAGGTAATTCGTGGTCTACCTTTCTACGAACTGGTAAAGGAGGGAGATGAAAGCCCGGTTTAGGAGCTCTCGAGCTGGAGGTCGGATATGACCGACTTCCTCTCCCCTAAAGAACGGTCAGAAAGGATGGCCCGAATCAAGGGGAGTAACACTCGCCCAGAAATAGCGCTGCGCAAAGTATTGCATGGTCTCGGCCTCCGCTACCGCCTGGGTGGAGCTGGATTACTCGGCAAGCCTGACCTTGTCTTCCCCCGGTACAAGGCTGTGGTTTTCGTCCATGGATGCTTCTGGCACAGGCATTTCGACTGCAGTATTGCCACGACACCTAAAAGCAACACAACATTTTGGGTGGAAAAGTTCGAGAAAAATGTCGCTCGGGACTGCCGCGTAACAAATACTCTCGAAGCGTTGGGCTGGAGAGTATTTGTTGTCTGGGAATGTGAAGTTGCATCCATTAAAAAGGCAAAGGTCACAGGAGAACGCCTTGCTGAACGCATACGCAAGAACCAGTAACGGCTAGAAGGTAATCGTTAATCCATCCTGTGCGTTGCCATACGTGGTGACGTAGTCGAACGCACTGCGCCAGTCATCCCTATCCCATTTTTCATTGATAACACTCGGGACATTAAATCCGACATTTGCAGGACGTTGTTTACTATAGCTGAGAATACGAGCTAGAGTTTCGTCATCTGGATGCCGGAACCGCGAGCCATCGGTAGAAATTAGCCATTGTTGGCAAATCACACTTTCTATCATCGCCTTACACAGATTGCCATTGCTGCCATGGTGAGGGATTTTAAAGGCTGTCAGCTCAAGTGGCTGGGTCGGAGACAACAACTGTACTGATCTCTTCAAGTCCGTAGAGAAAGAATCTCCGGACAGTAATATTCGCTTACCTTGATACTCCAGTAACAGGACAATGCTGCTGGCATTAGCCGGACTATCATCGCGGTTCCGACCTCGCTCGGCGAGGCGACTGAGCTCCGACTGGCTGTCTAGCTCTCGAAGGTCTGCAGTGCCCCCCATCCGTTCCAGTACTGAGGTGCTATGCTGCTCCCTCTTCAGCGCTGCCTGCACTTCTTTCTTCCAAATAGGTTTCAACGCACTGAGCCTTTCTGCTGTTGGTCCTAAAACGGTCAACCGCATACCGCCTTCCAGATCCAGCCAAGGAAGAGGGAGCGTCTTTTCACAACAAACGGGACCACCATTGAAATGTTCGTTCCAGTGTTGTGTCTCAAGCCAGCGGCTCAATCGTTCGCCCTGAACGGCACCCATCGACTCAAGCCCACTGTCTGGCTTGTGGCCATCGAGATGCGCAAAACCATTAAACCAAAAATCCTTAGTCGCAAAACCTGGTAGGGGAGCGGCATCGACTAGACAGGACAACAAGCCACCAATATGGTCTCGGTCTATGTGGGTGACCACTATCAGCTCGAATACTCGTTGAGCTTCCGGCAGGCTGTTGATGCGCTCACGCAACTGCCTGCCAGTTTCCTCGGTGCCCATGTCGATCAGCAATTGATAAGACGCTTCAGAGTTGCCCCAGCGCACCCAGATGGCATCACCCTCACGCGCGGGTAGGAGTTGCAGCGTCAGCATCGTGGTCCTCCGGTAATCGGTCGCATAAATAGGTCGAGCGCCAGTCGACAAAGGGCGCGCATTTACCCAGACGAGACAGGGCTTCGCTACGAGCACTACTGTCGCCCTCAGCCGGCCAGTAGCGCAGCAGATCAAGAAGTAAGGAGAAGGTTTCGGTGAATAAAATTCGCTGCTTACTCGCATCACAAGCAAGTTGCGACGCTATGTGACGCTTCTCAGGAATTCGCGCCAACTGCGAGGCGAGCAAGATTTTACCGTCAGGAAGCCAGTCGAAACGCTGTACCAAATGGATGAGAAGAGCTAGCTTATCATCGAGGCGATCTGTCTTGTGAAGGATCAGTGCGGCCAGTACGGCACCGGTTGGATCGACGAACTTCTCCAGCAAGGTTTTCATCGCGTTACTGGCAAGCCGTGCGGCCGACTCAAACTGACCAGCGAAAACCATGCTCTCCATCGCTGAGGCAATGCTACGGGATTGCGAGATATTGATCTCGGGTAGTTTAGATCGGGTTTCGGCATGGCGTTTTACATGACAAGTCACCGAGTAGCGATGGTCGCCAGCACTAATAGGCAGGCTTGCTCGAACCGCGCGTCCGGCTATACGTAATGTTGCAACTGGAACCTGCTCCATGTCCTCTGCATGACGGATGATCCAATGGCTTTCCACTGCATATACGGTGACATCTGAACTGATGTCGACTAATTCCATTTCTGATTTCAAGGATTCAAGCTGGTGCATTTCGCTTAGCGAATGAAAATCGTGCTCCTTTGTAGACGCCGGCGGCTGAAATGGCAAATCTGGATCCAGCGAGATACGGGTCGACTCTTTTTCGGTGACCGCTACAATTTTGGTGGTTCGCTTCCCATCCTCGAGAACCGCGCTAATTTCGTAGAGCCCGATGGGCAGGTCAAAGCGTCGACGAGTGGTCGCAGGCTGGATCAAAATCAAATCACTGTCGCGAATTTCCACCCGGATCCCTTGGCCGCGATAGTAGAGTTTTGAATCGACATCTATCTGCAACACCCCACTCTTATCTCCATCAGTTGTCATAGGGGCAGCACCTTCTCATTGCTGGGAGGTTGGAGATTCAGGCAATCCTCATCTTTATCTGGAGGAGTGAGAGTCGTTACTTCAATCGTATAAAGACCCGCACGGACCCTAGCGGTGAGTGGCCACGCTGAATGATTCGCGTAAAGCAATGCACCTCGATGCTTGAGGTTGGCCGTGTAGTTGGCGCTGTTGAAACCTGATCGAATAGAAATCGTCAAGTCGACATCAGGCGGCTTCGAACATTCGTGGAAAATTGCGTTGGTGATTTTTCCAGTGCATTCAACCTGCTGTACCTCACCGGCTGCGTTGGCCAAGGACTGCACTGCCGCAGGTAGGTACTCGACCAACGTATTGACCGACACACGCCAAGGAGAGTTGCGCTCTCCTTCGGAGCGCGCCGCATGCCCCTCTTTAAGACCCGACATAAGAGCATCACAAAAGAGAGTCAGTTTATCTTTGCTTGCAAAGGCACCTTGCCCAGAAGATGCCGAGAGAAACAACGGAGAAGTCTTGGCTGAACCGGCACGGCTTACGTTACCACCCATCACACCGGCGAGGACGTCGTAGCGTTCGACGTCGGCAGGCACATCGCGGCATACATCGACGAACCAGAATTGTGTCTGGGCAGTTTCTTCATGGTTCATAGCGTCGTGCATCATTTTCATATCCACAGCACCGGTATACGTTGCATAACGATGCTGCGGGTCAGCGAAATCATTCAACAACAATACCGCACCATTTTTACTAAACTGCACACCGTGCCCTACAACATACACAATGGCGATATTATCTTCCTGGCTTGCGGCAGCATCTCTGAATTCGCTGAACATGGCCTCGACATTTTGCCTGGTGGCCTTCCAGTTACCTTTAAGGAGAGCGTGAATACTTGGCGCGATGGTCTCATCTGGTGAAGGAGATAAAAGCACGCGCAAGCTGCGCAAAGGTAGGCTGCTGCGGCTATAGTCTTCCATCAACCAAGCAGCGAACTCTGATGCAGATCGAGCAGCGGCTGAAAGTTGGCCGATACCAAATTCCTGACCTTGCAAGCTGCAATTTTGGCTCCCGAGCAGAAATTCGTAGGCACTCACTCCAATCACCAACGCATGGGTACCGGGCTGGCTCAAATCTTCTGTTATCAATGACGCCATGGTGGCAGCCCACTCCTTGCCTGATGACGAACGAAAGCGCGTGAGCATAGCAACAAGCCTTTATTGACGCAGAGGATTATCCGTAACATAGCGACCTTGATCCGTCCTTCAGTCGAATTCAAGCACTGGAGTGCCCTGATGCCGTCTCACAGTTACGCAAGCCCTAACTGGGGGGACAAATGGGGGACAACGATTCAACACCAAAAGAAACCTAGCAAAATAAGGACAATAAGGACAATTACGCCGGCCACAAGCCGGGCAGCCTAAAGTCGAATGGATAGAACAGGAGGGATGGATCGACGCCAACGTTGAAGGGACACGATCAAGTCCTCCAGATCAGGAGGAACCATATCCGCTCGGCCTATTACGCCTCTAAGCATTGCAACGCGGCTCAGTATTCCAAAGAGTATTCCAACAAAAATCCAAAACCATAAGAGTTTATATAAATCAACAGGTTACGCAACGAGTTCAGATTACCCCAGCCCACCAAATCCAAAAAGAAGACGTCTCCGGACGTCTTCTTTTGTGTCTGAAATTACGAAAGCTTGGGCAGTGAGGACCGCGAGCATCCTTAGTGCTCTAACTGCTAAAGCCCGCGGAATTTCGTCTGGAAGACAGAGCGTCTGCCTTGGCGATCGTGAGCGGAGCCAATATCATTCCAACTCGCGGGAAGCCTGGCGGCGCCATCCCGAACACGTCTGTAGCATCAATACTTTCAAGGCGCGTGCTCAGGGAAAAAAATTTCCCGGCGGGTATCGAGCGCCAACGCTCGTCGGAATGGCACCGCCCAGGTTGAGACGAACACCCTATATCGCTGGCTTCGTAGGCCGTGCTATTCCCGTCGTCGGATGGGCTTATACTGCTGCCGAGCGGGGCTTGATCGGCTACAAGACCGTCGTCACCTACAACGCCATTGTGCGACCCGAAGACCAGGTATTTTGAATGACCAACGATGACGTTGATTATGAGCTGCTTGGCAACGTAATACGGTGCATTCAAGACACCTTCGAATTCGGCAAAGACGCGTTCAAAGGCTTGAGCCTCTCCACCGATATTAATCGTGACTTGGGCGTTGAAGGCGACGACGCAAACGAACTGATGCCTGAGTTTTTCAAGCGATTTGCGGTTGAGATCGAAAACTATGACCCGTGCCGGTACTTCGTGCCAGAAGGCTACGATCTGCTTGCCTTCAGGCGAGGCGCAGAAAGGCAGGGGAATATACCGATCACGCTAGGCATGCTGTATTTGGCAGCCAAAACGGGAGCCTGGAATCCAGCTCTGCTGGAGCAAACCCATTACAGCAACAATCCTCTTTACAAAAGCACCTCTGATGTCCCGCTGCTAGGGTATGAGGTGTAGCGGATATGATATCTGCCAGCCCAATAGGCATCGCCAACTAGCAAAGCACAAGCACTATTCAACCACCCACAAAAAACCCCGCTATCACCAGCGGGGCTTTTACGTTCAGAGCGACCGGATCAAACCCCACCCTTCCCCGGCAACGGCTCGTCATTACCACGCCGAGTGGTCGGCTCTTCGGTCACTGGATCGTTCTCGGTCCGTGCTGGCTCGGTCGGGTCTACCTGCGGGTCGGACACATCAGGTGATTCCTCATCGAAACCGAGCTCTTCATCCGGGTCGGTGTGTGCTGATGTTCCGGTCAGCGGAGCGCCATTGGCCATGTAAAGTATCTCCTCGTCTACGCGCGGGTTGTCCGCACCATGTTTATGAGAAGCCTTCGAGCGCCAAGAGTGCCCCAGCTTAGACGGGCGGTTTCGCTTCTCCCTGCCCGGTCACGCTCACCAACTGACACGAACCCCCATGCTGCCGCTAGCCCCCGCCAAGTCATTGCTGTCCAGCTGCGCAGCGTAATCGACCGCCATATAAACGCTGACGCCCGGTGCGACGCCGACGACAACCCCAACGCCGAGCTCGCTCGATGAGGACGTGTGCCGGGTTTTGATCCGGTCGATGCCGTTGTAGGTGACGGTGTCTTTGCCGTCCAGCACATGCCAGAGGTTCGCCCGCACGTAGGGCTCGACGGGCAGGTTGTCGACCACGTAACGCCCCTTCACGCGTGCGCCAAGCCGAGTGGTCCAGTAGGGCTGGGAATCAAAGGCAACGTCGGAGATGCCGTCGTTGTACCGGTCGAGATCGATGCGCTGGTGAATCACTTGCGCCTGCGGTTCGACAACCCAGTGCTCGGAGATCGCCATCGGATAACCGGACTCCAGGGAGAGACTGAGCGAGTGGCCGCCGGTGTCGAGCCTGACTCCTTGATGGGATCGGCTGCTGCCGTCGAGACGCGTGGCCATGACCACGGCGTCCAGATATGCGCCATCGGGGTCGACCAGCGTCCAGTAGGCGCCAAAGTGATCGCCGTTGACTTTCATGCGCCCCGCCTTGGTGTCTTTGAAACCCTCGGCGAATCCTTTGACGCTGCCTTGCAGCCGGCTTTGCCCCACGAAAACCCCGGCGTGTTGCACCTGGCCAGAATCGGTGGGTGCGGCATACAGGTCGTGGCCCACTTGGTAGCCCTTGGTCGACCCATCGAAGCGGGGCGACGCCGTGCCGGCCCACTCCCGGCGCACATCGCTGCCGTACAGCCGTGCCCACCCTGCCCTGGTGATACCGGTTTCGCTGAGCAGGCGCTGATCACCCTGGCGATCATGAAAAGTGCCCACTGCCTCACGTGCCATGATTTGTGCGGCGGGGATGAACACCGAGTAGATCGGCACCTCCAGACGGTACAGCGGGATCGGCTCGGCGCCAGGCGAGATGTCGGGAAAAGGCGACGCCGATGGCGCCGGTATTGGTGACGCGTCAGCAGGCGTGGCCGAAGGCGCGATGGGCGTAGGAGGCGTGACAGGCAACGCGGCGGGAACTGCGGTAGGTGGCTCAACAGGCGGTTCATCCGCAGCAACGGGAATGGGACGTGCAGGCTCGGTGACGGCTGGCGGGATAACGAGCGGCGGCGTGACGGGATCCGGCACGGGGTTTACCACCGGGCCCACCACGGGCGGGGCATTCGGAGGCATCGGTGGCGCGCTCGCAGGAGGGCGGATCGCCGCCACGGATGAGCGCAGGAACCAGCTGTTTTCAGTGCCCGCCGTGAGTCCGCCCTTGAACAGCTGGTAGCGATAGGCGCCCGCTACGACGCGATTACCCAGCACGAATGCATCACTTGTACTCGTCGCGCCGTTAATCGCCTGCACCACTTCGATGCCGTTCACCTGCGTCAGCCCGCCCAGCCCGTTGAGGTTACGAATACCGACTTGCGTGTTGCCGCTGATGGTTCCCTGGGACACTACAAGTCGGTCACTGGCCGAGCGGTCATCGCCCAGCGTGGTCTGCAGCAACAATTGGCCTGCGCTGCCGATGTAGTTGCCATCGACGGTCAGTGTGTCGCTGGCAACGGAGCTGTTGGTGGCCATGTCGATAACCCCGGCGTTACTCAACGTCGTTAACTGACCTGCGGTGTAGGGGCGAACGGACCCTTGGCTGACATCAAGAACGCTGGTGCTGTCGATCACGAACGTGCCGGTGCCGCTTACGCTGTCACCCAGAAAGAAATTACCTTCCAGCTTGAATCGGGACTGCTCGGTGAGTTCGACCGTCTCCCATCCCGGGTAGCGACCGGCGCCGGCCGTTGATGTCTGAATGAAGGTCAGGCGGTCGCTGCCCAGACCACCGTCCACCGATGGGGTCGAGCTCAGCGAGCGCTCGTCAAGGTTGCCGATCAAGGCCCGGTCGTTGCCGTCGCCCATGAGCACCGAGGCGTCAATCAAGCCTCCGCCGCTCCAGCCAAATACGTCGTCGCCAAAGCTGGCGCGAACCTCACCCGATATTGTTCCGCCGCTCACGCTGATGCTGTCGTTGCCACCGCTGACGCTGAGATTACCGCCGATACTGCCACCGCTGATGACAATGGTGTCCCGGCCGAAACCGGTGACGAGGTTGCCGACGATCCGCCCTCCCGACAGCTCGAACAGGTTGTTGTCGAGCTTCATGTCGACGCGGCCGATTGTGCCGCCGCTCATGGTGGCGACATCGCCGTCCTCGAATGCGCCGATGATGGTGCCGCCGCTCATGGAGAATACGTCGCGGCTGTCACCTTGCGCCAGCGACTGGACGCTACCGCCGTGCATGAAGACGTTATCGATACCGGCGCCCTGCACGACGCGGCCTGTCACCGTCCCGCCGTCCATGACGAACACGTTCGCGCCGGCCCCTTGGTTAACCGCACCCTGGAGCGTGCCCGAGCTCATGATGATCCGGTCAGCGCCGCCGCCGTAGAGGACGTCGCCCGATACAACGCCGCTGCCGCCCTCGGGAAATATCAAAACGTTGTTGCCGGCCAGATCGATCAAGCCTGCGCTGACGCCGCTGTCGCACACGGAGCTGTCGTTGCCCGCGCCGGACGCAAGGGTGCAGGCCGCTTCGATGGGTGCGATTGGCAATAACAACGATATGCACGAAACGCGTAGAAAGGTGCCGAACAGCGTCCGGCCGGAGAGGTTCATCACAGCATCCTGCGGGATAACCCGATTGATTAACGTCCTGTAAGGCGCACCTTCCTGAGTGCGTCCAATTGTCGCCCTGACTACAAACAGCGAAGGACAGTAACGCGGGTCTGTCAAACGGTGGCGCCTTGAGCACGGGGCGTTGGGCCAAAAACCTGACTGTCTGAATGACCTGCCAGGCCTCGCTTGCCCAGCCGCGCGCCAGCCCGTGCCTCGGTTGTGACAACGTTAACAAGGGCGTAGAATTCGCAACATCCAGTCGCACTTCCCCATACTCATAATATTCAGCTGACAGCACGCACCGCCCAGGTAAACACCTTGAGCGGTATTTTTGTTTGTCGGCGTTTTTATGGGGTAAGCGGCAAACCGAATTTTCAGGAGGGCATTCGATTTAATGAATACCACTAACGCACACACCGGAAGTTGGCTGAGCGTGATCGCGCTGGCGTTGGCTGCCTTCATTTTCAACACGACCGAATTCGTGCCAGTGGGCTTGTTGAGCGCCATCGGGCACAGCTTTGACATGACCACCGCGCAGGTCGGCCTGATGCTTACTGTGTATGCGTGGATTGTGTCGCTGACCTCGCTGCCGATGATGCTGCTGACCCGCAACATCGAGCGGCGCAAGTTGCTGCTGTTCGTGTTCCTCATGTTCATTGCCAGCCATGTGATGTCGAGCCTGTCGTCGAGCTTCGCCATGTTGCTGGTCAGCCGTGTGGGCATCGCCGTGGCGCACGCCGTGTTCTGGTCCATTACTGCCTCCCTGGCGGTGCGCGTGGCGCCGGAGGGTAAGCAGGTTCAGGCCCTCGGTCTGCTGGCGACCGGCACGGCGCTGGCGATGGTGCTTGGCATTCCTTTGGGCCGCGTGCTGGGCGAAGCGCTGGGCTGGCGTGCCACGTTCCTGGCCATTGCCATGGCGTCGGGCCTGACTGTGCTGGTGCTGATGAAATCGTTGCCGCTGCTGCCGAGCCAGAATTCGGGGTCGCTGCGCAGCCTGCCGGTGCTGTTCAAACGCCCGGCGCTGATGTCGTTGTATCTGCTCACAGCCCTGGTCGTAACCGCGCAATTCACGGCGTACAGCTACATCGAACCGTTCGCGCAACTCGTCGCGAAGATGACCAGCGACATGACCACGGTGATTCTCCTGTTGTTCGGCGGCGCCGGCATACTGGGCTCGGTGATCTTCAGCCGTTACAACAACCAGTTCCCGCGCGGCCTGCTGATTACCTCGGTCGGGGCGCTGGCTGCTTGCCTGGTGATGCTGCTGCCGCTGTCGGGCAGTGCTTCATCGATGGGAACGCTGAGCGTGGTCTGGGGCATGGCGATCATGTGCTTTGGTTTGGTGATGCAGTCCAAGGTGCTGGCGATGGCCCCGGACGCTACGGACGTGGCCATGGCGCTGCATTCCGGCATTTACAACATCGGCATCGGCGGTGGCGCGCTGCTGGGCAGCGTCGTCATCAGCCAGCTGGGCGTTGCGAACATCGGCCTGGTCGGCGGGATGGTCGCCATCAGCGGCCTGCTGCTGGCCTGCCTGGCCACGCATCGGTATGGCGAAACCATCCGCGCCTGAATCAAGAGCCCGTGCGGGCAGGCAGAACACGCTCCTCTCACTGTAGAAGC
Source organism: Pseudomonas sp. ME-P-057 (assembly GCF_030208975.1). Classification (NCBI taxonomy): domain Bacteria; kingdom Pseudomonadati; phylum Pseudomonadota; class Gammaproteobacteria; order Pseudomonadales; family Pseudomonadaceae; genus Pseudomonas; species Pseudomonas sp. ME-P-057. The sequence goes on from NZ_JARVSX010000005.1 coordinate 108,581, forward strand.
GCGCCTGCCCGCGAAGGCGTTCTGTCAGAGGGTTCACATCCTCTGACTCAACAGGATTCGCCCTCCAGCGCGCTTCCAATACGCCCCCCTCGTCCTCTTGCATCAATCCCATCGATAACCAACATTCCCGCGAATGCCTTCCGCTAAAAATGGATGGGCGTAACATCGCCCTCACACCCAAACACGAACCGAGGGCAGGAAAATGGTTGTTCATCTCCTTACTTGCTTGACGCTGACAGCTTTCACCAGCTACGTCGTCGCCCTCAAAATTTTCGATCTGGCGTCGGTCGTCATGACCGCAGACGAAGAGGATTGTCGTGTTGTGGCACAGGCCAATTAAGGCCAAGTAGCTGACACTTATCAGCACCTTTCAAGCTTTCAACTTCTTGTTTGATGTGGAGCACCGACATGACCCGAGACGTCACCCTGAACGTTAGCTTTCCCCTCTTTGGGAAAAACTATTACTCACAACATGTCGTCCTCCGAAATAACCGCCACGGTCTCGTTGAAGACAATCGCTTCGACGCCTTCATGATGCCCGCGGCGGAAAACCACTTCAGCAATGAGGTGGTCGGCCTCAACGATCAGTTTCGGTTTTTGACTGACGTATTGGCCATGCATTTGCTGGAAGTTGAAGCGTCCCGACCGGCACGCAGAGCTCGTCCGTCAGCTCCTTCGCTCGGTCTGTGAATGCAGCTTTTTTGCATATAGCCACTCATGCAGTCGGTCATCCCGGACTGGCTGCATGAGTGGTTTTGTTTTTTACAGCAGATGCGCAGGTGCTCGGCACACGGTTCGGTTCAGTGGCCTGAATTAATTCGCCGTTTGCCTAAGCGAACCAATGTGTTGAAAATCCCCGCGCACTGCCCTCTCTCAAAGTCTTGATCGTGAAAAACCTTCTTCGTAGTTTCATTCCTCAATCGCTCAACACGCACCCGGCCGAATGGTCGCGCGCGGCCATTGGCGCCTGCCTGGGGATCTTTGTCAGCGCGGTGTTTTGCCGCGAGCTGTTCGGCATCGATATCACCCTGCACCTATTGGGGCCGGTGGGGGCATCGGCGGTGCTGCTGTTCGCCGTGTCCACCGGAGCGCTCGCGCAGCCGTGGTCGATCCTCGGCAGCTACCTGATTGCCGCGCTGGTGGCGCTGGTCTCCATCAAGCTGTTCGGCAACACCATCATTGCCGCCAGCGTGGCGGTCTGTTCGTCCATCGTGCTGATGTGCATCTTCCGCTGCCTGCACCCGCCTGCGGCTGCGGTGGCGATCTGTATCGTTACCTCGAAGAACGAACTCTCTCCCATGGGGCTGCACGTCCTCGGGCCAGTGATGCTCAACGCGGTGTGCCTGCTGGCCGGTGCTCTGATCTACAACAACCTGACGCGGGTGCGCTACCCGAAAGCGCACGTCGGGGAATTGCCGGCGCCGCAACAGGCGCCCATCGGCAATGAGGGTTTCAACGCTGAAGATCTTGAGAAGGCGCTGGAGGAGATGGGCGAGTTCGTTGACGTCTCCCGAGAAGACCTTGAAGCGATTTTGCACAAGACCGAAGCGCACGCCCTGCGGCGCAACCGGTCTGACATCGACGCCGCGCGGATCGTCTCGCGCAGTACCGAGAGCCTGTCGCTGGAGCACTCGATGGCAGACGCGATGACCCTGCTTGCCAAAAATGACAGCAAGTACCTGCCGGTCCTCGATGGCGACAAAAAAGTGGTGGGTATCATTTCGCTGGTCAAATGACCGTCAGCGCTGGGCACCCACTGGCGGAAATCCTGAATCTGAGGTCTGATGCGACAAGGTCCGCCCTAATAACGGGCCACACACTTACCTCTGCGGAAGTCCCCATGAAACATGCCTTGCTCGCTGGCCTGCTCCTGACTGCATTTGCCCTGCCCTGTGTGGCGAATGCCAATGACGACAACAATCAGTGCCAGATGAACCTGAGCAAGATTCGCGACGCCAAGGTCGCCAATCCGGATCTCAGCGACGCCGTGAAAAGCGACATCGACACCACCGTTCACCGCGCCGAGGCTGCGCTGGCGCGGCACAACGATGATGGCGGACGCGAGTGTGTGGCACTGACCCAGCAGGCGCTGCAGAAAGCCCAAAGCCACTGAGCCTGAACGCCGCCCGGCGAGCCATCTCCGCCGGGCGAGCTTTGCTTATTTCAGCACCAGCATCCGATAAACCCCCGCCTCGTTTTCGATCCCGTGGGTGTCGTGGGTGAAGCCCGGGAACGACCGGTCGAAACTCTCCAGCGCGCGAAGATAGGCCAGCAAGGGCCCGGCGACAGGACCGGCATTTTCGCCCGGCATCAACAGCGGAATGCCAGGCGGGTAAGGCACGATGCCGGTCGCGGCAATCCGTCCGGCTGCCTCCTCCAGCGTGACCTGTTCGATCTCGTTCCTGACCAGTTTTTCGTAGGCCTCCACCGGGCTGAATTCCGCCTTGGGTAACGTACCGAACGCTTTGGACATGGCCGCTGTGGTCTTCGTCTCTTTCATGGCGGCGAAAATCTCTTCGGCCAAATCCTTCAACCCCATGCCGGCGTAGCGCTGCTGGTTCGCGGTCAGCAAATCAGGCAGGCAAAGCTCCAGCTCAAGGTTCGTGTCGTAGTCGCGCTTGAAGTCCAGCAAGGCGTTGACCAACGTGCCCCATTTGCCCTTGGTGATGCCGATGGAGAACAGGAAGAGGATGGTGAAGTCGGTGGTTTTCTCAACGACGATGCCCTGATGCCCCAGATACGCACTGAGCACGCAGGCAGGAATGCCGAAATCCAACAGGTTTCCATCGTCGCCCATGCCGGGGCTGAGGATGGACACCTTGATCGGGTCGAGCATGCAGTAGCCGTCTTCGATGTCGCCGAAGCCGTGCCACACCTCGTTCGGGTGCAGGACCCAGCAGTTCGGATCGGTCTTCAGCCGAACCGGGTCGACTTCGTGAAAGGCAATCGCAGTGGCGCCGACTTGAACCGTCGGCGGCTGCCAGCACGAGAAAAACCAGTCGTCATGGCTGAGCATGTCGGTCTGCATGCGCGAAATGACCTGCCGAAACGCGATGGCTTCTTCAATGGATTCATTGGTCAGGATCTGACCGCTCGGCGCCTCCATCATCGCCGAGCTCACATCACACGAGGCCATGATCGCGTAATTGGGTGACGTCGACGCATGCATCATGTAGGACTCGTTGAACCGGCCGTGAGGAATCGGGTTGCGGCCGTTACGGACGTGAATCATCGAGGCCTGGGACAACGCCGCCAGCAGCTTGTGGGTCGACTGCGTGGCGAACACGGTGGGTTTGGACGGGTCGTGATCCTCCGGGCGACCGTGCATGGCGAAGCGATCTTTGTACAACGGGTTGAACCGAGCGTAGCCATACCAGGCCTCGTCGAAATGCAGCCGGTCGACGCTCTGCCCCAACAGCTCTTCGACGCGGGTAACGTTGTAGGTCAGGCCGTCATAGGTGGAGTTGGTGATGATGGCATGCACCGGCGTCGGGTCAATGTGGCTCTTGACCAGCGGATTGCTGGCGATGGCCGCTTTGACCGCCTCGGCGCTCAGGGTTTGCGGCAGGATCGGGCCGATGATGCCGAAGCGGTTGCGCGTCGGCACCAGGTAGGTCGGAATAGCGCCGGACAGCGTCATCGCGTGTTCCGCGGACTTGTGGCAGTTACGGTCGCACAAGGCGATCTGGTCCCGCGTCACGCTGGCCATCAGGATCACGCGGTTGGACATCGAGGAGCCGTTGGTCACGTAATAGGTGCGATGAGCGCCGAACACCTTCGCTGCATAGCGCTCGCCCTGGCCAATAGGGCCGCTGTGGTCGAGCAGCGAGCCCAGTTCGCCGACCGAAATCGACAAGTCGGAGCGCAGCAGGTTTTCACCGAAAAATTCATAGAACGCGCGGCCAGCCGTGCTTTTCAAAAAGGCGGTGCCGCCGGCGTGGCCCGGGGTGTGCCAGGAATACTCGTAGCTGCGGGCGAATTTCAGCAGCGCGCCGAACATCGGCGGCAGAACCGCCTGACGGTAGCGCTCGATGGCCGCCAAGATGCGTCCGCTTAAAAAGCGACTGGTGTCTTCGGGTAGCCAGATGAAGTCATCGGCGTGCTGCATGACAATCAACGGCACACTCGACGCCGTGCTGCGATCGCTGATTAGAAACACTGGCACGCGCGTGTTGCGCTCACGCAATGCCGTGAGCAGATCGATGCATTCCTTGTGGTCGTCGCTGCTGTCCATTTCCCAACTGAGCAGCACACACTGAATGGCCGGATCGCTGCTGAGGATCGATTTGGCGTCGCTCAGGCTTTCCGAGGTCAGCACGCTGATGGCGCGGTCTTCCACGTCGCTGATCAGCTGGATCAGCGCCCGGCCGAACACGCTGCGTTTGTCGGGCTGGCTGCTGACCAGCAGTGCCAGCATGCCGAGCAGGTGTCTGTTGTCGGTCATGGTCGAGTCTCCAGAGTGGCCAGGTTCAGGTTATTGACGGGGACAGGCTCGCCGACGATGTGTTGCGCGGCAACGGTCTGGGTGGGCACGCTGTTGTTCAGCGCTTCGAGTTTGATCAGGCGAGTGTTGACGTAGCCGAACAGCGTATAGCCGACAATCGTTGCCACACCGCCGAGCATCAACGCCTCGGCGCCGGAACTGTACAGCGCCAGATAGCTGTAGGCCGTCGCGACGCCCGCCACGATGTTGGTGATCAGGGCCTTGTTTGGCGGAACGTTCGAGACCTTTTGCAGGGTCATGAGCGTTGCCATCGACAGGATGTACGGCACCAGATTGGTGACCACCGCCAGATTCACCAGCGTGTCGAACTGCTTGGCCAGGTCAGGGCTGATGGTCAACAACGCCAGTGCAGTCTGGATCGCCAGCAGGATAAGCATGCTGATGATCGGCACGCCGTGCTTGTTGGCCTTGGCGAAGATCGGCAGGAAGTAACCGGTGTCCGCCGAGCTCTTGAACACTTGGGCCACGGTGAATTGCCAACCCAGCAACGAACCGATGCACGCCAGCACCATGAGGCCCATCACCAGATTGCCGATCATGGGGTTGAACATCTTGGCGAATACCAGACCGAACGGTGCAGTCGACGACACCAGCTCTGCGTTGCCGACGATGCCGGCGATGACGTTGGTCGAAACGATGTAGATCACCGCCGCACCGAGGGTGCCGCCGAGGACCGCGATCGGTACGTTCTTTTCGGGGTTCTCCACTGCATCGCCATTGGCGCACGCCGACTCGAGCCCGAGAAACGCCCACAGGGTGATCGCCACCGAGGCGCCTGCGGCTTGGTACCACGGCATCTCATGGGGATTCCAGCCTGCGGCATAGGTGCTGCTGTCGAACCAGAACCAGCCAATCGTCGAGACCAGCACCACCGGCGCGATTACGCCCCAAACAGTCACGGCACCGATCTTGCCGGTAATGCTGGCGCCACCGAAGTTGGCAAACGTGGTAATCCACAATAGGGCGATAGTCGCCAGACCTACTTCCAGCGAACCCAGTTTGATATTGAACAACGTCTGGATATAACCAACAGCAGTAATGCTGATTGCCACATTGGCAATCAAAAGTGATAAACCGTAGGTGTAGTTAGTAATGTAGTTACCGGACTTACCGAACGTGTACTCCGCGTAACCGCCCATGCCGCCGGTCTTTCGGCTGAGCATGCCGCATCGCGCAAACGCGTACGCCAGAGCCAGCGAACCGGTGGCGGTGATCAGCCAGGACAGGATGGAGATACCGCCGACTTCAGCGAGTTTGGTTGGCAACAACACAATGCCGGACCCCAACATGTTGACCGCGGTCAGCATCGTAAGCTGCCCCACGCTCATTTTCTTAGCGACTGACATTCCGTTGCCCTATTGGAAGAAGTGAGAAGGTTTAGCTATAGCAAAGGATTCTTGTTAATCAAGAACTTGCCACGCAATAAACAACGTTTAACAGCCGCTAGTTACTGGCGTCAGGCCAGCTTTAATGGGCCATTCAAGAGTTTTAAATGCAGGTAGCGCTGGAAAGAACTTCCAGTTCAGAGGGATGGCGGCGAGTGCCCTTAGGCAAGAAGAATAGCGTCAGAAAACAGCGGAGCGTTGATCCATATCAACGAGGTGGCGTTTAGGAAAAGGCTTGTCGAGCAGTGGCCTGAGAGAAGAGTTGGACATCGATCGGAAGACACCGGCAACCCCGGCGCCTTCCGACAACGCTGTTGTTAACGGATCAGACGAACAGCGTGATGAGCGCAAACCCGACATACCAGACGATGGCCGAGCGAATAAGCAGCTCCCACAAGACGTCCAGGCTATTGACGCCCTCTACACCCACCACCGGCGCGGGCACCTCGCCTGCGACGCAACCGACCCTGGAGATGAGCCGCGACGCACTGATGTTCCAGTTGAGCAGTTCGCTCAGCATTACTCGGCTGACCGCCACAAAGTTACCGACGAGGGCAAAGCTTGCCGCCAGCAAGCGCACCGGCACCCAGTCAAACGCATGCCTGGCCTGAGTCGCGCGCTCAACCAGTGCCGGCGTCTTGCCGTGCTCCGAGGCAAGCGCCAGCAAGCGGTAAGCCAGCGCAGCAACCGGACCTAAAACGAAATACCAGAAGATGACCGCGAAAAAACCCTGATAAACCTGCCACAGCAGATAGGTGTGGGCGCCGCCCAGCAGCTGCTCTTCATCCTCGGCCTGGACCCCCAGGTCACGCTCGGCCACCAATACGGCTGCTTCCTGATCACCACGGCGGCAGGCGTCCCGGAACGAACCCAGTGTGGCTTTAACGTCACCACGACCCAGGCTGTAAATCAGCACCAGCAGATGGATCGGCAGCACCACCCAGCCGTACGCTACCGAGCCGACAATCGTCAGGACAAGTGCCAATATCACCAAAGGCAGCACAACGGTGAGGATCAAAATCCACCATGGCCGCCTGGCGGTTCGCGGATTGGATTCCAGCCGGTTCAGTTGATTGAGCCACGGCGCATCGCGCTGAACACGCTGGCGCAGGGCCGAGAACTTCTCGATCACTACAGCCAGCAACAAAACCAGAAAACTCATTAGCTGTTCCTCACTTCAAACGTCCAAGGCGGCACGAAACCGCGCCCAGTCAAAACACGGACCCGGATCGGTCTTGCGCCCCGGTGCGATGTCGCTGTGACCACAAATGCGCTGCGTCGTAATCGCTGGCCACGCCGCCTGCAACTGACGCGTCAGCTTGATCAATGCGTTGTACTGAGCGTCGGTGAACGGCTGGTCATCGGTGCCTTCCAGCTCGATACCAATGGAAAAGTCATTGCACGTCTCGCGCCCATCGAAAACGGACACGCCCGCATGCCAGGCCCGGTCAAGGCATGACACAAACTGAGTGACTTCACCGTCGCGCTCGATCAGAAAATGCGCGGACACCTGCAGCTCGGCGATGCTTTCAAAGTAGGGATGTTCTGTGACGTCCAGCCGGTTCTGAAAGAACGCCTGGACCTTGCCGGTCTTGAATTGCGCGGGTGGCAGGCTGATGTTGTGGATGACCAGCAACGAAATTTCGTTTTCAGGACGGGCATTGAAATTGGGTGAGGGGCAATGCTGCGCGCCGTGGCACCAGCCGGTGGCAGGGTCCAGATGCATGGGAGGGTCCTTAAGGCGTGAATCGACAGCGCGCAGTATGACCGCGACCGCAAAAGATGTGGATGACGAATCTACGTCCGGGTCACGCAGATTCGCAGTCAGGCGCCGTAGGACCGGTCTGGCCTTAACCCTTGAGCTTGCGCAGATTGCCCAGCACCGACTCCAGCGCACGGTCGAACAGCAAGGCATCGTCGAGGACGCGAATGGTGCCGCGACGAAATTCCACCGCCAGGCCCATGCGAGTTTTTTCCAGCACCTTCATGCCGGTGCGATTGACGAAAACATAACGCCCGCTTGGCTCGACGATGGCCGCCAGCTTGCAGCGCAGCTTGTGGGATTCGTCTTCGTGAATCTCGACCCAACTGCCCAGACGCAGCTTTTCAACCTGCATCAAGCCTTCATCGTCCGCAGGCAACTGCAGGGACGGCTCGCTCTGGATCTGCTCGCCAGGGCCAACCAGGATGATTTCTTCAACGACCGCCATCATCGCTGTGCCGTTCTCAGGCTCGATCTCCTCATCACTCGCTGCTTCGGCCGGCGCGCGCGGTACGTGGCTGAACGCCTGGACGTGCAGCACTTCGAGCTGGCTGAAGAATTCACTGGTGGCAAACGGGTCGAACGCAGCGCTGCTGAGGCCGTCGCGCAAGGATTTCAGCAACCCTGGCACCAACTCAAGCAAGCGCTGACGGGAGTCCGGCTCATCGTGCGTCTCGACACTCCAGATCAGATCATCCATGGCCTGAAGGCCCGACTTCCATTCGACGGATTGATCGCCGTGCTTCAGGCACGTCAGCAACAGCACCTTGCTCCAGGCTTCCTGCAAGAGACGAACGACGACCTGAGGCAGGGTCTTGCCTAGCAGGCGATCATTGAGCGCCTGTTGCACCCGCTGACGCGCCAGTTCGGCCAGGGCACGGCCTTGCTCGGCGTCGCGGGTGCGCTGTTCAAGCAGCTCGCTGCGCCGACGCTCGTCGCTGGTGAATGCCAGAAAGTCCACCAACAGCTCGGTGAAAATGGCCGGGTCGTCGACAAAATCATGCAGCAGCCGCTGAACAATCTGATCGATGCGCGCGTAGAGCGAGTCTCGCTGGGTGTCGTCGCGGCCGCCCCAGCCCAGGGCTGCGGAGGCGATTTCATTGAGCAATCGGCGCGCAGGATGACTGCCGCGGCTGAAAAAGCTTTTATCGATGACCGCGACCTTGAGCATCGGAATCTGCAGGCGGCCGATCAATGCACGCAGCGAGCTCGGCAGGTTGCGGTCGTCGAGGATGAACTCGAACAGCATCGAGATGAGGTTGATGACGTCCTCATCCGTCGTACCGACGACGCGAAACTTCCCACTGCGCGCGCTGACCCGGCTGATCAACTGTTCAAGCTGAGCCCGCAGGTCAAAGTCATCGCTCTCTTCGGCTTTTGGCACGTACTGCTGCAAGTGCGACAGCAGACGCAGTAAATCCTGACTCGAAATAGGCCGCGCATCGCTGACGGATTCAGGGCGCGGCGTTAGATGGCCGCGGACATGGACGAGCAGTTCCTGCAGAGCGGAGAACACGTCCTGCACGCTCTTGTCGAGGTTTTCCGTGGCGTGAAGAATCGCGGCATTGTCGGCGCGCAAGGCTTCGCTCGAGGGCGGCGCACTGGTGGTGCGGTCAGTCGAGCGGCGCGACGGCAACACTTTGAGTTCCGGCAATACACCTGCGGAAATTAACAACTGGTTGGCTTCCTCATAGAGCTGGTCGGCGTTGCTCAGGGCGTACTTCTCAAACAGCTTGAGAATGATCAGCTTCACCTTGATTTCAACGCCGAGACTGCGGCCGGCCTGCAGGAAATATTCACACATCAGCGTAGGACCCAACGGATTGGTCTCGTCGGTCAGCGGCTGGGGGATCAGTACGTTCAAACGCGTGGTCAGTTGACCAAGGGCGACGCCGTCGCGGCTCATGACCTTCACTACCATGGCGTCTACCGCCACGGTACGTTCCAGATCATCGTTGTGGACCAGCGCCAGTTTGTCGTAGGAAACGGGCTCGGGAAGCGAAGGCTCAGCGACTTCGTACTGACCCAGGCGCAGGAAGGCTTCAAAGAATTTGTCGAGGAAGTTGCGCTCGATGCTTTTGCGCTTCAAGCGCAGGTCGCGCATGGCTTCGAAAAAGATGTTTTGCTCAGCGTTGTTACGCGCCCGGTCGGCCATCTCGAAAAGGGTGTCATCCGCATTATCGAACAGCGTTTGCAAGCTTTCCTTGAGCTGCTGAGCAGCTCGGTCACGCACTTGGAGCAGAACGACAGGCAGCCGGGCAAGGGGCGAAGATCCCGGAGTTTCCGGACCTGCCTTAAGGGGCACCACCTTATTCCCGTCGTTCTGCATCAAGGACTCCTTCACCGTCGACACACCGCTCCACCAACAGCCACATCCGCAGCGAATGAAGACTCGACTCCATTCGAACGGATCTCGAAATTTTATCCCTGGGGATGTTGCAGGCTAACGTCAACGCTATGACGTCAATTACAAGGCGAAGTATCGGGTAAATCTGTGCCGCTCGCCAGCGGACTCTTCGCCTTGATTAGAATAATAGAAGGCGGCGAAGCGACTTGTGGTGCGATAGACCACGAAAAACTCATTCTGTCGCACCAGAGGTGAAAAAACCGACAAAGTGCAGCTAATCCATCCGTCCGGACACTTGCCGCGCGTAGGTTGGTACAGGTCTCTGCCTTATACTCCGGCCACTTAGTCCGTGGAGCCTGATATGCCAAACCTACGCCTGGAAGCCCTCACCGCAGAAATCGACGCCAATGTACGGCGTGCGTTACTGGAGGATGTAGGCAGTGGCGACATCACGGCGCAGCTGATTCCGGCCGAGCGCCTGGCTAAGGCGACTGTCATATCTCGCGACGCCGCCGTCATTGCCGGCACCGCGTGGGTGGATGCGGTTTTCCGTCAGCTGGACCCGCGCGTTGCCGTGCATTGGCAGGTTATTGATGGCGATCGCGTTCAGCCCAACCAGCCACTGTTCCGCCTCGAAGGCCCTGCCCGCTCCCTGCTAACCGGAGAACGCAGCGCGCTCAACTTCCTGCAACTGCTTTCCGGTGTTGCCACCCGAGCGCGCTATTACGCCGACAAGGTCGCGGACACCCAGGTCAAACTGCTCGACACCCGGAAAACCCTCCCCGGCCTGAGGATTGCGCAGAAGTACGCCGTTGCTTGCGGCGGCTGCCATAACCACCGCATCGGGTTGTATGACGCTTTCCTGATCAAGGAAAACCACATCGCGGCGTGCGGCGGAATCGCCAACGCAATCGACGCCGCGCACAAAATCGCGCCGGGCAAGCCGGTTGAGGTGGAAGTCGAAAACCTAGACGAACTCAAACAGGCGCTCGAAGGTGGCGCCGACATCATCATGCTCGATGAATTGAGTCTGGATGACATGCGCGAAGCCGTGCGCCTGACCGCCGGCCGCGCCAAGCTCGAAGCCAGCGGCGGCGTGACCGACGCAACCCTGCTCGACATCGCCGAAACAGGCGTCGATTACATCTCCATCGGCACACTGACCAAAGACGTCAAGGCGGTGGACCTGTCGATGCGCCTGAGCGCCTGAGATCGGCCCAACGTCTTAAAGGTTGAACTGCGACGACTGCCCGGGCTCTGCTTGTTATCACCACAAGGAGAACGGGCATGAACTGTTATCTGTGCCAGACAGAAGCCGAACAGCGCGAATCAACCCAGAGCGGTCAGGTTGTCGTATGCCGTGACTGCGGCGAGTACCTGATTTCTGACGTTGTGCTCAGGCAGCTTGAGTCGCGGCCGCTGAATTTCTCGAAAATGCGCGATGACCTGCATCGTCAGCGTCAGTACAACGCCACTTCAATGGCGCAGGTTAACAGCGAGACGGCGATCTGGGCTTAAGGAGTTTGGGCTTGGGTTGATTTGGTTTGGTTTGAGACGTGTTAGGAGATGACGATGGCTGACGAAAAGAAATCGGAAGAGAAAGAACAACCTGAGAAGGATGTGCCGGCGCATTCGACCGAGGAAGAGAAGGAACGGTTGAAGGATTTCAACAAGGACGGGATACCGCCTGGGGTTTGGTGATTCTGAGGAATTGAGGCAGGCCGCGGTTCTCAGACGGAAATGCGGCCTCCGCTTTTGATGCGACTATGCCGTTCCATTGGAAATAATGTCGAGGCTCTAAGAGAGTACGAACTGATTCGTAGCGACCATCCCTGCGACCACCAGTACGGCAAGTCCTACAGCAGCAGTCCACTCAGCCTCCGGTGTGCAGGCCAGCCATGAGCCCTTCGATGGATACTTCCCTAGCGTGACGAGCCTCACCAAGGGCCAACCGATGGGGAAGCAGGCAACACGGAAAATCTCTTCGATTAAAGTATCAAACACACTCGTGCATCCTTTTGCAGGGCTGTAGGTAGGGCATGTGGCGCAGGGTGCAAGGTGCACGGTGCAAGGGTGCAAGGATGCCGAGGCCATCCTATCTACGGTAGCAGCTGCCCGAATGGCAAGCTGTAATCCGGCGATGCCCTACGGTTCAAGGTCGTTACCTTGTCGGTCAGCCAAGAGAAAAACTTTCTCGAAAACGAGATTCCGACAGGGCTTCCCTAATTTGCGGGCTGCCGTGTATGAAAAAAGCCCGGGCTTGAAGACCGGGCTTTTTTGTGTTTCTGGTGCCGAAAATAGGAATCGAACCTACGACCTTCGCGTTACGAGTGCGCTGCTCTACCGACTGAGCTATTTCGGCAAGTACAGGTCAGGCTAGCAAATGGTCCATCACGAACAACTTACCTGCAAGTTGTAGGACGGAATTGAGCTGCCACGGTGCCAGCGCAAGTCCATACCAGAGTCCCCGTAGCATCAGCCAAAGGCGTCAGAGTAATCGTCTGGCCTCGCAGCGCAGTGTTTGAGTTAACGTTGTCAGCAGTAGCAGTGATTACGCCTGCGGCACCAACGTTCACAGAGGCAGTATATTTGCCAGTTGCCCCGCCATAGTTTGCAGTCTGGTTACTTATAGGCAATGCTCCGGTGGCTTGAAACACCTCAGTGACAGGTGTCTTGGCACCGTCCGCCAAGGACATAAGCTCGGTAACTTGGGCGCGAATTGTGTAGTTTTGGTAAGCCGGAAGCGCAACCGCAGCCAAAATCCCGACAATCGCAACAACGATCATCAACTCAATCAGGGTAAAACCTTTCTGTGCGTTCATTGCTACTACTCCAAGCGTCAATTAGGTGTTGCTCGAATATCTCAAAGCACAGTGCGTGCCAGCTTTTAAAGCGCTGCGTTTGACCCAAAGCTGTGTCCTGTGCATGGCGACCAAGCTATAGCTACGCACAAAGTGACATTTTTGGTCACCTTCATTCCGACCATTTGGCAGCACACTCCGACTAGGCTATAAACGCAGTAATGTTTGTATTTGGTGGCTGTAATGACTGATGTCGTCCTAACCGGTTTGGCGAAGCAACTCGTTGTCGCTGAGTTGCTCACTGAGAAAGCTGCCCAAACAGCCCATGAACAAGCGCGTCGTGACAAGGTTTCCCTGGTACATCACCTGGTCGAAAACAAGGTGCTTAAAAGCATCACATTGGCCGAAATCGCGTCAGACCAATTTGGTATACCTTTCCTCGATCTCAGCGCGCTAGAGAAGGAAAACCAGCCCAAAGGATTGATAAGCGAGAAGTTAATACGTCAGCATTGCGCGCTGCCGCTCTGGCGTCGGGGCAATAAGCTGTTCGTAGGGATATCTGACCCGACCAACCATCAGGCTATTACTGACATTCAGTTCAGCACTGGGCTGACGACCGAAGCAATTTTGGTTGAGGACGACAAGCTTACCATCGCCATAGACAAGTTTTTCGACAGCCATTCAGGCATGGGCGATTTAGCCGACGTCGATCTTGGACTTGAAATCGAAGCAGTCGATGAGGCCAAGGAAAAAGCCATCGGCGGTCAAGATTCCGATGACGCGCCTGTGGTTCGCTTTGTGAATAAAATGCTCATGGACGCCATCCGTCTCGGGTCATCCGATCTACATTTCGAGCCCTACGAGAAAATCTTCCGAGTGCGACTCCGTACTGATGGCATTCTTCACGAGGTAGCGAAACCGCCTATTCACTTGGCTGGGCGGATCGCAGCACGCCTAAAGGTTATGGCGAGCCTCGATATTTCGGAGCGTCGTAAACCTCAGGACGGCCGCATCAAACTAAGGATTTCGAAAAACCGCGCCATCGACTTCCGGGTCAATACGCTACCCACTTTGTGGGGCGAAAAAATCGTAATGCGAATTCTAGACCCAACGACCGCGCAGATGGGTATCGACGCTCTCGGGTATGAGCCGGAGCAGAAAGCGCTATACCTTGAAGCTCTTCGCCAACCTCAAGGCATGATCCTTGTGACCGGCCCTACCGGCTCGGGCAAAACGGTATCGCTTTATACCGGACTGAATATTCTCAACACCGTGGACATCAATATTTCGACTGCCGAAGACCCAGTAGAGATCAATTTGGAAGGCATCAATCAGGTCAACGTCAATCCCCGTCAAGGAATGGACTTCTCTCAAGCACTACGAGCGTTCTTGCGTCAGGATCCTGACGTGATCATGGTCGGGGAGATCCGAGACCTGGAAACGGCGGAAATTGCGATTAAGGCCTCCCAGACTGGCCACATGGTTTTGTCCACCCTACACACCAACAGTGCGGCTGAAACCTTGACGCGGCTGCACCATATGGGTGTTGCCGCTTTCAACATTGCCACAGCGATTAACCTCATCATTGCACAGCGTCTCGCTCGGAAGCTGTGCGCCCACTGCAAGAAGGCAGTTGATATCCCGCGGGAAACATTGATTGCTGAAGGTTTCCCTGAATCGCAAATCGGCTCGTTCCAGCTTTACTCCCCAGCGGGGTGCGAGCACTGCAACAGCGGTTATAAGGGCCGAGTAGGTATCTACGAAGTCGTGAAGAGCACACCAGCGCTGGAGCGCATCATTATGGAGGAAGGCAATTCAATCCAGATTTCCGAGCAGATGCGCAAAGACGGCTTTAACGATCTGCGCACATCGGGCCTGATGAAGGCTATGCAGGGCGTGACCAGCCTCGAAGAAATAAACAGGGTGACCAAGGATTAAGCATGGCGACCAAAGCAGTCAAAGTCAGCGTCTATGCTTGGGAAGGGGTAGATAAAAAAGGGACGAAGCTCACTGGCGAAATCACCGGGCATAACCCTGCCCTTGTGAAAGCGCAGCTGCGTAAACAGGGCGTAAATCCCACTAAAGTCCGGAAGAAATCGGCCTCGCTTTTTGGCAAGGGTAAGAAGATCAAGCCACTGGACATCGCATTCTTCAGCCGTCAGATGGCGACAATGATGAAGGCAGGTGTACCTCTGCTGCAGTCTTTCGACATCATCAGCGAAGGCCACGAAAACCCCAATATGCGAAAGCTTGTGGACGACATTAAGCAGGAGGTCGCTGCCGGGCATAGCTTCGCGACGGCCCTACGTCAGAAACCACTGTATTTCGATGATCTCTTCTGCAATTTGGTGGACGCAGGCGAGCAGGCTGGGGCGCTCGAAGCTTTACTAGACCGTGTCGCAACCTACAAGGAAAAAACCGAATCACTGAAGGCGAAAATCAAAAAAGCGATGACCTATCCAATCGCTGTGGTCGTCGTAGCATTCGTTGTGACAGGCATTCTTCTCCTCAAAGTCGTACCTCAGTTTCAAAGCATTTTCGAAGGTTTCGGTGCGAAGCTCCCCGCGTTTACGGTAATGGTGATTGGGCTATCCCAAATCGTTCAGGATTACTGGTGGATATTGCTCGCAGGGATCGCTTTGGGCATTTTTCTATTTCGCCGAGCGTATAGAAATTCGGAGAAGTTCAGAAATGGACTGGACCGAGCGCTTTTGAAGGTTCCTGTGATCGGCCCGCTGCTCTACAAATCGGCAGTAGCCCGCTATGCACGAACCTTATCCACAACCTTCGCCGCCGGTGTTCCTCTGGTTGAGGCGCTGGATTCAGTTGCGGGCGCGACTGGCAACGTCGTCTTCAAAAACGCGGTCAACAAGGTCAAGCAAGACGTCTCCACCGGCATGCAGCTCAATTTCTCAATGCGCAGCACCGGGGTTTTTCCAATGCTTGCGGTTCAGATGACCGCCATCGGTGAAGAGTCCGGCGCACTCGATTCAATGCTGGATAAAGTCGCGACGTATTACGAAGATGAGGTCGACAACATGGTCGACAGCCTCACTGCACTAATGGAACCGATGATCATGGCTGTGCTCGGCGTGATTGTTGGCGGCCTCGTTATCGCTATGTACCTCCCCATCTTCCAGCTCGGAAACGCCGTCTAACCATGCCCCTCCTCGATCTTTTGGCCAGCTCCCCGCTGGCCTTTGTTCTATGCTCGCTCGTCTTGGGCCTGCTCGTCGGCAGCTTCCTCAACGTAGTCGTTTACCGCCTGCCAAAAATGATGATCCGGGACTGGAAAATCCAGTCGCGGGAAATGCTCGAACTCCCACCCGAACCTCAAGCCGAAACCTTCAATCTGATCCTCCCTCACTCCCGCTGTCCGCACTGCTCTCACAAAATCCGAGCCTGGGAAAACATTCCGGTCGTCAGTTATCTGTTCCTCGGCGGTAAGTGCTTCCAGTGCAAAGCCCCCATCAGCAAGCGCTACCCGCTCGTTGAATTATCGTGCGGCTTACTCTCGGCCTTCATCGCCTGGCATTTCGGTTTCGGCTGGGAGGCGGGGGCGATGCTGGTGCTGACGTGGGGTTTGTTGGCAATGAGCCTGATCGACGCCGATCATCAGCTGTTGCCGGATGCTATTGTCTTGCCTCTGCTGTGGCTGGGCCTGATCGTCAATTCGTTTGGGCTGTTCACTTCGCTGACCGATGCGCTGTGGGGCGCGGTCGCGGGTTATTTGGTGTTGTGGTGCGTGTTCTGGCTGTTCAAGCTGATCACCGGCAAGGAAGGCATGGGCTACGGTGACTTCAAGTTGCTGGCTATGTTGGGCGCCTGGGGCGGGTGGCAGATTTTGCCGCTGACGATCCTTTTGTCCTCGATTGTCGGGGCGGTTTTAGGGCTGATTCTGCTGCGTTTGCGCAATGTTGAGACCAGCACGCCGATCCCCTTCGGTCCTTATCTGGCGCTTGCGGGGTGGATCGCGTTGCTCTGGGGTGATCAAATAACCACTTCGTATTTGCAGATCGCCGGCTTCAGATGACCTCTCCTGTTTCAAAACCCTGGATTCTGGGCCTCACTGGCGGTATTGGCAGCGGCAAGAGTGCGGCTGCCCAGTGCTTCGTTGATCTGGGCGTGCATTTAGTCGACGCTGACGACGCTGCTCGCTGGGTGGTTGAACCTGGGCGCCCCGCGCTTGCCCAGATCGCAGCGCATTTTGGCGCAGGCGTGCTGCAAGCGGATGGGACCTTGAATCGCTCGGCCTTGCGTGAGCTGATTTTCAAGGAGCCGCAGCAGCGGGTCTGGCTTGAAGGTTTGCTTCATCCGCTGATCCGCGAGGAAATCCGTCAGTATCTGGCGCGCGCGGAATCGGCTTACGCGATTCTGGTGTCGCCGCTGTTGCTGGAGACTTCTCAGCACCAGATGGTGCAGCGGGTGTTGGTGATTGATGTGCCGGAATCGGTGCAGATCGAGCGCACGGTGATGCGCGACAAGACCAACGAAGAGCAGGTCCGGGCGATTCTCAAGGCACAGGCCAGTCGCGAGGAACGCTTGAGTCGGACCGATGACGTGATCGTCAACGACCGTGACCCGGCTTGGCTGAAAAGCGAGGTCGAGCGCCTGCATCACTTTTATTTAACTTTGCGTGGAGGCCAATGATGAGCCAACCAATGACCGTCAATTGCCCAACCTGTGGAGCGCCTGTGGAATGGACGCCGGAGAGTAAGTTTCGGCCGTTCTGTTCGGACCGTTGCAAGTTGATTGACCTGGGGGCGTGGGCATCTGAAGAGCATGCCATCCCGGTTGCACCGGATGCGGAAGATGAATTGTTTTCGGGTGATTTGGATCCTCGGCAGCATTGATCTGCCTCGCGCGTCGGTCTGACGCCGGCCTGTAGGAGCGCTTGCCCGCGGTGGCGGTGGCGGTGGGTCAGGTTAGACGATGCTGGATGTGCCATTTTTCGCGGGCAAGCGCGCTCCTACAATTAAGCGCTGATCAACCTCGCATTACGGTCTGACGCCGATCTGTAGGAGCGCGCTTGCCCGCGATGGCGGTGGGTCAGGTTATTTGATGCTGGATGTGCCGCTTTTCGCGGGCAAGCGCGCTCCTACAATTAGGCGTTGATCAACCTCGCATTACGGTCTGCCGCCAACCTGTAGGAGCGCGCTTGCCCGCGATGGCGGTGGGTCAGGTTAGACGATGCTGGATGTGCCATTTTTCGCGGGCAAGCGCGCTCCTACAATTAAGCGTTGATCAATCTCGCATTACCGTCTGACGCCGACCTGTAGGAGCGCGCTTGCCCGCGATGGCGGTGGGTCAGGTTATGCGATGCTTCTGGTCCCGGGTATAAAGCACAGACACAAAAAAGCTTCGCGACAATCATCGCGAAGCTTTTTTGTAACGCGTGGGTTTAGCCGAGTTTACGCTGCGGTGCGCCGTGGACCATGGTGTAGGCGTAGTCGACGCCCATGCCGTACGCGCCGCTGTGTTCCAGCACCAATTCCATCACGGCTTCGTAGGTTTCCTTGTGTGCCCAGTCGCGCTGGAACTCGAGCAGAACCTGCTGCCAGGTGACAGGCACGGCGCCGGCCTGAATCATGCGCTGGACCGACATGTCGTGGGCCTCTTTGGTCGTGCCGCCGGAAGCGTCGGTGACGATGTATACCTCGTAGCCTTCAGCCAGTGCGTCCAGTGTCGGGAAGTTCAGGCAGACCTCGGTCCACAGCGCGGCGATGATCAGTTTCTTGCGACCGGTTGCCTTGACCGCTTCAACCAGTTTCTTGTCTTCCCACGAATTCATCGAGGTCCGCTCGATCGGCTGCTGATCCGGGAACACCGCCAGCAGTTCAGGCCAGATGAAACCGCTGAAGCTTTGGGTTTCGACCGAGGTGTAGATGGTCGGTACGTTGAAGATCTTGGCGGCTTTGGCCAGGCCAACGGTGTTGTTCTTCAGCGTCTGGCGGTCGATCGACTGGACGCCGAACGCCATTTGCGGCTGGTGGTCGATCAGGATCAGGGCGGCGTTGGTTGGGTTCAGCAGTTCGCGAATGGACATGGGTAAATTCCTTTAGTGAGAGTCGTTCGTTAGGGGTCGCCGCTGCGCGGGTTGCGCTTGTTGGCTGGCTTGGGAGTGAATTTACGGACTAGTCGCTTAGGGAACAATCCCTTAGAATCGGGACTCATTGTTTCCAAATTAGGAACGATCATGGATCGTATCGAATGCATGCGCGCGTTTGTCGCGACGGTGGGGGCAAATGGCTTCGCTGCGGCAGCCCGGGCGCTGGACGTGCCGCGCTCGAAAGTCAGCAAACAGATTCAGGCGCTGGAAGAGGCCATCGGTGTGCAGCTGTTGCAGCGCACGACGCGCAGCCTGCATCTGACCGAGGCGGGTGCGGAGTACTACGACGCCTGTCGCGATGTCATCGCTTCGCTGGATGAAGCGGAACAACGCGCGCGAACCGGAATGGGTGAGATACGCGGCGTATTGCGGGTCAACGCGCCGATGTCGTTTGGCTTGAGCCGTCTGGGGCCGCTGATTCCACGCTTCAACGAGCTGCACCCGAACGTTGAACTGCAAGTCGTGCTGAGCGATCAGCAGGTGGATCCGGTCAAGGGCGGGTTCGACGTCACGATCCGTATCGCCAGCCTGCCGGACTCATCAATGGTTGCGCGCTCGCTGGCACCAGCGCCGAGGATCATGGTGGCCTCCCCCGCTTACCTCGAACGCGAGGGCACGCCGCAAACGCCAAAGGATCTGGCGAACCACAAGTGTCTGAGTTACGGCTATCTGCAAAGCGGCGTCAGCCTGCAGCTGTGTAACGGCAAAGAAACTCAGCGGGTCACGGTCAGCGGGCCGTTGCACGCCAACAACGGCGATATCCTGGCGCAGGCCGCCGTGGCGGGAATGGGCATTGCGCTGTTGCCCAATTTCATCATTGAGCGGGCGGTCGCCGATGGCCGTCTGGTGCCGGTGCTGTGTGACTGGCAAGCGCCGGCGATTTCGGTCAACGCGGTGTACCCCTCGTCCCGACGCGTGCCGATGAAGACCCGGGCGTTTATTGATTTTCTGGTGCAGGAATTATCGGTTGAGTCCGGAGCGTTTTGACAGCCTCCCTCGGCGTTAATATTCACTTCGATCCGTAGGAGCCGGCTTGCTGGCGAAGGCAATCTGTCAGATACATCAAAGGGGATTGACGTACCGCTTTCGCCAGCAAGGCGGCTCCTACAGACCTTGGCCCGGCAGGACATCTGTAAAGGATGCACGCTCCTACAATTGCGGCGGCGTCAGGCCCTTCAGACCACACTCCCCACCGGCACCTTCCCTGCGAGCCCATCCGCCAGGCTGGCCAGCACCATCTCGCCCATCCGGGTTCGGGTTTCGACGGTGGCGCTGGCGCGGTGGGGTTGCAGGACGACGGTTTCCAGCTCAAACAAGACGTCCGGCACGTGCGGCTCCTCGGCGAAAACATCAAGCCCGGCGCCCGCGATTGAGCCTGCTTGCAGTGCAGCGACCAAGTCGGGCTCGTTTACCAGACTGCCGCGCGCGACGTTGATCAAAAACCCTTCCGCGCCCAGCGCTTCCAGCACCTTGGCGTTGATGATGCCTTTGGCTTTGTCGGCGGCTGCCGCGACAATCAATGCGTCACTCTGCGCGGCCAACTCCAGGAGATCGCTCACGAAGCTGTAAGGCACGTCGCTCATGGGCTTGAGATCGGTGTAGCTGATGGGACAGCCAAACGCGGCGGCACGCGTGGCAACCGCCCGCCCTACCCGCCCCATGCCGACGATGCCGATGCGCATCCCGCTGAACTGCCGAGCCAATGGAAGCGGCACCAGCGGCGTCGCGGTCTTGGCCCATGCACCCGAGCGCACGTAGCGGTCGCCGGTGCACAGTCCGCGACAGGCCGAAATCAACAGGCCGATAGCCAGGTCGGCGACGTCCTCGGTCAGCGCGCCAATGGTCGCCGTGACCCGAATGCCACGGTCACGGGCATAGGCCAGATCGATCGCGTCAGTGCCGACACCGTTGACCGCGATCACTTCCACCTTCGGCAGCTGCTCCATCACTTCGCGCGTAATACCGGTGTGGCCGCCGGTCACGACACCGCGAATATTCGCGCCATGCTCGCGCAGGTAGGCGGCTTTGTCGGTCTGCTGAAAATAAGGGCGAACGGTGTACAGCTCATTCAGGCGCGCGTTGATTTCAGGAATAAGGATCGGGCTCAGCTGGAGGATTTCAGGTTTCATCAGTTTCTCGCTTTTCTCGATGTCGGAAGAATCAACCACGGCCCACGAAAGGCATATTGGTTGCCATGACAGTCATGTTCAGCACGTTGGCGGAGAGCGGCAGCGCGGCGATGTAGCGCACGGCGTCGGCAATGTGTTTGACGTCGATCATCGGCTCGACCGCCGTCGAGCCATTGGCCTGACGCACACCTTGGGTCATGCGCACCGACAGCTCGGTCAGCGCATTGCCGATGTCGATCTGGCTGCAGGCGATATTGAATTCGCGACCGTCGAGCGCCAGGCTTTTGGTCAGGCCGAGCACTGCGTGCTTGCTGGCGGTGTAAGGCGCGGTGAAGGGGCGCGGCACGTGCGCAGAAATGGAGCCGTTATTGATGATCCGGCCGCCTTGAGGCGACTGCTTGCGCATCAGGCCAAATGCGCCGCGGCTGCACAGGAAAACGCCGGTTACGTTGGTGTCGATCACGCTCAGCCATTTCTCGACAGGCAGCTCGTCCATCGGCACGGCAGGTGCGTTGACGCCAGCGTTGTTAAAGACCAGGTCGAGCCGGCCATAGACCTCTTCGATGGTAGCGAACAGATGGTCGACGCTGGCCGGGTCGCGCACGTCGCACGACACCGCCAAGGCTTCACCGCCCTGCTCGCGGGCCTGCGCCACCAGCTCTTCGAGGGGCTGCAGACGACGCCCGGTGACCACCACTTTGTAACCGTCTTCGAGCAGGCCGAATGCAACCGAACGGCCAATGCCGCTGCCAGCGCCGGTCACCAGGGCAATTTTTGAAACGGATTGATCAGTCATTATTGTTCTCCTTGTTGCTCATCAAAATGCTGCGGTTCTAGATGAACCGCTTAGCGGCGTTCACCGACCCTCACTTCAAATTCGCCGATACCCTCAATGCCGCCATTGATCACGTCGCCCGCTTCGAGCGATGCAACGCCGGGCGGCGTGCCGGTCATGATCAGGTCGCCCGCGCGCAGCGTGACGGAATGGGAAAGCTGGCTGATGACCTCGCTCACCGACCAGATCTGGCTTTCCAGATCGGAGCGCTGCCGTTCCACGCCATTGACGCTGAGCCAGATCGCGCCTTGCCGCGCATGGCCATCACGCCCTGACGGACGAATGGGGGTGATCGGCGCCGAGCCGTCGAACGCCTTCGCCGGCTCCCATGGGTTGCCCAGCGCCTTGGCCGCGAGCTGCAAATCACGGCGCGTCAGGTCAAGCCCTGCGGCGTATCCCCAAACATGGTCCAGCGCGTGTTCGGGATCGATCTGGTAACCGTCTTTGCCTATTGCCACGACCAGTTCGATTTCGTGACAGAACTGTTCGGTCTGGGTCGGAAATGCCACCTCGCCCACGGCATCGACAACCGACGTCGCCGGCTTCATGAAGAACGCAGGAACCTCGCGTTCCCCGTTGGCCCCATCGCCCCATTGATAATTACGGCCCAGGCAAAACACCCGGCCCACAGGGAATCGCGCATCGCTGCCATTGACCGGCAAGCTGTGGGTTCGGGGAGGCTCGAATACAAAGTTGTTCATGGCGTTCCTTATCACTGAAAGCCGCCCTGTCCGGGCCGCTTCATATCAAGACTCTTCAATCCAGACTAAGGGATCGAACGCCGGGAAAGTTGGACAAAACCGTGTTCGCGCTGGACTAAAAACCGCAGATCGCCGGCATTAAAAAAGGCGTATTCACATACGCCTTTGCCCACAGGGGCATAAGTTCACACACACATTCTTGAGGCGTTATTTGGCAGTCAGTTCGATGCGGTAAATACGGCCGAGCAATAACGAATAAGACAGCGTACCCACCAGCGCGACCCCACCAATAAACCAGAACGCCCACGCAAAGTTGCCGGTAACGTGAAGGATCTGGCCAATGACGATCGGGGTGACGATACCGCCGATGTTGGCCGCCAGGCTGGTAATCCCTCCGGTCAGGCCAATCAGTTCCTTCGGGGCGATTTCGGACACGGCGGCCCATGAGGACGAGGCGATGCCCTGTGCAAAGAAGGCGACCGTTAGCAGCGCAATGCACACTTCATTGGAGTCGGTGAAGTTGACCAGCATGATCGACATGCCGAGCGCAGAGCCCACCACCAGTGGCAACTTGCGAGAGAAGGACAGCGAGAAGCCGCGACGAATCATCCCGTCGGCAATAAAACCTGCCAGCAGCACGCCGACCGTGGCACCAATGAACGGCAACACCGCGAAGATGCCGACCTTCACCATCGTCAGATGACGTTCTTCGATCAAATACGTCGGGAACCAGGTCAGGAAAAAGTACAGTGCCGATGTGCTGGCAAATTTGCCCAGACAAATGGCCCACACTTGGCGATATTTCAGCAATTCGGCGATCTGCGCCCACTTGAATTTGTTTTTTTCCTGACTGCTCTTGACCAACCCGCCGCCATCTTCGATGTAGGCCAGTTCTTCCTTGCTCACCTTTTTGCAGTTCATCGGGTCGCGATACAGGTACAGCCACGCGATCCCGAAAAGAATGCCGACGATGCCGGTGCTGTAGAACACGTGACGCCAGTCGTAGGTCGTCGCCAGCCAGAGCAGCAGCCCGGTGAACAGCGCAGTGCCCAGATACTGGCCGCAGACGTAAATGCTGCTGGCGGTGCCGCGCTCGCGCGCCGGAAACCAGACCGTGACCGCGCGACTGTTTGCCGGGAAGGCTGGCGCTTCCATTGCCCCGATGGCCAGACGCAAGCCGAACAACGAAGCGAAACCGCCCGCCATTCCCTGGCAGACCGTGACGGCCGACCATGAGATCAGTGAGGCGCCATAGGTAAATCGCGAGCCGAAGCGGTCGGCGATGAAGCCGGCAGGGACCAGGGCGAACGCGTAAGTCCAGGCGAAGGCCGAGAAGATCAAGCCCATCTGGACCTTATCCAGCCCCAGGTCTTTGGCCATGAACGGCGCGGCGATGGAGATATTGACGCGGTCCACGTAGTTGATGATCGTGGCGATCAGCAACAGCGAGAGCATGAACCAGCGGCGATGGGACATGGGGCGGGCGGGTGCGGCGGTGGCTGGAGCGGCCACGGCGGCATCCATCACCTGACTATCAGGGTTGCTCGACATGAGAATTCCTCATTGTTTTTATTGGTATCGAGTGGTGAAGCGCGCCTTCAACTTATCGTACGACCGGTTTTAAACAAGTCGCGGCTTAGAACTTTTTTGGATTTAAACCTCCCGGCCTAATGAAAAGTCCAAGAAATTTCCGGCGTTTCGAAAGGCAAGCGAAGCGCCAATCGCTGGCGTAAAGCGTTGATCTAGAGCAGTCACGGGTAAATGGCAGATTCCGATTTTTTTGGACATGAACGGGTTAGCAGGGTTATATAAAAAATTGAAATGTGTCGTACGACGACTGACAATAAGCAGCAATCACAGAGGAGCGCACGATGGAGCCCGCCAACCGCGTCCCCACTTATGGCATGCAGCAACGCAGTGAGCGGCCGGACTTTTACATACGTGGCAAAACCGAGGGCAAAGCAGAAACGGCGCCTCATCGGCACGAGTATTTTCAGATCCAGATCAATCTGGGTGGCGATACCGTCCAGCACATCGGCGGGGTTGTTCGCCCCTTTCCGCGCAATACGCTGGCCTTCATCCTCCCGCACAAGCTGCACCTCATACCGCATCCGCCGGAGGGCAACTTCCTGCTGATCAACTTTGCTCAAACCTTCCTGCTGCCCCAGTTGCAATGCGATCCGCTGGACCTGGAGGACGTGGCTATTGCCCTCGCTCCCGAGCTGTCACCTTTCCGTTTTCAGGAGCATCTGGATTTCACCTTGAGCGCCGCTGACTTTGCCGAGATTGAGCATCTGCTGGGCCGCATGCGTGTACTCGACGCAAACCGCCAGTTCGGCACGCGGGAGATACTCAAAGGCTGCCTGCTGCAGCTGATTGGCACCGTCTGCCAGCTGTACGCCGAGCCGATCAAGCTGCTGGCCGATGACAATGCCGCGGAGCGTAGCCGCCGCGATGCTCTCGCGCGGATGTCGGAGTACGTGCGCAAGAATCTCGACGACCCGGACCTGAGCCTGAAAAAGGCCGCCTCTGCGGCGTTTCTCTCACCGAACTACCTGACCCACTGGTTACGCAAGGAAGTCGGCAAGACGTTCAGCGAACTGGTACTGGAACGACGCATGCATTTGGCGCGCACGCTGTTGCTCAACGGCAGCAAACCGGTGGGGGAAGTGGCGCGGCTCTGTGGCTTTGCCGACGAGGCCTACTTTTCGAGGCGCTTCCGTCACGCCCACGGCATGCCGCCGGGGCAGTTCAGAAAGCAGCGGGATTTGTAGCCAGTGAATCTCGTTTCAACGCCGCGCAGCGAGTCACGGGAAGCGATCGTGCACGCCAACGCAGGTGCATCCGCTGAACATGTGTCGGTTGATAACGTTTTCGTGAGCAAGCTCACTCCCACAGTAGACCTGCGTTGTCCCAGATTGCAGGTAAGGCACATAACCTGTGGAGTCAGCTTGCTGGCGAAGGCATTAGGTCAGGTGACGCAGCAGTGAAGAATGAATCGTCTTCGCCAGCAAGCCGGCTCCCACAAGATGGATTAAGCTGGGCGCTATGGATGACTCCGATTATCTGCGTCTTCTGACGAGCCAGGCCGAGCAGGCCAACGCGTTCCTCTCCAATGCGCGCAAGTGGGAGCGTGAGCGTTGGGTGTGCGAGCGGTTGCTGCAGGGCCTCAACATTCCCCATCGCGCCGACGATTTTCTGCCAGCCGGGCAGGAGCCGCCGGATGTGCTTTTTCGCGATGCGTGTTTTGAGGTGTTCTTCGTGCTGGATGAAGGTCGTCGGCTCAACGACGAATGGCGCGAAGAACTGCAGCGGCGGCGCAGCGCCTTCTCCCTCAGCCAACTGGTGCGACGCGAAGCCAAACCCAAGCGCATTCCCGCTGCCGAGCTGCTTCGCCGACTGGCGCCGACGCTGCGCAAGAAGGCTCACAACTACAAGGAGCGAGGCCTGGATCTGAGCGAACTGGACATCATTGCGTTCGCCAGCCTCAAGCGTGAGGTGCTCGATCTGAACAGCCATTTTCCACCGCCCACTGAGTACCTGCGTCAGGGTTGGCGATCGCTGTCGCTGGTCGGACCGACCTTTGCCCGGGTATTGTTCGCCCATCCGGATGCGCCGGATTTTCTGCGGACCAATTTGGGGCGCAGTGTAGTGTTTGATGTAGGAATTAGTTTATGAGCCCGTTGCAGGAATTGATTGCCGATGTACCCCAGCGCGGGCGCGTTCGCTGGATCGGCGTGCGGCCGGAATCGCGTGGCGAGATGGTCGAGCTGGATGCTGTCGAAGCGCGGCGCGAAGCTGGCCTGACCGGTGATCACGCCCGCCCCGGCCCGCGCAACGCGCGCCAGGTGACGCTGATTCAGTGGGAGCATTTTGCGGTGGTCAGTTCGTTGATGGGCCGCGCCGAAGACAATCCTGTACTGCCACAGGATTTGCGGCGCAACATCGTGATCAGCGGCATCAATCTGTTCAGTCTGAAAAACCGGCGCTTTCGCATCGGCCAGGCGATCTTCGAAACCACGGGCTGGTGCCAGCCCTGCGCCCGCCTCGAACAGCGCTTGGGCCACGGTATTTTCCAGGCGGTGCGCGGCCATGGCGGCATCACCGCGCGGGTGATACAAAGCGGCATCGTGCGCCTGGATGATGTTCTGTGTATCGAGCCGATCGAATCGAGCGTCCAGGACTTTAACGCAGCCAATACTGCCGCTTCGTGATCGGGGTCACTCTTTTACCAGGCCCCAAATGACCAACTGCCTGAACTGAGGCGACCATGAGTGTGTCGAAGACTGGCTTCGAGCACCGGCCCGAATTTCGAGCACCTCCAGGCTCGGGCCGCCCATTTTTGTTTGGGACTGGTGGCGATTTCCAAGCCAGCCTCGTTGAACCGTTTGCCGTGCCATCTGACGCTCCGAGCTGCCTCGCGCTCGCGCAGATTGCGCTGACACAGAATTCCTTAAGCCTTATGAGATATCCCCATGACTCATCGTATTGTAATTGTCGGCGGAGGCGCTGGCGGTCTGGAGCTGGCTACCCGTCTGGGTAAAACCCTGGGCAAGAAAGGCGCGGCCAGCGTCACGCTGGTGGATGCCAACCTGACCCACATCTGGAAGCCGCTGTTGCACGAAGTGGCTGCCGGTTCGCTTAACTCTTATGAGGATGAGCTGAACTACGTGGCGCAAGCCAAGTGGAACCACTTTCAGTTCCAGATGGGTCGCATGATCGGGCTGGATCGCGAGAACAAGCAGATCCACCTGGCTGAAACGCTGGACGAGCACGGCAACGAGCTGGTTCCGGCCCGCAGCCTGGATTACGACTCGCTGGTGATTTCCGTTGGCAGCACCACCAATGATTTCGGCACTAAGGGTGCGGCGGAACATTGCCTGTTCCTCGACACGCGCAAACAGGCCGAGCGCTTCCATCAGCAGTTGCTCAATCGCTACCTGCGCGCGCACGCGAGCCAGCACGACGCAGCCGAAGAGATTAACGTCGCGATCGTGGGTGCAGGCGCGACGGGTGTGGAGTTGGCAGCCGAACTGCACAACGCCGCGCACGAACTGGCGGCCTACGGGCTGGGTCACATCAAGCCGGAAAACCTGCGCATCACAGTGATTGAAGCCGGGCCGCGTGTCTTGCCTGCCCTGCCCGAGCGCATTGGTGGGCCGGTGCACAAGACCCTGGAGAAGCTGGGCGTCACAGTGCTGACCAACTCGGCGGTTAGCGAAGTGACGGCTGACAGCCTTGTCACTGCGACGGGGCAGGTGATTCCTGCGACCTTGAAAGTCTGGGCGGCGGGCATCCGCGCTCCCGCGTTTCTGGAAGGCATCGCGGGTCTTGAGACCAATCGCATCAATCAGCTGCAGGTGCGTCCGACGCTGCAGACCACGCGTGATGACAACATCTTTGCTTTCGGCGACTGCGCGGCGTGCCCTCAAAAAGGCACTGACCGCAACGTCCCACCGCGCGCGCAAGCGGCGCATCAACAGGCGTCACTGCTGGTGAAATCGTTGAAGCTGCGCATTGAGGGCGGTCAGCTGCCGGAGTATCGCTACAAGGACTACGGCTCGCTGATTTCGCTGTCGAAATTCTCGGCGGTGGGCAATTTGATGGGCAACCTGACGGGCAGCGTCATGCTTGAAGGATGGCTCGCGCGGATGTTTTACGTCTCGCTGTACCGCATGCACCAGATGGCGCTCTACGGGATGTTCCGCACGTTGATGCTGATGCTGGGAAGCCGCATCGGCCGCGGCACCGAACCCCGCATGAAGCTGCACTGACGCCGCCGCGTTCGCTGCTGCCGAAGGCGTAGAAGCGCGCTGCCCGCGAACGGTCGGTACATCCGACACATCTCTGTCGGGTGTAAGACCGTCTTCGCGGGCAAGCGCGCTCCTACATGGGTTGGCGCTGATTCCTGCCGCGTGTTTGGAAGGCTGCGACGCATGCCGCCGCCCGTGGCCGGGCCAAACCGCGATCCCAAGATCACCGCAATCCGCCTCTGCCGAAGGCGTAGGAGCGCGCTTGCCCGCGAACGGTCGGTACATCTGACACATCTCTATCGACTGTAAGACTGTCTTCGCGGGCAAGCGCGCTCCTACAAGGGATGGCGCTGATTCCTGCCACGTGTTTGGAAGACTGCGACGCATGCCGCCGCCAGTGGCCTCCGGCCAAGGCGAAACGCTACTCCAATCAACGCAACCCGCCTCTGCCGAAGGCGTAGGAGCGCGCTTGCCCGCGAATGGTCGTTACATCCGACATATCTCCATCGGCTGTAAGACTGTCTTCGCGGGCAAGCGCGCTCCTACAAGGGATGGCGCTGATTCCCGCCGCTTTTTTGGAAGACTGCGATGCATGCCGCCGTCTGTGGCCTCAGGCCAAACGCGATCCCAAGATCAACGCAACCCGCCTCTGCCGAAGGCGTAGCCGCGCGCTTGCCCGCGAACGGTCGGTACATCTGACACATTTCTGTCGGGTGTAAGACCGTCTTAGCGGGCAAGCGCGCTCCTACAAGGGATGGCGCTGATTCCTGCCGCGTGCCTACAAGGGATGGCGCTGATTCAACTGCCGCGCGCCTGCAACGATGCACGGGTGACGCTAGGGCATTACTCGTCCTTTGCCCATGTGCTTGGCTTTGTACATCCAGCGGTCGGCTTCTCGCATGAGCTCGTCCGGCGCTTTGCTGGAGCCGGGTTCGTACATGGAAAAACCGATGCTCGCGTTGCTGCGAATCTCATCGCCTTTGATGGTGATGGGCCGGGCGATGGCGGCGAGCAGTTTCTGAGCCACTTCGCGAGCCTCCTCCACACCCGGGGTGATGCCCTCAAGAATCACGATGAACTCGTCGCCGGCCAGCCGGACCAGGCTGTCGGTCCTGCGTATGCAGTTCTGCAAACGTGCGGAAATCGTGCGCAGCAAGTCATCACCCGCATCGTGGCCATAACTGTCGTTGATGACTTTGAAACCGTCCAGGTCGATAAACATCAGCGCCAGCTGCAGTCTGGATCGATCAGCTCGGGCCTGAGCGATGGGCAACAAAGAATCAAGCGCACGTCGATTGTGCAGGCCGGTCAGGGCGTCATGCCGAGCTTCCTGCTCGAGCTCTTTACGCGCCTGAATGTCCTGAATGATTGAAATGAAATATTCCAGCGCCCCCGCTTCCGAGAGTTTCTTGGTTACGCTCAGATTGACCCACACCGGGCTGCCGTTTTTGCGCAGGTAACGCTTCTCCATCTGGTAGCTATCAATCTCACCAACACTCAGCTGATGGAGCATCCCGAGATCACCGTCCAGGTCGTCGGGGTGGGTGATGTCCTGAAATGTCAGGTGCTTCAGCTCATCTGGCCCATAGCCGAGCATGTTACAAAGCGCCGCGTTAACGCTGATCCAGCCACCGTCCGGCGCAACCAGTGCGATACCGACCGACGCCAACTCAAACATAGAGCGATAGCCGGCCTCACTGGCGACGAACAACGCCTCGGAGCGACTCTTCTGAATGCGGGCCAGCATCAGGTTTTCACGCAACTGCATCTCCCGACTGACGACATCGGCGAGATCGCGGAGTATGGCCAGCTCCTGCGGAGAAAGCGTTCTAGGCCGCGCATCAATCGCGCACAAGGTGCCCACTGCAAAACCCTTACTGGTCCGTATGGGTACGCCTGCGTAGAACCGAATATGGGGGTCGCCGACGACCATCTGGTTATCACAGAAACGCTGATCTTCAGTAGCGTCGGGCACCACCAGTTCATTGGTTTCCAGGATGGCGTGAGCGCAGAAAGCAGTTTCTCTGGGTAGCTCAACGGCCTCAAGGCCTACGCGCGACTTGAACCACTGGCGGTCTTGATCGACAAGCGAAATCAGGGCAATGGGGACGTTCAGCACCTGAGCCACGAGCCGCGTGATGCGATCGAGCGTGGCCTCAGGCTGAGTATCGAGGACTTCAAGTTGATACAGCGCCTCCAGGCGCTGCTGCTCACACGAAGGAATTGGCGACTTCATATCACGGCCGATCCTGAAAAGACTGGCTGAAGTCTATACCGGGCCTCATCAATGCGCACCCGGCGACACCGGTAAATAACCGAACTCGCTGCCACGCCGTAGCGCGAGCGCCGCTGGCCTGATCTCCCCCACGTCGGGTTACGAAAACATGCTGCTCGCGGTGATTTCATCAGCGCATCAAACAGCACAAACCTGGCCAAATAGCAGAAACGAAAAAAGCGCCCCGAAGGACGCTTTTTTGTAGCCTCAACACGAATGGCGTTGAAGCGGTATTTTCTGCCCGGATGTTGCTGGGGCGAAAATGGTCGGGGTAAGGGGATTCGAACTCCTGACATCCTGCTCCCAAAGCAGGCGCGCTACCGGACTGCGCTATACCCCGGTAAAACAAGGAAACACCCGAAGGTACTTCCAGAGCGGGTGACGCTACTGACGTCACTCCCTAAGATTTAACCCGATGAAGCCAGGTCAAAAATGGTGGGTCGTGTGGGATTCGAACCTACGACCAATTGGTTAAAAGCCAACTGCTCTACCAACTGAGCTAACGACCCAAATAATGGTCGGGGTAAGGGGATTCGAACTCCTGACATCCTGCTCCCAAAGCAGGCGCGCTACCGGACTGCGCTATACCCCGACGGTACTACCTCTTGAAATTGGCTCCGTGACCAGGACTCGAACCTGGGACCCAATGATTAACAGTCATTTGCTCTACCGACTGAGCTATCACGGAACGATCTACAATTTCAGATGCAGCGTTTGACGCGCTTCAACACAACAAATTCAGTAAATTTTCACCGGACGAATCCGGCATCAACCTCACTGAACCTACCGCATTTACAGCCTCTTTGACCTGTCTGCATCGCTGCGTTCACGTCTCTGAGGCGCGCTATTCTACATTTCCAGAAACACCTGTCAACCCTCCAAATTGCTTTTAAGACAATGATTTGCGACTTTTTTGCCGATCGCCCTCAACCCGGCAAAATTCCTGCGGGTAAGGATAAAGTTTGCCCCGCATGAAAAGGGCCCTCACGCGGAGGGCCCTCTGGTGCTTCTATATAAAGCAGCGAATCGGATCAGCCAAAGACGATCTCATCGTCCTGCACCGTACCTCTGATACTGGTACCCGGCATGAAGCCACCCGACAGGATCAGCTGAGCCAACGGGTTTTCGATCCAGCGCTGGATAGCCCTCTTCAGAGGTCGCGCGCCATACACCGGGTCATAGCCGACAGCGATCAGCTTGTCCATGGCCTCGGTAGACAACTCCAGACGCAGGTCACGTTCGGCCAGACGCTGGCGCAGACGGCCAAGCTGGATCTCGGTGATACCGGCAATCTGGTCGCGAGCCAGCGGTTCGAAGATCACCACTTCATCTACCCGGTTGATGAACTCGGGACGGAAATGCGTGGTGAGCGCGTCCATGACGGCCGCGCGCTGTGCCTCGCGGTCACCGACCAGCTCCTGAATACGCGCCGAACCCAGGTTGGAAGTCATGACGATTACCGTGTTACGGAAATCGACCGTCCGACCGTGGCTGTCGGTCAGGCGCCCGTCTTCGAGCACCTGTAGCAACACGTTGAACACATCAGGGTGCGCTTTTTCGACCTCATCCAGCAGGATCACCGAGTACGGCTTGCGGCGCACGGCTTCGGTCAGATAACCGCCCTCCTCGTAACCAACATACCCCGGTGGCGCACCGATCAGACGAGCAACGGAATGTTTCTCCATGAACTCGGACATGTCGATGCGGACCATTGCCTCTTCGGTGTCGAACAGGAACTCGGCCAACGCCTTGCACAGCTCGGTTTTACCCACCCCGGTCGGGCCGAGGAACATGAAAGAGCCGCTTGGACGATTCGGGTCAGACAACCCGGCCCGCGACCGCCGAACGGCGTTTGAGACCGCGACAACCGCTTCGTTCTGACCGATCACGCGCTGGTGCAGCAACGATTCCATCTTGAGCAGTTTGTCGCGCTCGCCTTCGAGCATTTTCGAGACGGGAATGCCGGTCCATTTGGACACGACTTCTGCAATCTCTTCCTCGGTCACTTTGCTGCGCAGCAACTGGTTTTCCGGTTTGCCGTGCTGGTCGACCATCTGCAGGCTGCGCTCGAGGTCAGGAATCACACCGTACTGCAATTCAGCCATGCGGTTGAGGTCGCCCTTACGCCGCGCAGCTTCCAGCTCCTGACGCGACTGCTCGATCTTTTGCTGGATCTGCGCAGAGCCGGTCACTTCGGCTTTTTCGGAGGTCCAGATCTCCTCAAGATCGGCATATTCGCGTTCAAGGCGCTGGATTTCTTCCTGCAGTTTTTCCAGACGTTTGATCGCCGCTTCGTCATCTTCCTTCTTGAGCGCTTGAGCTTCCACCTTCAACTGGATCAAGCGGCGCTCAAGACGGTCGAGCACTTCAGGCTTGGAGTCGATCTCCATACGGATACGGCTGGCCGCTTCGTCGATCAGGTCGATCGCCTTGTCGGGCAGCTGGCGGTCGGTGATGTAGCGATGGCTGAGCTTGGCGGCCGCGATGATCGCGCCGTCGGTGATCGCTACCTTGTGGTGAACCTCATAACGCTCTTTGAGGCCACGCAGGATAGCGATGGTGTCTTCTTCGCTCGGCTCATCCACCAGGACTTTCTGGAAGCGACGCTCAAGGGCGGCGTCCTTCTCTATGTATTGGCGATACTCATTGAGTGTGGTCGCACCGACGCAATGCAACTCGCCCCGTGCCAGCGCCGGCTTGAGCATATTGCCCGCATCCATCGAGCCCTCGGCTTTGCCGGCCCCGACCATGGTGTGCAGCTCGTCGATGAACAGAATGATCTGCCCTTCCTGTTTCGACAGCTCATTGAGCAGGCCTTTCAGGCGCTCTTCAAATTCGCCACGGAACTTGGCACCGGCGATCAACGCACCCATGTCCAGCGAGAGTAGACGCTTGCCGCGCAAGCCGTCCGGGACCTCACCGTTGATGATGCGCTGGGCCAGGCCCTCCGCGATGGCGGTTTTACCCACACCGGGCTCACCGATCAGCACGGGATTGTTCTTGGTCCGGCGTTGCAGCACTTGAATAGTGCGGCGAATCTCGTCGTCTCGACCGATCACCGGGTCGAGCTTGCCTTCCTCGGCTCGTTTGGTGAGGTCGACGGTATATTTGTCCAGTGCCTGACGGGACTCTTCGGCATTGGGGTCGTTGACGGCATCGCCGCCGCGCAGGTTGCTGATGGCGTTTTCCAGCGCTTTTTTGCTGACGCCCTGGCCGAGCAGCAGCTTGCCAAGCTTGCTGTTCTCATCCATCGCCGCGAGCAGCACCAGTTCGCTGGAGATGAACTGATCGCCTTTCTGCTGAGCAAGACGGTCGGCCTGATTCAACAGCCGCGCCAGATCCTGCGACATGTTGACGTCGCCGGTGGGGTTTTGAATTTTCGGTAGCTGATCGAGCTCTTTGGTCAGCGCCTGACGCAGGCTGTTCACGTCGAAGCCCACCTGCATCAACAGTGGCTTGATCGAGCCGCCCTGCTGTTCAAGGAGTGCCTGCATCAAGTGCGCAGGCTCAATGGCTGGATGGTCCAGGCCCACCGCCAGTGATTGAGAATCTGATAGAGCGAGTTGTAACTTGCTGGTTAAACGGTCAATACGCATTGGTCACCTTCCTAATGGGCAGGCCGGAGCAATGAACACACCTAAATAAAGAAACCTGCCAGATGGTCCTTAGATGCGGTCGATTAGGCAGGATTCAAGCACGCTCTGGTTGACATGGATCAACATTAGCGGCTGAGAGAGGATTCGGGAGGGGCTGGAGCGGAAATTAGCGGGCTTCGATCCAGACCAGCGAAGCAAACCGGCCGGTGCGGGCGCCACGGCGATAGGAAAAAAACCGTGCATCGTCGTAGGTTGAAAAGCCTCCGCCGTAGACCGCCGTCACACCGTGAGCGGCCAGACGCAACCTTGCCAACTGGTAGATATCGGCCATGTACTTGCCGGCATTGGCGCCAGGCACGAACGCATCGGCCGTCTCAGGGTGGGAAGAGACAAACGCCTCACGCACTTCCGGGCCTACTTCGAACGCCTGCGGACCGATGGCAGGGCCAAGCCACACAAGGATTTCGGAAGGGGAATCGGCAAAGCTGTCGACTGCCGCCTCAAGCACGCCCGCTGCAAGGCCACGCCAACCGGCGTGGGCAGCGGCGACCTGGGTGCCCGCCTTGTTGCAAAACAGCGCGGGCAGGCAATCAGCCGTCATGATGGTGCAGGCCACGCCCGGCGCCTTGCTCCAGCTCGCATCCGCCTGAAGCACCTTCGAGGGAGCAGCCTCGACCACGTCAATGCCGTGAACCTGCGTCAGCCATGCCGGCTGGACATTCAGGCGTGCCGTCAGTGTCGAACGGTTGTGCGCGACGGCCTGCGGATCATCATCAACGTGATCACCCAGATTGAAACTGTCGAACGGCGCCACGCTGACACCGCCCGATCGCGTCGTGACGCATGCCTTGATTCCGGCTGGCGCAGGCCAGTCAGGAATCAGCCAGTCCGTCACGAGCTCAATCATCCGATGAACGCTTCGCGGTCTTGCTTGAGCAGCGTCAGCAGCCAGACAAAGTCATCCGGGAGTGGCGATTCCCAGCTCATGCGCTTACCGGTCGTCGGATGGTCCAGCTCCAGGAAGCGTGCATGCAGCGCCTGACGCGGGAAATGCTTGAGCGATTCAACCATCGTGACGCTTGCCGCTGGTGGAATTCGGAAACGACCGCCGTAGGCAGGGTCGCCCACGAGCGGAAAGTTGATGTGTGCCATGTGCACACGGATCTGGTGGGTACGCCCGGTTTCGAGCTTCACCCGCACGTGGGTGTGCGAACGGAAACGCTCCAGCACGCGGTAATGGCTGACCGCAGGCTTGCCGCCTTCCATGACCGCCATGCGCTGACGCTGCTGGCCGTGACGTCCGATCGGTGCGTTGATCTTGCCACCGGCAGTCACCACGCCAATGACGATGCACTCATAAATGCGGCTGACGCTGCGGTTCTGCAACTGAGTGACGAGTTGGGTCTGCGCCTGGATGGTCTTGGCCACCACCATCAAACCGGTGGTGTCCTTGTCCAGACGATGCACGATGCCGGCACGCGGGACATTGATGATGTCCGGCACGTGGTGCAGCAAGGCATTCAGCAGCGTGCCATCAGCGTGACCGGCGGCAGGGTGAACGACCAGCCCGGACGGTTTGTTGATCACCAGAATCTGGTCGTCTTCGTAGACGATGTCGAGCTCGATGTCCTGCGCGATCCACTCGCCCTGGGCCTCCTGCTCGGCTTTGAGGACCAGAACGGCGCCACCGTGCACGATGTCACGCGGGCGCAGAGCGCCACCGTCCACTGTCAGGCGACCGTCTTTGATCCAGGCGGAAAGGCGCGAGCGCGAGTGCTCTGCGAATAGTTGGGCGGCGACTTGGTCGAGGCGTTGACCGCCCAATTCGGACGGCACCTCTGCGCGGAGTTCTATGATCTCAGACATGCTCAA
Source organism: Pseudomonas sp. ME-P-057 (assembly GCF_030208975.1). NCBI lineage: Bacteria > Pseudomonadati > Pseudomonadota > Gammaproteobacteria > Pseudomonadales > Pseudomonadaceae > Pseudomonas > Pseudomonas sp. ME-P-057. The sequence goes on from NZ_JARVSX010000005.1 coordinate 144,650, forward strand.
ACTAGGAGGTGGCACTGGCCTTTGGTTTCGGCTGTGCGCTTGTGGTTAAATACGGCGTCTTTTGTCCCGGGGGTTCCACGGGGCGCCCATCATAACAGGACGGTCCTGCGCAAGACAGCAGGCCGTTATAGGGACGCAAGCCGCCATGCAAGTGAAACACCTGCTGCTGATAGCCATCCTCGGACTTACTGTTGCCTGTTCTTCGAAGAAAGAAGTCATCGACGAAAACCTCAGTGAAGTCGAGCTGTACCAGCAGGCGCAGGCCGATCTGGACAACAACAGCTATAACAGCGCCACCGAGAAGCTCAAGGCGCTGGAGTCGCGTTATCCGTTCGGTCGCTATGCCGACCAGGCGCAACTCGAGCTGATCTACGCCAATTATAAAAACGGCGAGCCGGAAGCAGCCAAATCGGCGGCCGAGCGTTTCATTCGTCTGCACCCGCAACACCCGAACGTCGACTACGCCTATTACCTCAAGGGCCTGACCTCGTTCGACCAGGACGTCGGCATCATCGCCCGCTTCCTGCCTCTCGATCAGACCAAGCGTGACCCTGGCGCTGCCCGCGACTCTTATAACGAGTTCGCTCAGCTGACCAGCCGCTACCCCAACAGCCGCTACGCCCCTGACGCCAAGCAGCGCATGATCTACCTGCGCAACCTGCTGGCGGCTTATGAAATCCACGTTGCCGATTACTACCTGACGCGTCAGGCCTATGTAGCGGCGGCCAACCGCGGCCGTTACGTCGTCGAAAACTTCCAGGAAACACCGTCGGTCGGTGACGGCCTGGCGGTTATGGTCGAGGCCTATCAACGTCTGCACCTGGAAGACCTCGCGGACACCAGCCTGCAAGTGCTGAAGACCAACTACCCGGATCACCCGCAACTGGTGGACGGCAAGTTTGAAGCACGTACTGCCGAGGCCGATAACCGCTCGTGGCTGTCCAAGGCAACGCTGGGCCTGATCGAAAGCCGTCCGCCACTGCCACCAGGCGAGACCCGCGCCAACCAGGATGTGATCAAGCAATATCAGGACGCCAAGGAAGCCATTCCTGCCGACCTGTTGCCTGAAAACCAGTCGGCCGACGAAGAGAAGAAAAACGACGACGATGACGGCACGCCAAAAAGCCGCTCGATCTTCAGCTACATGACCTTTGGCCTGTTTGACTGAGTTCAGTCCTTGCCAGCGTCAGCCAAAAGAGGCCCTTCGGGGCCTTTTTTCATGTCCGACCGTTTTCCGACAGCGTGCGGCGATGGAGATGACTGTGCGCCCGACAGCGGCTTGGCTACACTGCGCGCTCTTCACTTCATAAGCTGACAAACATGATTCGCTTGATTATGTGGGTCGCGTTGATCGCGGCGGCCATCTGGTTTTTCAAACGACTGGTCAAAGGCCCTGCTCCGCGGCCGAAACCCGCGACACCCGAGATCGACGCCGCGCCCATGGTGCGCTGTGCGCAATGTGGCGTGCATGTACCGCGTGACCGCGCCCTGAGTCAGGACCAGCAGTGGTATTGCACCCAGGCGCACCTGTTGAAAGGCCCGGCGGCACGTGACCGCTGAAAGCCTGTCGCTGACCACGCCTCAGGCCCAGCGCATTCTGCGGCTGTATCACCTGTACCGTCTCAGCATCGGGGTGCTGCTGGTGCTGTTGATCTCCAGCAGTCTGGACGCCGAGCTGCTGGAGCTTGCCGATATCGAGCTGTTTCGAATCGGCTGCTGGCTGTACCTGGTGCTCAACATCCTCGTGGTCGTGTTGCTTGAACGACCGACCCGGCAGGGTCAGCTGTTCGCGCTGGCCATGACCGACACGCTCATGCTGGCCGCGCTGTTCTACGCAGGCGGCGGTGCGCCGAGCGGCATCGGTAACCTGATCATCGCGTCGGTTGCAATCAGTAATGTGCTGCTGCGCAAGCGCACCGGGTTGCTGATTGCCGCCACGTCGGCGATCGGCATCATTTACCTGACGTTTTACATCAGCTACCACACACCGTCCGCCGCCAACCATTTCGTGCAGGCCGGCTCGCTCGGTGCCTTGTGCTTTGCGGCGGCGCTGTTGGTTCAGGCCCTTTCACGCCGCCTGCAGCTCAGCGAGGACATCGCCGAACGCCGTGCGGCAGACGTCGACAATCTCGAAGAACTGAACGCGCTGATCCTGCAGCGCATGCGCACCGGCATCCTGGTGCTCGACGAAGATCACAAAGTGCTTCTGGCCAACCAGAGCGCGCTGAACCTGCTGGGCCACGAGCGCCTGCTCGGCGAAATCATTGACGCCTATTCTCCACAGTTGATAGAGCGCTTGCGACAGTGGCTGAGCAACCCGTCAATGGCACCGCGCAGCATTACCACCTCAGCGATTGGCCCGGTGCTGCGCCCCGGTTTTATCGCATTGGCTCGCGGCGAGCATCGCCACACGCTGGTGTTTCTCGACGACCTCTCACAGATTTCACAACAGGCCCAGCAGCTTAAACTCGCCGCACTGGGAAGATTGACGGCCGGTATTGCCCATGAGATCCGCAACCCGCTGGGCGCGATCAGTCATGCTGCGCAACTGCAGCTGGAGTCGGACGAACTGAGCGGCCCGGACCGGCGGCTGAGTCAGATCATTCACGATCAGTCGCGACGGATGAATCAGGTGATCGAGAATGTTCTGCAGTTGTCTCGTCGACGTCAGACCGAACCCCACCTGCTCGATCTCAAGCAGTGGCTGGAAGATTTCGTTCGCCAGCTTCGCGACGAGTTGCCGGTCGGCCAAGCGGTGCACGTGGACATCAGCCCGGGCGTGCTCACCACGCAAATGGACGCCGAGCAACTGCACCAGGTGATGACCAATCTGGTGCAAAACGGTTTGCGCTACAGTGGTCACCTGCACCAAAGTGCCCAAGTCTGGCTAAGATTGTTTCAGGCCCCGCTCAGCGAACTCCCCACCCTGGAAGTCCTTGATGACGGACCGGGCGTCGCCCAGGAGCACCTTGCCAAGATTTTCGAGCCCTTCTTCACCACTGAAAGCAAAGGAACCGGCCTTGGGCTGTACCTGTCGCGCGAGCTGTGCGAAAGCAATCAGGCGAGCCTCAATTACACACCACGGAAAGGTGGCGGAAGCTGCATGCGGATAACCTTCGCCCATCCGTTCAAGCTGAGTTGAACATGAGCCAACGGCAAAAGATCCTGATCGTCGACGATGAGCCGGACATCCGCGAGCTGCTGGAAATCACGCTCGGGCGGATGAAGCTGGAGACCCGCAGCGCACGCAACGTCAAGGAGGCGCAGGAATGGCTGGCGCGCGAGCCCTTCGATCTGTGCCTGACCGACATGCGCCTGCCGGATGGCAACGGACTGGAGCTGGTGCAGCACATTCAGAAGCGTCACAACCAGGTCCCGGTGGCGATGATCACCGCACACGGCAACCTAGACACGGCTATTCATGCCCTGAAAGCCGGAGCCTTCGACTTCCTGACCAAACCGGTCGACCTGACTCGCTTGCGTGAACTGGTGAGCAGCGCCTTGCGTCTGCGAGTCGCACCCGCGGAAGATCATCGGATTGACCATCGTTTGCTCGGCAGCTCGCCGCCCATGCAGGCGCTGCGCAAGCAGATTGCCAAGCTGGCCCGCAGCCAGGCGCCGATCTATATCAGTGGCGAGTCCGGCAGCGGCAAAGAGCTGGTTGCCCGGCTGATTCACGAGCAAGGTCCACGCGCCGAGCAGCCGTTCGTGCCTGTTAACTGTGGGGCGATCCCGTCTGAGCTGATGGAGAGCGAATTCTTCGGGCACCGCAAAGGCAGCTTCACCGGCGCCCACGAAGACAAGCCCGGGCTGTTTCAGGCAGCCAACGGCGGCACCCTGTTTCTTGATGAAGTCGCCGATCTGCCGCTGGCGATGCAGGTGAAACTGCTGCGCGCCATACAGGAAAAATCAGTGCGCGCCATTGGCGGTCAGCAAGAGCAAGTGGTGGACGTTCGCGTGCTGTGCGCGACCCACAAGGACCTTAATCAGGAAGTGGCCGCAGGGCGTTTCCGGCAGGATTTGTATTACCGATTGAACGTCATCGAGCTGCGCGTACCGCCGTTGCGCGAACGGCGCGAAGACATCGAGGAAATTGCCAACGCGGTGCTTCGCCGCCTGACCGAATCTGCCGGCGAGCCTGCCACTCTCCTCCCGCCTCACGCGCTGGCGGCGCTCAAGGCTTACCGTTTCCCTGGCAACGTGCGTGAGCTGGAGAACATGCTCGAACGGGCCTACACGCTGTGCGAAACCGACCAGATCAGTACTGACGATCTGCGTCTGGCCGAACCCTCGCGCCCAGCCGAGCAGGACGGGCCGAGCCTGGCCGACATCGACAACCTGGAAGACTATCTGGAAAGCGTCGAGCGCAAGTTGATTCTGCAGGCGCTGGAAGAAACCCGCTGGAACCGCACGGCGGCGGCGCAGCGCCTGAATCTGACATTCAGGTCGATGCGCTACCGGTTGAAGAAACTGGGGCTGGAGTGATGGGTTCGATGATGCGCTGATAGGTCCCAAAAAGGGACCGACCGTTCCCTTTTTGGGACCTGTTCGTCGGCCGGACCACTCAACCGTTGAGCCTTCCCGCAGGCGCATAAGGCGTCTTATCAATGATCGGCGTTTCCCCCATCAGCAAATCCGTTAGCAACTGGCATGAAGCCGGCGCCAGCACCAAGCCGTTACGGTAATGCCCGCAGTTCAGCCACAAACCCGGGTGGCCCGGCACAGGCCCGATGAAAGGAATGCCGTCAGGCGAACCCGGCCGTAGTCCTGCCCAATGCCCGACGACCTGCGCATCGGCCAACGCCGGGATCAACTCGATGGCCGAAGCTTTCAAACTCTCAAGGGCCGTTTCGGTAGGCGTCTTGTCATAGCCTTCGTGCTCAAGCGTGCTGCCAATGAGGACATGCCCGTCACGCCGGGGGATGGCATAACGACCTTTGGCCAGGATCATGCTCGGCAAAAAGTCGGCGGCGCACTTGTAGAGGATCATCTGCCCTTTGACCGGCTCAACGGGCAGTGCCAGTCCCAAGCTGCTGAGCAAGTCCCCGCTCCAGGCACCTGCGGCCAAGACGACGTTGTCGCCCAGAACATCACCCTCCTCGGTCCTCACACCCGTTACCCGGTTGCCGTCACGCACGAAGCCGCTCACCTGGCAGTGCTCCCGAATCACAACGTTGGGCATCGCCATCAACGCGGCCTTCAACGACTTGACCAGACGCGGATTGCGAACGTTGGCGACGTCGGCCATGTGCACCGCACGCGAATACCCACCGCCCAAGACCGTCACAGCATCGTACACAGCGGAAATATCCACCGATGTCAGCGGACGCTGCATCCTCGCTGCCCACTCAAGGGCCTTCGCTTCATCATCAAGGTCCAGCCAGTAAAGGCCGGTCTTGTGGACTTCCGGGTCGATGCCTGTCATTGCCGAGAGACGCTCGGCAAGCCGCGGATAGAAATCCTGAGACCAGTGCGACAGCGCCGTGACGGCAGGGCTGTAGCGCCACGGGTACAGCGGCGAAACGATGCCGCCGCCCGCCCATGAGGATTCCTGCCCGACGAGCGAGCGGTCGAGCAGCGTCACGCTTCGGACCTTGGGGGCGAGGTTGAAGGCGGTCAGGAGACCGATGACGCCGCCGCCGATGATAACTACGTTTTGATTTAGCACAGCGGGCAGCGCTTGTTCATTTGCATGGATTCAACGGCCCCAGCAGTCTTTGTTCGACAGACCGGTGGAATTAGTGCGCAAGCCCGTGTTGGTGATCTGGAAGTTGCCGCACTTGTCGCCGTTCATCATGGAGCCGGGTTTGGGTGTCGCCGTCAAGATGAAGGTTGTAGCGTCGGGCACGACCATTTCAACCTTATACCAATCATTCGAACCTGCGACTGCCGCGTTGGTGTAGTAGCCATACTTGGTGAAGTAACGCTCCAGTACCTGACTCTGCTCCATCAGAACCCCTGCGATTTCCGCGCGATGAGTGCGCCTCACATACTCGGTATAACTGGGGTACGCGATCGCCGCCAGAATGCCGACGATGGCGACCACGATCATCAACTCTATCAGGGTAAAACCCCGTGCCTTACAGCCAGCCATTTCTCTTCCTCATCTCGTTTGCCGCCACATGATGCGCCGGTTTGAAACGCCACCCAACTCTGTCGCGACAGCAGGGTTGGCCGGGTCGCCGCTTAGAACAATTTCCTGATTGCCGTTGTCCTTATCCAGTGCTGCGGCCAGATAAGGCACACCGCCGCTCACCAGAAAGCCGCTGGAATTGTTATCAGCGCTGTTAATCTGCCGATCATTGTTGGTATCCAACACTGGATAACTGAGCATACGCCCGCTTAACGCGTCCAAATCCACGAATCTGCCTGACCCCGAACTGGAGCAGGGATCACCCGTGTCGACGATGGCCGTGGTAAATCGAACCCGCCCAAACGCTAGATCCGCAGGGTAGATAACCCGTTCCCCCGTAGCGACGTTGTTGTAGATCAGCGGGAGGTAGAAGCCCTTCTTGGCGGCGTAGTTCACGTCGTTTTGAGTGGTGGTAAAGAACTGTCCATTCGGGCCGCTGGACACTCCATTGATGGACTGCGCGACGAGGTCGGTTTCTCGGTAGTTGGCACTCGTAGCGTCATTGTCCCACACGGCATAAAACGCTTGAGTCGTGAGAGAGGTTTTGTCGGCAGTTTCAAGCAATTTGCCGGTTCCGAAGTAAACCATCTTGCCGCCGTTCGGATTGTTCGAAACCACCGGTTGCGCAGTAATGGGTTGATTCGCCCCGCCAGCAGCGGTGAACAGTGGACTGCCTCCCAACGCCACTTTCCAGGAGGCGGCAGTTTGTCCCCTGAAATCAAACTTCCACATCTGCCCTTTCAGATCACCTGCATAGGCATACTGAACCATGCTCTGGGCATCAACGCGCAACCTCACTGAGGACAGGCCGTTGTTGCCGGAGGTATCGACCGGTATCTCTCTGATCAGCGAGCCGTTGCTGACATCCACCACAAACAGTGACGCCACGCCGTTAGTGCTGCCATAACCATTGGCAATGAAAGCGGCCCATCGACCATCCGGCAATTGGGCCACCTCGGGCTTGGCGTAGGCGTACCCCATATTGGCGTATCCGGTAGAACCGCTGCTTATGTCCCAAAGCGCCTTGACGGTGTTTGACTTATCCGCGTTGAACAATTGCAACGCATAAAACCCTTTCCCCCCTGCTCCAGTACCGCCAATGGCCAGAGTTTTCCATGACGAAGCGAACTGCACGTCAACGATGGATATCTGGCCATCCACCAAAAACTTGTGGGAATCGCCGTTGATGTAATCCGTATCAGCGACGTAATGCAGGTTAGGAAGAACCGTGGACGGCATGTAGGCGTACCGTCTGGTTCCCAAGGCCGGGTCGATGACATTGACCAGCCCATCGTTGGCATTGACGACGAGACTAGGCGTCATCGACCCAGCCTTTATATCGAGGTAAGTGGTGTAACTGTTATCGGTGGCCGGGTCCGAAGCAGGGTTTGCCGTGGGAGAGGCATAAGCGAGCGGGGAATTAATCACATCCCCCAAAAGCACCGTCCGCGTTTTTAGCCCTGTTTTGTTCGTTCCCTTGCTCCACTCAACCAAGTCTGAGCCGGACACTCCCAATGGGAGATTGAGGCTGAGTGCCAACTGCTGCGGTAACGAAAAGCTGAGGAACGAGAGAGGGATGACTTTGTTCGTCAGGGTATTCCAGGACTCATAGGTTGATTTAATACCCGGAACAATCTGTAGATCGGTGGACCAGTTGGGCTGAGCCGTGTTGACGGTGCCATCTGCTGCAATCGCCAATGACTTGATCGTGCCGCGCCAGTCAGTGGGATCATATTGGGTCTGAAAGAAAACAGAACTGCTCGAGAGCGAAGAGGAGTTCGAGGCTGCGCCGCCCCCGGTGCCTGCGCGAGAAGTAATGTCATTCAGCGCGGCCGACAATGCCGCGTTAAGGCCCGCGCTGTCGGTTGCCTGATAATAGGTTCCTTTGCCGTAAACGGCCGCGTCTGAGAGCATGGCGTTCGCGGCTGTGAAGCCCACGGTGTAGGTGAACATATTCTGCTTGATGAAATCTGGCGCATCCCAACTCTTGCTTGCGCCATCGGTACCGCCGGTTCTCATATCGATGTCGTAAGCAAATTTTGCGATGTCGTCGAGGTAAAGCGTGTCGCCCTCGCCGTCGCCATTGAGGTTGTCCCCGTCGTTATTTTTGCCATCCCAATTCGGCAAACTCGCGCCGCCCTGGGGATCGTTGGTGGGGAAAGTCCGGTCGTAAGTGGGCAACCCATCGGTGATCACGACACCATAGTTGCGTTGGCAGCGGTACTGGATGGGGCTCGTATAAGTCTTTGGCGTCGTGTTGTAGTAGGGCGCCAATCCGCGGAAATACCGGGTTACTTCATAGTACGTCTCGGCCAATGGCGTGTTCGCAATTGCAGCCAAGCCGTTGATGGAGGAAATCAGCGCGTTGTAATTTGTATTGGCCTGGGCAGTCGTAGTGGAAGCTGTCTGGGACAGATCGTTGACCTCCCTGGCGATATAACCGCCGGGGCCGGAATTACCGGCAGCAGGGGGGTTGAAGGTCGCCAAACCGATTCGCAAATTCCGATTACTTGCGACCAGCGCCGCAGAGACGTTGCGAGCAACGTTGATTCGATAATCGTTAGGGACCGCTTTATCCGTTGTGTAGTCTTTGTATGAAGCAGTAGTAGCGTAAAGCAAGTAGCTGATGTAAGCGGTGCTGTATCGGGTATTACCGTTGCCGACCGGGTCTGGCAGTTTCAGACACACCACACTGTTCGTGGAAACCTTGTAAAAACCGTCATAACCCGCAAGGCACCCCCCTCCCCGTAAATTCCCGACGAAGTAATTGGTATCAGTCATGTCGAGGCTGTTAACGTTGAAACAGCTGAAATCCGAACTGCAGTTGTAGACCTGTGTTGGCACCGCATTGGGATCGAACCCGGCGGCCCAGATGATGCTGTTCATACTGCCGGAGTCGTCCACCAGCAGCATGACATTCGGCGTGACGGAACCTGCAGTCAATAAGGGCGAGTCCGAAGGAATAAACGCGGCGTAAGCTGTCGCCGAACCATAAAGACCGAAAAATGCCCCCAGCAAGAGCCCGCAGACATACTGTTTGGCTTTGCGGTACCACTCAACGCTTGGCATAGATACTTTCCACTACAGTTCGCGAATTACCGGAGACGCCAACACCTGTGATGCGATACAGGGTCCACGACTTGCTTTCATCCCACCCTACCGAATTGACATTCACCGGATCTTTGGTCGTGGCTATTTTCTGGGCTGCCCAAAATCCGTTTGTCACCGCTACCCACGTTACGCCGGACGCAGCGCTGACTCCCGCTTTTATCTCATTGACGTTATCAGCCGGTGGCGCGCATTTCGTGCACGTCGCCAGTGTGTAGCTGCTTGCCTGCACGGCCGCTTCACCTGCACGCACGGCTGCTTCGGCAAACTGAAATGACTCATTGCGCAGCTTGACGCTGCCCGACATTTTTTCCTGAAAAGTCGCGCTCTGCATCGAAGATATGCCGACCAGCGTCAGGAGCAAGAGGAAAACGAGGCTTACGATCAGCGCCATTCCTTGCTCGCGAAAGGGGGTAAGTGGAAAGGCTCTTTGTGTCGCTGCTTTCACTGTGGCGCACCTAGTAGAGACGATTACGCAACGCGATCAAAACGCTGAACGACTGACTTTGGACCCGGTTAGTCGGGTCTTTCAGCACGAGCGTGATACGCACACTGCGCACCAGATCAGTGTTGCCAGGGTTGGCGGTGTATCCAGTAACCACGGGGCCCGAGGCCGCACTGGCCGTGCCAAACATCAACTGAAACTTATCCACGTTATTAACGATGGCTGCCCCTCCCAGCATCAGTTGGTTATTAACAACCTGGTACTCAAGCTGCCGTATAGGGAACGCCAACTGTCCTGCCGCAGGAGCCACTGCCCCTGATCTGGCTGTCGCCGAGGATTTGCAGTCGGAGAGAACTGTCCAGGAAGGTGTGCCTCCGTTGTTTCCCACATCAGCGGTCACTAGCGTCAGCTTTGCAGTGGCGTTATCCCATCGAATCGGCGTCGCCTGCGCGGCTGCGAAATCAGCTTTAGCGCTCGCGTCAGTGACGGTCGCCAGGCAGCCGAACATGCCTACCATACGAATTTCCTGCGACAACTTCGTAAGAATGAAACGCGCATCTTCTTGCATCGCGGCGGACGCGTTCTGCGTCGAATAAGTATTTTTCGCAGAAATAAAGATCTGAATGATCCCGGCTACGATCAGCAGCCCCAACAATAACGAGATCATGATCTCTATCAGGCCGAAGCCTCTGGCACGATGCTTCATGGCGTCGCCTTAGGGTCTGCCACAACGCGACTCTTTACGCTGAAGGTTTGCTGCGCATTTGCTGTGTTGGTCGCACGCGCATCGTTCCAAATTACCGAAATCATGACCCAGCCGTTCTGTACTGTGATGACCCCCTCGCCAGTGGGTCCAGCGAAGTTAGTGATGTTGTTTTTAAAATCCACCAAATCCTGGGTTCGCGGAACGTTCAAGTTCGCCGCCGCAGGTGCGGCAGCCAAGGAAGACAAACGGTAATCCGCATCTGGATTGGCACGAATGCGGTCCATCATGTCGTAAGCCACAAAGCTGGCCTGACTGCTCATTGTCGAACTATCGGTGTACTTCAATGCGTTCAGCTGCAGCGCAGCCGCTCCCAACAATCCAATGGCCAGGACAAGCAGCGCCACGAGTACTTCAATGAGCGTCATGCCTTGCTGCGAGTAGTCGATTTTCGCGCTCATATGCAATTACCCAATACGATGCGCCCGCTTAGGCAAATGTTGATCACCCTGCTGGTGGTGCCGCGGGTATAAGTAATGCTCAGCGCGGCGGCAGGCGTTGGCACCGGGGCAGCCAAACCGCCCAGATTATTGAAATCGATAGCGCTCGGATTCCCGTTGACGGTCAGCACTGAGCCCGTGTCCATTGCGGATAGCACACGCAACGTCGTGACAGAAGGCGTTGCAGGGTCGACGATACTGAGTTGCGTATTCCATGCGCTTCCGGCAACCGTTGGCGTGATGCGAATCACAGTCCCACTGTTTATCGCCTGCTGCCGTGCATAGTTGAGAAAACGCTGAAAGTCGCTGACTTCCGTATCTGCCTTGGTGTTTTGAATCGCCGTGCTAAAACTCGGAACGGCGATGGCGGCGAGGATGCCCACCAGCGTCAGCGTCACCAACAACTCAATCAGCGTAAAACCCCGACACCGTTTGGGCATTTAATCTCTCCTTAATGGAGAAATTGTATCGCAACCGTTTGTTTCAGGATTTAACGAGGGGATGTGTGGCGGTTTTCCCCTGATGAACGCCCCAACCACCCTGCCCACGGAAGGCAGTGCCTCGCCAAACTTAACGCCCCCAACACCCCGACACACTGGCAGCCCCGGACATCCCGACATTGTCCCGCCTGCCGGTGTTACTCAGCACAAAGCTGCCGCAGGCATCTCCGGCCATCACTCCTCCTGCCAGCGGCTGCGCTGTGAGCAAAAACCCTCGCTCGCTCCGCTCTGCGGTTATCTGATAAAAACCGTTCCCCAAGGACACTTCATGGCTAAACGCCGGCGGCCCGGTGACGTCCGAGTATTGCCCAGTCCGTGAGTGAAACCGCTCCAGTTTTTGCGCCTCTTCAACCAGCAACCCAACAATCTCGGAGCGGCGGGTTTTGCGGGTGTATTCGGTGTATTGCGGGTATGCCACCGTGGCCAGAATCGCGACGATGGCAACGGCGATCAGCAGTTCGATCAGGGTGAAACCGGTGCGTGGTTTATTCATTGTCGCTGCCGCCACATCACGCGACCTGCTTGCGTATGAATGCTTTCGAGCACGGTGCGAGAGTGGCCTGCGATGCCAATGGCGGTCACCCGATACAAACGCCAGATCTGGTCACCCCCGCCTCCGGCAGGCTGGTCAGTCTCGCCGACGTGCTGGACGCCGTAGTACCCGCCGCTCGTTTTAACCCAATTTATCCCTGAGGGCACACTGATGCCGCTACCGGATAGGCTCAGCGCTTCGGGCGGCGGGAGGCAACTTGCAGGACTTGAACAGGCCGCAAGGGCGAACGTGGGTGACAGAATCTTCGCCTCGGCGATGCGCAGCGCGGTCTCGGCCGACTGAAATGAAGCGTTGCGCTGCGTGAGGCTGCCGGCCACTTTTTCCTGAAGCGTGGCGTTCTGCATCGACGACGTCGCCAACAGGGTCAGCAGCAACAGAAATACCAGACTTATGATCAACACCGCGCCACGTTGGGCATGCATGGTCATGCCCTCACCCCAGCCGATTACGGATGGCGGCGACAACATCGACGGTTTGCTCTTGCACCCGCCCTGCGGGGTCGAACAGGGTCAGGGTCATTCGCACACTGCGGATCAGGGAGGGCTCGGCCGTGGCGGCGTACCGGGTGATTGAGCGGTCGTTGATCGAGTCGGCAACGCCAAACAACACGCTGAACGCGCGCACATTGCTCACCAACGGCTGACCATTCAGGGACAGCTCGTTACGCGACGGGTTGAAGCGATAGACCTGTTTATGCACCGACATGGCCGTTTCGCTGGCTGCGGGTCGGGGTGCGCGGCCCGTTGAATAAGCGGTCGCGGTCGAAGCGCAATCCGTGTGAATGACCCACGTAGACCAACCCCCGCCCTCCCCGGCGGCGGCCGTGGCGAGAGTCAGCGTCCGCGTGCTTGCGTCCCAGTGAATCGGCTCATCAAACGCTCTGGAGAACCCACTGCCGGCGCTTGCGTCGTCGATTTTCCCCAAACAACCGAACATGCCGACCAATCGCACCTCCTGCACGATTTTGCTGAGCAGGAATCTGGCGTCTTCCTGCAGGCTGGCGGACGATGCTTGACTGGCGTAGCTGCTCTTTGAGCTGATGAATATCTGCGTCAAAGCCAGCGACATCACCAAGCCCAACGCCAGAGACAACATGACCTCGACGAGACCAAATCCCTTCTGCCACATGTTCATGGCTGTGCGCTCCGCCCAGCGGAGACATCGGCCGTCAGCGTGAGCGTCTGCTGCGGCGTGGCCTCCTGGCTGGCGCGGGAATCGTCCCAGCTCAACGTGAGGGTAACGGTCGAACCCGCCACCGCAATCGTGGCCTCGGCATCGTCGCCGACTGCGCGCTTCAACTGCGTCGAAAAGTCGTACAGGTCTTGCTGGCGAGGCACCGCCAGATTGCCAGAGGTGGGCGCCTGGCTCAACGAAGAGAGTGCATAGCTGGCGCCCGGGTTGGCACGGATGCGTTCGAAAAGATCGTTTGCGATGAAGCTGGCATGCATGCTGCGCATTGAGCTGTCGGTGTATTTCAGCGCGTTGAGCTGGAGCATCGCCACGCCCAGTATTCCAACACTGAACACCAATAACGCGACCAGCACTTCGATCAATGTCATCCCTGACTGCATCGTCCTTGCTCCCATGACCCACCTCTGCCATTCGCTGTGCAGAGACCATTGAAGCCGATGCGCCGACACTTGCCCGGCGGATGTGTAACGACGGCTTGCAGACACACCGGCTCACAATGGGCCCGGTTGTCAGCGGCCGTGAGGAGGTGTTTGCTTGAGCGCCGCATTCAACGGAAGAAGCTCGTGAAGCAGCAAGGACTGACGCTGATAGAACTGCTGACAGGCTTGGTGATAGTGGGCATTGCTGCCTCGCTGGCCATTCCCGCCTTCGGACAACTGATCGACGCACAGCGGCGGCAGGACACCGCTCAACAGCTGGCGAGCGGGCTGCGACTGGCCCGGGCCGAGGCAATACTTCGCGGTCAGCCGGTGATGGTCCAGGCGCAAGACGGTGACTGGAGCCGAGGCTGGAATGTATTTGCGGACCCCAACCGCAATCAGGTCAGGGACGAGGATGAGCCGGCTCTGAGCGAATTCGTCACGCCCAGAAATGTTCGGGTGATAGGCAACAGCAAAGTGGCTGTACGGATCGGTTTTGACAACACGGGCCGGCTGCTGAACAACGCCAACGGGACGCTGGCGGTGTGTCTCAAGGACGTACCCGCCAGTCACTACCAGTTGGCGGTCGCAGTGACCGGCAGGGTCACGCTGCGAACCGAGGGGTTCGGCAGCGAACCTTGCGCATGATGCTGTGACAGGATGAGCGGATTACAGCAGCGACTTGACGCGCAATTCTTTCGGCATCGAGAAGGTGATGTTTTCCTCACGCCCCGCTAACTCGTCCTCGCCGGTCGCCCCCCATGCGTGCAGCTGCCGGATCACGCCACGTACCAGCACCTCGGGAGCCGAAGCCCCGGCAGTGATGCCGATGCGCGCCGCCCCGTCGAACCAGCTGCGCTGCATGTCCTCGGCGCCGTCGATGAGATACGCCGGGGTCGACATGCGCTCGGCCAGTTCGCGCAGACGGTTGGAGTTGGAGCTGTTCGGGCTGCCGACCACCAACACCACGTCGCACTCATCGGCCAGCTGTTTGACCGCGTCCTGACGGTTTTGCGTGGCGTAGCAGATGTCGTCCTTGCGCGGGCCGCCAATGGCCGGGAATCGAGTGCGCAGGGCATCGATCACGCGGCTGGTGTCGTCCATCGACAGCGTGGTCTGGGTCACGAACGCGAGTTTATCGGGGTTGTTCACCTGAAGATTGGCAACGTCTTCTTCGTCTTCGACAAGGTAGATCGCGCCGCCATTGCTGGCGTCGTACTGACCCATGGTGCCTTCGACTTCAGGGTGGCCGGCGTGGCCGATCAGGATGCACTCGCGCCCATCGCGGCTGTAGCGCGCCACCTCGATGTGCACTTTGGTCACCAGCGGACACGTTGCGTCGAACACCTTCAGTCCGCGCCCCGCGGCTTCAGTGCGCACGGCCTGGGAAACGCCGTGGGCACTGAAGATCACGATGACGTCGTCCGGCACCTGATCGAGCTCTTCGACGAAGATCGCGCCACGACTGCGCAGGTCTTCGACGACAAATTTGTTATGAACCACTTCATGGCGCACGTAAATCGGCGGGCCAAACACTTCAAGCGCGCGATTGACGATTTCGATCGCACGGTCCACCCCGGCGCAGAAGCCACGTGGGTTGGCGAGTTTGATTTGCATGATGTGCCTCGTGTCTACGCGCAATGAAACATAAAAACGATAAGGCCCCGAACGGTGCCGGGGCCACGGGCTCTGGTGGTACTCAGAGCGCCTTGACCTCGAAGATTTCGACTTCGAACGTCAACGTTTTGCCAGCCAGCGGATGATTGAAGTCGACGGTGACCTGATCCTCGTCAATGGCTTTCACCACGCCGGGCAGCTCGGTATTCGCCGCATCGTTGAAAATCACCAGCAGCCCTTCGGACAGCTCCATGTTCTGAAACTGCGAACGAGGCATGATCTGCACGTTCTGCGGGTTCGGCTGACCAAAAGCGTTTTCCGGTGGCACCTGAAGCGTGCGCTTGTCGCCAGCCTTGAACCCGAAAATCAACGCTTCAAAGCCCGGCAGCAGGCTGCCATCGCCGACTTTGAAAGTGGCCGGGGCCTTGTCGAATGTGCTGTCGACCGTGTCGCCGTTTTCCAGGTGCAGCGCGAAATGCAGCGTGACTTCCGTGTTCTGACCGATGCGGGTTTCCTGAGTAGCGTGTTCGGTCATCGACTGATCAGTCATTGACGGTTTCTCCGGTTTTCTTGCTCTTGAACATGTCCAGAGCCAGCATGATCGCGCCAACGGTAATGGCGCTGTCCGCGACATTGAAGGCCGGGAAGCCGTGGTCCTTCCAATGCACGAAGATGAAATCTATGACATGGCCGATGAAGATTCGGTCGTACAGATTGCCCAGGGCTCCGCCGAGAACCAGGGCGAGGGCAATCGCCAGCCAGGTTTCGTCGCGCCCTAGCCGCTTGAGCCAGATCACCAGCACCACGCTGACCACCACGGCAATCAGCGCAAACAACCAGCGCTGCCAGCCGGAGCTGTCGGCCAAAAAGCTGAACGCAGCACCGGTGTTGTACGCCAGCATCCAGCTGAAGTAATCAGGGAGAATGACGATCTGCTCGTACAGCTCCAGGCGGTTTTCGAAGTAGAACTTGCTGGCCTGGTCAATGACCACCACCAGCACGCTCAACCACAGCCAGCCCAGTCGGCCCATACGCCCAGCCGGTGCATTAGGCATAGTGACGAACCTCGCCCGCGCCGCTGATATTATCGACGCAACGACCGCATATCTCCGGATGCTCGGCATTGATGCCTACGTCCTCGCGGTGATGCCAGCAGCGTGCGCACTTGGCGTGACCGGATTTGACGACCTTGAGCTTCAGGCCGGCCACTTCCGTCACGACGGCATCGGCCGGAGCGCTGACGAACGGTGCAACGCTCGCTGTCGAGGTGATCAATACAAAGCGCAGCTCATTGCCCAGTTTGGACAAATCCGCGACCAGCGCGTCTTCGGCGTAAAGCGTGACCTCGGCCTGCAGGTTGCCGCCAATGGCTTTGGCCGCGCGCAGGTTTTCCATTTCCTTGTTCACCGCGACCTTCACCGCCATGACGCGCTCCCAGTAAGCGCGATCCAGCTCGAAGCCTTCCGGCAGCTCGCTCAGCGCTTGATACCAGGTATTGAGCATGACTGACTCGTTGCGCTCACCCGGCAGGTACTGCCACAACTCATCGGCAGTAAACGCCAGGATCGGCGCAATCCAGCGCACCAGCGCCTCGGAGATGTGAAACAGTGCCGTCTGGCAGGAACGACGCGCCTTGCTGTTGGCACCGGTGGTGTACTGGCGATCCTTGATGATGTCCAGATAGAAACCGCCCAGCTCCTGCACGCAGAAGTTGTGCACTTTCGAGTAGACGTTCCAGAACCGGTACTCGCCGTAATGCTCTTCCAGCTCACGCTGAAGCAAGAGCGCACGGTCCACCGCCCATCGGTCCAGCGCCAGCATGTCTTCGGCCGGCAGCAAGTCGGTGGCCGGGTTAAAGCCGGTCAGGTTCGAGAGCAGGAAGCGCGCCGTGTTGCGGATACGTCGATACGCATCGGCGCTGCGCTGCAGAATAGTGTTGGAGACGGCCATTTCACCGGAGTAATCGGTCGCCGAAACCCACAGGCGCATGATGTCGGCGCCCAGCGTGTCGTTGACCGTTTGCGGCGCGATGACGTTGCCCAGAGACTTGGACATCTTGCGGCCGTTCTCGTCCACAGTGAAACCGTGGGTGAGCAGCTCGCGGTATGGCGCATGATTGTCGATGGCGCAGCCGGTCAGCAACGACGAGTGGAACCATCCACGGTGCTGGTCCGAGCCTTCCAGGTACAGGTCAGCGCGAGGGCCGCTCTCGTGGCCCATCGGGTGAGAGCCACGCAGCACGTGCCAGTGCGTGGTGCCGGAATCGAACCAGACGTCCAGCGTGTCGGAGATCTTGTCGTACTGCGGTGCTTCGTCACCGAGCAGCTCGGCAGCGTCCATTTTGAACCAGGCTTCAATGCCTTCTTTCTCGACGCGCTGTGCAACTTGCTCCATCAACTCGACGGTACGCGGGTGAAGCTCGCCGCTTTCCTTGTTCAGGAAAAACGGGATCGGTACACCCCAGTTGCGCTGACGGGAAATACACCAGTCAGGACGATTGGCAATCATGGAATGCAACCGTGCCTGGCCCCATGCAGGGACGAACTTTGTTTCTTCGATGGCCTTCACCGCGCGATTGCGCAAGGTGTCGCCCGACGTCGGTTGCTTGTCCATGCCGACGAACCACTGCGCCGTGGCGCGGTAGATCAGCGGGGTTTTATGCCGCCAGCAGTGCATGTAGCTGTGGGTGATGGTTTCGGTGTGTATCAACGCACCGACTTCGGTCAGCTTGTCGATGATCGGCTGGTTGGCCTTGAAGATGAACTGGCCGCCAAAAAACTCCAACGACGGGCTATACACGCCGTTGCTTTGCACCGGGCTGATGATGTCGTCGTTGGTCAGGCCATAGCTTTTGGAGATGACAAAGTCATCCACGCCATAAGCCGGCGAGCAGTGGACAACGCCAGTGCCAGCACCCAGTTCAACGTATTCGGCCAGGTACACCGGCGACAGACGATCGTAGAACGGATGACGGAAGTTGATCAGCTCAAGCGCTGCACCGGGGGCCGTCGCCAGCACCGAACCTTCGAGGTTCCAGCGCTTGAGGCAGGACTCAACCAACTCTTCGGCCAGCACCAGCAGACGCTCGCCGGTATCGACCAATGCATAGATGAATTCAGGGTGAACGTTGAGGGCCTGGTTCGCCGGGATGGTCCACGGGGTGGTGGTCCAGATCACGACGGCAGCGGGCTTGCTCAGGTTTGCCAGGCCGAAGGCCGCGGCCAGTTTGTCGGCATCGGCAATCGGGAAAGCCACGTCGATGGTGGACGATTTCTTGTCCTGATATTCGACTTCCGCCTCAGCCAACGCTGAACCGCAATCGAAACACCAGTTGACCGGCTTCAGGCCCTTGAACACGAAGCCGTTCTTGACCATTTCAGCGAGCGCGCGGATTTCTCCGGCCTCGTTGGAGAAGTCCATGGTGCGGTAAGGGTTGGCCCAGTCGCCCAGGACGCCCAGACGAATGAATTCGGCCTTCTGGCCTTCGATCTGCTCGGCAGCGTAGGCACGGCACAGCTCGCGGGTCTTGTCCGCAGGCAGATTTTTGCCGTGGGTGACTTCGACCTTGTGCTCGATCGGCAGACCGTGACAGTCCCATCCCGGAACGTAAGGCGCATCGAAGCCCGCCAGGGTCTTCGAGCGGACGATCATGTCCTTGAGAATCTTGTTAACCGCATGACCGATGTGAATATTGCCGTTGGCGTACGGAGGACCGTCGTGCAGCACGAACTTGGGACGATCCTTGCCAATTTCGCGCAGCTTCTGGTACAGGCCAATGCTGTCCCAGCGCTGCAGAGTTTGCGGCTCGCGCTGGGGCAGGCCGGCCTTCATCGGGAAGGCGGTGTCCGGAAGATTAAGCGTGGCTTTGTAGTCGGTCATTTCAGGCTCTAAAGTTTAGCGGTTGGTCGTGCCAGTGGGCACGAGCGGCAGCGACATCCGCATCGATCGCCGTCTTGAGCGCCTCAAGTGAGGCGAAGCGCTGCTCATCACGCAGCTTCTGGTGGAATACCACCGTCAAACGCCGGCCATAGATATCGCCGGTAAAATCCAGAAGGTGAATCTCCAGGTGGGGACGTCCATCGCCCGCCACGCTTGGCCGCACGCCAATATTGGCGACGCCCGGCCAGACCTTGCCGTCTATTTGCGCGCTGACCAGATACACACCGGTCAACGGCACGCGACGACGCTTCAACTGCACGTTGGCGGTAGGCGTACCCAACTGGCGCGCCAGTTTCTGGCCATGAAGGACCCTGCCGGAGATCTCGAACGGGCGCCCCAGCAAATGGGCAGCGAGGGCAAAGTCTGCGGCAGCCAGCGCATCGCGCACTTTGGTACTGCTGACGCGGACGCCATCGATCTCGACGGTCTGCGCGGCCTCTACGGTAAAACCTTTTTCGGCGCCGACCTTCTGCAGGAAATCAAAATCACCGATTCGGTCGCAACCAAAGCGGAAGTCGTCGCCGACCTCAAGATGCCTCACGCCCAGCCCGTGAATCAGCACGGTGTCTACGAACTCGGATGCACTGAGCTTGCTGAAGCGTTGATTGAAGGCGAGACACAGCACCAGATCAACACCCTCCCCGGCGAGCAAATCGAGTTTGTCACGCAGGCGGGCCAGACGTGCCGGCGCCGCATCAGGGGTGAAAAACTCGCGCGGTTGAGGTTCGAAGATGACCACACAACTGGGCAGGCCCAACTCGACGGCGCGCTCGCGCAGGCGTGCCAGGATAGCCTGATGGCCCCGGTGAACACCGTCGAAGTTGCCAATGGTGGCGACGCAGCCCCGGTGCTGCGGGCGCAGATTGTGAAGGCCTCGAACCAGCTGCATAACGCGCTTCTTGCTCATAAAGTGGCCGATTATAACCACACACCGTCGCCAACGACAGGCGACACATCCGGGCAAACCACAACAATCGACGTTAACCGGCAGAAAACGACGACTGATCCTACAGGATCGCCTTGCGGGCAAAGTGCCTGACCCGGAAGCCCAGCAGCAGCAAAGTGCCGAAATACGCCACCACACCTGCCAGGACCAACGCCCCCAGGCGCAGGAATCGTTGAAGCATTTCGCCATCCGACCAGGCCGGCATTACATGCATCAGCCCAAGCAGCACGGCGGACATCACCGCCACGGCAAAAATCAGCTTGCCCAAAAACATCGGCCAACCCGGCTGTGGCTGAAACAAATCCTGTTTGCGCAGCTGCCAGAACAACAGCAAGGCGTTCAAACACGCCCCTACACTGATCGCCAGGGCCAGGCCGGCATGCGCCAGGTGAATACCGTAGACGAACAACACGTTGAACAGCTGAGTAACTATGAGGGTGAAGATCGCGATTTTCACCGGGGTGCGAATATTTTGTTGTGCATAAAACCCTGGCGCGAGCACTTTGATAACGATGATTCCCAGCAGCCCTACCGAATAAGCGACCAGCGCACGCTGGGTCATTGCCGCGTCTTCGCCGTCGAACTTGCCGTACTGGAACAGCGAAACCGTCAGCGGTTCGGCCAGCAACCCCAGCGCCAGGGTGCAGGGCAACACCAGCAGAAAACACAGGCGCAGCCCCCAATCGAGAATCCGTGAGTATTCATGGCGATCCCGGCTGGCATAGGTCTTCGAAAGGATAGGCAGCAGGATCGTGCCCAGCGCCACACCGAGCACGCCGGACGGCAACTCCATAAGCCGGTCGGCGTAGTACATCCAGGACACCGAACCGGCGACCAGGAAGGACGCGAATATCGTGTTGATGATCAGGGAAATTTGACTGACGGAAACCCCGAGCATCGCTGGCAACATCTGCTTCATGACGCGCCACACGCCTGTATCGCGAAGATTGAGGCGCGGCAGCACCAGCATGCCGATCTTCTTCAGGTGCGGAAGCTGATAAAGAAGTTGCAGCAGCCCGCCTGCCAGCACAGCCCACCCTAGCGCCATGACAGGCGGGTGGAAGTACGGCGTCAGGAACAGCGCGAAGAAGATCATCGCCAGGTTAAGCAGCGTCGGCACGAACGCCGGGACGGAGAAGCGGTTCCAGGTGTTAAGGATCGCGCCTGCCAGCGACGACAACGAGATCAGCAATATATAAGGAAAGGTCACCCGCAACAGGTCGGAGGTGAGTTGGAATTTTTCGGGCGTGTCGGCGAAACCCGGCGCAGTTGCCCAGATGACCCAAGGCGCGAAAACGATGCCCAGTACGGTGACAACCGCCAAGGCCAGGGTCAGCAAGCCGGTGACATAAGCGACAAAGGTGCGGGTCGCTTCTTCACCCTGCTGGCTTTTGTATTCCGCCAGAATCGGTACAAACGCCTGGGAGAAGGCGCCTTCGGCAAAAATGCGGCGCAACAGATTGGGCAACTTGAACGCGATGAAAAAGGCGTCGGTGGCCATTCCGGCACCAAAAGCGCGTGCAATGATGGTATCGCGGACAAAGCCCAGCACCCGCGAAAGCATCGTAATAGAGCTGACGGCGGCGAGCGATTTGAGTAGGTTCATCGAAAGGTTGTACGCCTGACCAAAGGAAGCGCCAAAGCGCGTTCCATATATGCGATACTCCGCGCCGCAAAACAGCTCAGAGCCAAAGCCCGCGAGTTTACAGGTCGCACGCCGGAAAGAAATCACCTCGGCACCACCATGCGACCACTCAGCGGAACGCATCAACCGCCCTTGACAAGCATCAAACTCATCGGCATGATTCGCGGCCTATTTTGTTAGCTATTTCCCAAGTCTTTCGAGGAGCTCGACGGTGGCCAACACACCTTCCGCCAAAAAACGTGCAAAACAGGCTGAGAAGCGTCGCAGCCACAACGCCAGCATGCGTTCCATGGTTCGTACCTACATCAAGAATGTAGTTAAAGCCATCGACGCTAAAGACGCTGAAAAAGCGCAAGCTGCTTATGTTCTGGCTGTGCCAGTTATCGACCGTATGGCCGATAAAGGCATCATCCACAAGAACAAAGCTGCTCGCCATAAAGGTCGCCTGAATGGCCACATCAAGGCTCTGAACCTTGCTGCTGCAGCCTAAGCGATCAGCTTGTTAAAAAACCGACCTCAGGGTCGGTTTTTTATTGCCTTCGATTTGAGCCTGCTACATCAAGGCGCGGGCGCCGGCGTCCATGGGAGGATCGGAATCGCCGTCACAGCATTCTGTGGGCTGCCTTCAATGACCTTGTCGCTATAGACCAGATACACCAGGGTATTGCGCTTCTTGTCGAGGAATCGCACGACCTGCATGGTCTTGAACACCAGCGAGGTCCGCTCTTTGAACACCTCGTCGCCGTCTTTCAGCTGCTCCTTGAAATGAATAGGCCCCACCTGGCGGCAAGCGATGGATGCTTCAGCGCGATCTTCAGCCAGACCCAGCCCACCTTTGACCCCACCTGTTTTCGCACGAGACAAATAGCACGTCACGCCATCGACTTTGGGGTCGTCGAATGCCTCGACCACAATCCGGTCGTTCGGCCCCACCATTTTGAACACGGTGGACACCTGACCGATTTCTTCAGCCGACGCCAGCAACGGCAACATCAACAACGCGCCCACCAGCCCTTTTATGACTCGCATGTATGCTTCCTTTTCTAATGATGGACTTCAGACCAGAATCAGGTTGTCGCGGTGCACCAGCTCTGGCTCAGCCATGTAACCCAAGGCCTTGACGATAGCGTCCGAGGGCAGGCCAATGATCTTCTGCGCTTCGAGCGCACTGTAATTGCTAAGACCCCGGGCAATCTCGCGGCCATCGGCGGCCACGCAAACCACCATCTCCCCACGACGAAAACTGCCCTGCACAACCTTTACGCCAACCGGCAGCAGACTCTTGTGGCTTTGGGTCAGCGCAGTCACCGCGCCTTCGTCCAGCACCAGCGTGCCGCGCGTTTGCAGGTGCCCGGCAAGCCATTGCTTGCGGGCAGCAAGCATCTCGCGCTCGGGGGACAGCAAAGTACCCAAGCGCTCCCCCGCCTTGAGACGAGCCAGTACGCGCTCGATACGCCCCCCGACAATCACCGTGTGCGCACCGGACCGTGCAGCCAGACGAGCCGCACGCAATTTGGTCTGCATGCCGCCACGCCCCAGCGCACCGCCAGTGCCACCAGCGACCGCATCAAGCGCAGGGTCGTCGGCCCGGGCCTCGTAGATAAGCTGCGCCTCGGGGTTGTTGCGAGGGTCGGCATCGAACATGCCGTCGCGATCGGTCAGGATGACCAGCAGGTCGGCCTCAACCAGGTTGGCGACCAGAGCAGCCAACGTGTCGTTGTCACCAAAACGGATCTCGTCGGTGACAACCGTGTCGTTTTCATTGATGACAGGCACTACGCCCAACTCAACCAGCGTGCGCAGCGTGCTGCGTGCGTTCAGGTAGCGCTTGCGATCGGAAAGGTCGTCGTGGGTCAGCAGAATCTGCGCGGTGTGGCGCTGATGCTCGGCGAAACTGGATTCCCAGGCCTGCACCAAACCCATCTGGCCTATCGCCGCAGCCGCCTGGAGCTCGTGCATCGCACTCGGTCGTACAGTCCAGCCCAGGCGGCTCATACCGGCCGCTACCGCGCCGGACGACACCAGGACCAGTTCGACACCCGCCTCATGCAGGGCCACCATCTGCTCGACCCAAACGCCCATCGCGTTGCGATCAAGACCTTTGCCGTCCGCTGTCAGCAGCGCACTTCCGATCTTTACCACCCAACGCTGGGCACCTGTCACCTTGCTCCGCATGATCTTTCAACCTTAAGCCAGAGAGTCCGAATTCTAGATACTAAAACGCCGCTTCAAGAGCGGCGCTGTAGTTTACTGCAGTCGATCAGTCGCGGACGTAAATGATTTCCGGACCATCTTCATCGTCGACGTCTTCTTCATCCCAATCATCATCGCCAATGTCATGCACGCTCTTCACGCCACTACGGCGCAAGGCACGCTGATCATCCAGCGCCTGCAACTGGGCGCGAGCCTCGTCTTCGATGCGCTGATCCAGCTCGGCGAGCTCGGCAGCGTATGCCGGATCGTTGGCCAGACGGTCAGCACGATCTTCGAGATAACGCATGATGTCGTGGGTCAGACGGTCAGTGCCCTCTTTGGCGATGGCCGAGATGACGTACACAGGACCGGTCCACTCCAGGCGATCAATGATCTCCTGCTTACGGGCTTCGTGCTCCTCTTCAAGGATCTGGTCGCACTTGTTGAGCACCAGCCAGCGGTCACGGTCTGCCAGCGCTGGGCTGAACTTGACCAGCTCATTGACGATGACTTCGGCGGCATCCGGCGCACTGCTTTCATCCAGCGGTGCCATGTCGACGAGATGCAGCAACAGACGCGTGCGCGCAAGGTGCTTGAGGAAACGAATACCCAGGCCGGCGCCATGGGAGGCACCTTCGATCAGGCCGGGAATGTCGGCAACCACGAAGCTTTTCCAGCGATCGACACTGACAACACCCAGGTTCGGCACCAGGGTGGTGAACGGATAATCAGCAACCTTCGGCTTGGCCGCAGAGACAGACCGAATGAACGTGCTCTTGCCAGCGTTCGGCAACCCGAGCAGACCGACATCAGCCAGCACTTTCAGCTCCAGCTTCAGATCGCGTTGCTCGCCCGGCTTGCCGGGCGTGGTCTGACGTGGCGCGCGGTTGGTACTGGACTTGAAACGCGTGTTACCCAGACCGTGCCACCCGCCATGCGCTACCAGCAGACGCTGGCCGGCCTTGGTCAGGTCGCCTATCACTTCCTGAGTACCGGCATCGATTACCGTGGTGCCGACCGGCACGCGCAGCACGAGCTCCTCACCCTTGCGGCCGGTGCAGTCGGTGCTGCCGCCATTCGAACCGCGCTCGGCATCGAAATGGCGGGTATAGCGATAGTCGACCAGGGTGTTGAGGTTTTCGTCAGCGATCATGTAGATCGAGCCGCCGTCACCACCATCACCACCGTTCGGACCACCGTTCTCGATGAATTTCTCGCGACGGAAGCTCATGCAACCGTTCCCGCCGTCACCGGCCTTTACTCGAATGGATACTTCATCAACAAATTTCATAGCGCACGCCTCCCGTCGCAAAGACGAGCAAACAACATAAATTCATAAGGCTCTTGCAAAGATGAGCGTTGCGATACCGATCAAAAACCAGCGACTACACACCACAACGGCCCACACAAACAGCTTTGCAAGAGACTCACCAGAAACAGGACCTTTTACAAACGAAAAAGCCCTGTCATCGACAGGGCTTTTCAGCTCAGGGTTGTGAGGGCCAGGCCCTCACAACCCTGAACGCAAGATTATGCCGCGACTTCAGTCTTTGGCACGATGCTTACGTAGCGACGACCGAAGGCGCCTTTAACCTGGAACTTGATCACGCCTTCGACTTTAGCGAACAGGGTGTGATCCTTGCCCATACCAACGCCGTAACCAGCGTGGAACTGGGTGCCGCGCTGACGCACGATGATGTTGCCCGGAACGATAACCTGGCCGCCATACATCTTCACGCCAAGGCGTTTGGCTTCTGAGTCGCGACCGTTACGGGTACTACCACCAGCTTTTTTGTGTGCCATGAGTCAATTCTCCTAGTGAGGATTAGGCTGAAATTAAGCCTGAATACCGGTGATTTTGATCTCGGTGTACCACTGGCGGTGGCCCATACGCTTCATGTGGTGCTTACGACGACGGAACTTGATGATGCGGACTTTATCGTGACGACCTTGGGAGATCACTTCAGCCACAACGGTAGCGCCGGCAACAACTGGAGCGCCGATGTTCACGTCGTCGCCATTGGCAACCAACAGAACGCGATCAAAGGTAACGGATTCGCCGGTAGCGATTTCCAGTTTTTCAATCTTCAGGTATTCACCTGGGGCGACTTTGTACTGCTTGCCGCCAGTAACGATTACTGCATAAGACATGGTGTATCTCCGATAATCCTGCTCACCCAGCTCTTTATAGGAAGAGGTATTGGCTGGCATGGCTGCACAAGGCTGGAAGGCCGACATGCAATTGCGTAAGGCAGGTGCTGCCCAGGAAGTTAGGGTGCGCGATTGTACGCAAGCGATCAACGCCTTGCAAGCTGCGTTATGTCACGCCTTGACAGGGTCGGGCCTGCAACCTAGCATGCCGCGCAACCCTTCTGGAGCACGTCTCGCTGATGCAACCCCAAGCCTTCTACACCGCTGTGGCAGACGACTTTACAGCCGTCGACCACATTATCAAGAAGCAGCTGACATCGCGCGTGCCGCTGGTCTCCAAAATCGGCGACTACATCACTTCTGCCGGCGGTAAACGTCTGCGTCCACTGCTCGTTCTGCTGTGTGGCAAAGCGCTGGGCTCTGGCGGTGACGATCTGCGCCTGTTGGCAGCCACCATCGAATTCCTGCACACCGCGACTCTGCTGCACGACGACGTGGTCGACATGTCCGGCATGCGCCGTGGCCGCTCGACCGCCAACGCCATGTGGGGCAACGCGCCCAGCGTACTGGTAGGGGATTTCCTGTACTCGCGCTCGTTCGAGATGATGGTTGAGCTGGGCTCGATGCCGGTGATGCAGATCCTGTCCAAGGCCACCCGCGTTATTGCAGAAGGCGAAGTGCTGCAGCTGTCCAAGGTGCGCGATGCCAGCACCACCGAAGAAACCTACATGGAGGTCATCCGCGGCAAGACCGCCATGCTCTTCGAAGCGTCGACGCACAGCGCTGCCGCCCTGGCCAATGCAGGGCCCGAGCAAAGTGAAGCGCTGCGCACCTTCGGTGATCACCTCGGTGTGGCCTTCCAGCTGGTTGACGACCTCTTGGACTATCGCGGCGATGCAGAGACGCTCGGCAAGAATGTCGGTGACGACCTCGCCGAGGGCAAGCCTACTCTCCCGCTGATCTACACCATGCGCGAAGGCACGCCTGAACAAGCCGCGCTGGTTCGTCAAGCCATCCAGAAGGGCGGCCTGGAAGATCTCGAAAGCATCCGCGATGCGGTTGAAAAGTCAGGTTCACTGGAATACACCGCCCAACTGGCACGCGACTACATTGCTCGCGCCATTGCCTGCCTGGATGTCCTCCCGCCCAGCGTTTATCGCGACGCACTGGTGGAGCTCAGCGAGTTCGCGGTGGCGCGCACACACTGACACCGCCCTGCTCGAAGACAGCCCGTCCATGTGACGGGCTTTTTATTGCACGCGATTCAGCACGCACATCCACTGCCGGGAAGAAGATGCGAACTAATCTCAAATAGACCCTTGCTATTCTACAGATAGGAATTATTCTCATCTAACCACTGAAGGAGAATCACATGACCTATCTGATCGATGCCTGGCTTGACCGGCCGCAACCCTACCTGCGCATCCTGCACCGCGAGACAGGCGAAGTATGTGCAGTGCTTGAGGAGGACGCGCTCGACGAGTTGCGTGATCAAGGGGATCTGGACGTCAGCAGCCTGAGTTCGTGCGAACCCTGCGTGCAGAAGGAGATGGTGCGCAGTCTGTTTCTGTTCTGCTATGCGCGGGCATTGCGCCCCGTCAGCGAACTGCATTGATGAGAACAGCTAAAACGACAATGCCGAGCCGGCGCAGGGCTGACTCGGCATCTGTTGATGCGTGAAACGATAACTACAAAGCCTTACAGAACGTCGAGCAGTTCGACGTCAAAAACCAGAACGCTGTGTGGCGGGATGCTGCCAACGCCCTGGGCGCCGTACGCCAGTTCGCTAGGCACATACAGACGCCACTTGCTGCCAGCCTTCATCAACTGCAGTGCTTCGGTCCAGCCAGGGATAACGCCGCCGACCGGAAATTCAGCCGGCTCACCGCGATCATAGGAACTGTCGAACACTGTGCCGTCGATCAGCATGCCGTGGTAGTGCGTGCGCACGTTGCTTTCGCGGGTGGGCTGTGCGCCTTCACCGGTGGTGATAACCTCGTACTGCAGGCCGGACGCTAGCGTGGTTACGCCTTCGTGCTTGGCGTTTTCAGTCAGGTATTCCTTGCCGGCGCCCGCTGCGGCTTCGGCCTTCGCAGCCGCTTCGGCTTGCATGATTTCACGGATGACTTTGAAGCTTGCGCCCATCTCTTCCTGACCGACGCGGCTTGGCTTGCCGTCGAAAGCGTCAGTCAGGCCAGCCAGGATAGCGTTCAGGTCTACACCCGGCGGCGGATTGTCTCGCAGCTGGTCGCCCAATTGACGGCCAATACCGTAGCTGACACGGGTTTCGTCGGTGGACAAATTGACTTCGGACATGAAACGGCTCCGCTGAAGAGCGCCCTTGGGCGCCCACATTTAAAGGCCGGGCAGACTAGCACAAAGCGTATTAACCGTAACCACTACCAGGCCGAGCGAAAAGCCAGGGGTATTTTGACGTCCTGATTCAGGTCGTCCTGCACACCGCACATTTCGTCGTGAACAACCGCGTGGATCAGATTGAACGGCATCGGCGTCACCGGCTGCAGCAATTCGCGCGCATGTTCGACCGAGCGCAGGTGCAAAGCCTTGCCCTGAGCGTCGACCACGCGATGCACTGCGCCCTGCATCCTGGCTTCCAGCAAGTAAATGCCACCTTCTATGGAAATCAGATTGAGCTCGTCAACACCCCCGCTGCTGGCGTGGAAGGTGAGTTCTTGCAGATTCATGGCAAATCCTCGCGAGGGCAGACAGTCGGTCAGTGCTTGGTCAGCTTGTCCAGATACCCCATCGCGAAAGCTGAGACGACGAAGGTCATGTGGATGATCACGTACCACATCAAATACTGGGGCTCGATGTTCTTGGCGTCCATGAACACCCGCAACAGGTGAATGGACGAGATCGCAACGATGGAGGCAGCGACTTTCATCTTCAGCGATGAGGAGTCCATCTTGCCCAGCCAGTTAAGCTTTTCCTTGTCCTCGTCGATGTCCAGCTGCGACACGAAGTTCTCGTAGCCGGAGATCATCACCATGACCAACAGCCCACCGACCAGCGCCATGTCGATCAACGACAGCAGCACCAGGATCAGGTCCGACTCAGCCAGTGAAAACACATTGGGGATGACGTGGAAAATTTCCTGGAAAAACTTCAGCGCCAGCGCCAGAAGCCCCAGAGACAAACCGAAGTAGATCGGCGCCAGCAACCAGCGCGAAGCGTACATGGCATTTTCGATAAAACGTTCCATTTAAACTCACAGATAACTTAAAGCTCGCGAGTATAGGGCGCAGGCCGATTAGCACAACCCACCGGGAAAAGAGTTGAAACAATAACGCTTCATCAGGTCTGTGAAATGCTCGACGAATGCGCACCTGCGCCTTGCAGAAAGCTGTGCGGCAATCGTCGACAGGCATGTATCAGTTGGCAGGCGAGGTCCGCTGATTCAGGGCGGCGTCGCTGTTGACTCTGCGCAACTCCCCCTGAAGATGGACACTCCAGATAGGGATCTCTTCGGCGGTCTGATAACCATGGAGCACAAGGCTCTCGGCAATGGCATCCAGTACCGATTCGGCAGCGATGGGACCGTGAAATGGCCCTTGCGCCTTGAGCGCGGAAGGTTGTTCGCCGGACATCCCGGCAGCAAACAACAATGTCCACATTCCCTTGTCGCCGGACAGCGGACGTACGACACATTCGATTCGGGTCACAAGACCCAGGCATTGGCGAGTAAGACAGAGGCTGCGCGGCATGGCGAGCTCCTCATTGATTGCAGTATTCATTTCCCGCGTGAAACGAAGGAAACGCGTCAGTCCCTTTGACCACTGCTGCAGCCCGACAATATCGAACAAATACCCTGTTGGAAAAGCGCGAAAATGAAAAGGGCGCCGAATGGTCATTTTGCCATCAAGCGCCCTGTTTCATTGACGTCAAAGGCCTAACTTTTCAGTTCAGGCTGTAATTGTGGCGCCTCTTTTTCGAGCTCTTTGAGGTCCTCGTCGCTCAGCATTTCAGCGATGTCGCGCAAGCGGTCCACCACCCTGCCGTTGACTGAACCGTCGGGGAACTGACCGTCTTCGTCAGCCTCGCCCACCGGCATCCCCACCAACAAGCTCAGCGCTTCATCCACCTGACGCACTGCATAGACGTGGAACTGCCCGGCGCGCACGGCTTGCAGCACACGCTCGTCAAGCATCAGCGTCGCGACATTGGCCTGCGGAATGATCGCTCCCTGATCACCGGTAAGCCCGCGGGCTTCGCAGAGCCGGAAGAACCCTTCGATCTTCTCGTTAACGCCGCCAACGGCCTGAACTTCACCAAACTGGTTGATAGACCCGGTGATAGCAAAACACTGCTTGAGCGGGGTTTTCGACAGCGCGGAAATCAATGTGCAGACTTCACCCAGTGAGGCGCTGTCACCATCGACGTAGCCGTAGGACTGCTCCAGCGCGATGCTGGCGGAAATCGCCAGCGGGAATTCCTGAGCGTAACGGCTACCGAGGTAACCCGTGAGAATCATCACCCCTTTGGAGTGAATCGGCTGGCCCAGGTTGACCTCCCGCTCGATGTCGACGATACCGCTGCCTCCCGGGTACACCGTCGCTGAAATACGCGCCGGCACACCGAATGCAGAATCACCGACTTCCAGCACCGTCAGCCCGTTGCACTTGCCCACTGCCGCGCCATCCGTGTCGATCAGGATGATGCCCGCAAGCATGTCGTCGAGGATTCGCGCGGATACACGCCCCGTCCGAGTGGCCTTGGCTTTGAGCGCCCGCTCGATGTGCCCTGCGTCCGTGCGCTCGTCACCCGCCACGCTGCGAATGAAGTCCGCTTCGCTCACCAACTGGAACAAATCGCCAATACGCGCCGACAAGCGACCCTGGTGCTCGGCGAGGCGAGCGCTGTAAGTGGCCAGACGCGCCACAGCGTCGGCGGTCAGAGGTGCCATGCCCTCCTCCGATGTGCGGGTTTTGAGCAACTGGGCGAATTGCTCCAGGCTCTCGTCGACCATCGGAATGTCTTCGTCGAAGTCCACCAGCACCCGGAACATCTCCTGGAAGTCCGGATCGAGGTCCTGCAGCGTGTAATACAACGACCGCGCGCCAATGATGATGACTTTCACCTGCAGCGGGATGGTTTGCGGTGTGAGCGTTACCGTGGCGAGACGGCCCAGTTCGCCCAGCGGCGCTTCCATTTTCAGTTTGCGCGACTGCAGGGAACGCTTGAGAGCGTCCCATACGAACGGCTCGCTGAGCATTTTCTCGGCTTCCAGCACCAGGAAACCGCCGTTGGCGCGGTGAAAGGCCCCGGGACGCAATTGACGGTAAGTGGTGTAGAGCGCGCCTTGATCGGTGCTGTATTCGATACGGCCGAAGAGGTTGTCGTAAGTCGGATGCGGCTCGAAGACCACTGGCGCACCGCCGCTGGCGGAATGGCCGACTACCAGGCTCGGGCAGTATTGCTCCTCCAGCAACTTACGCGCCTGGGCGTCAGTCTTGCTGTCGTCGACCAGTTGCTCGACCACGGTCTTGAGCAAGTTCACCTGCATGGCCTGCAGGTAAGCGCACACGGCGGCATTTTCAGCGTAGCGCTCGGAAAGAGGAGCCAGCAGCGGCTGGAGCGCCAGAATGATGGTCTCCTCGTTCAGCTGACGCATCTGATTGTTGGACTCGCGTTTCCACTGCGGCAGGCTGGCCAGCTCTTCGTTCAGCCGCTCTTCCAGCGAGGAGATGTCGCTGTGGAAACGCTCACGCTCAGCTTCGGGCAGTTGGGAAAATTCGGCCTCATCCAGCGCCTTGCCTTCGAGCATCGGCGTGAAGGCGATATTGCTGCTGTCGCGGTACAGCGCGATGTCTTTTTCCAGGGCCAGACGCTCGATGACATCCAGCGCGCGGTCGTAGCGCTGATTGAAAGCTCGATCGATGGCACTTTTCTTTTGCTGGTAGGACGGGTGCTCGAAAACCGCAGGAAACGTCGACAGAAGGTTGTCGATCAGTCCGTTGATGTCGGCGATAAAGGAACTGGCGCTGCCGGGCGGCAATTCAAGCGCGCGCGGCTCGCGGGCGTCATCAAAATGATTGACGTACACCCAGTCCGAAGGCGTTTGCATGCGCTTGGCTTCGGCCTTGAGGTAACGCTTGACGAAGGAGAAACGGCCAGTGCCGGGCTCACCCATCACGAAGACGTTGTAACCCGGGCGCGGCATGGCAACGCCAAATTGCAAAGCCTCTACGGCGCGTTCCTGGCCAAGCACGCCACGAAAAGGTTCGAGATCGTTGGTTGTCGTGAAGCTGAACTGTTCAGCGGAAAAGGGACGGGTAAGCGCTTCGGGCGCAAGTCGCAGGCTGGCAGCAACAGAATCGGGCATCGGACATCCTTACATCAGGCGGGGCAGATGAACGCATTCTGGCGCTCGCCGCACCGCACTGGCAAGGCAAGAACCTTTTGGAGGCCGTGGCGCATGACGAACTTGCCTACACGGCTGAGACCAATGGATTACACGTAACAATCCGAATAAACCACGGAACGTTCATATCGTGGCTAAACTCCAACTTGCGCGACCGGCAACAATCCAAATAACCGGTTCGCCCTGGCGCCTGAATGGCCAGGAATCCGACCCTTGGTTGAAATAACAGAGACTAAAGCTATGAAACGGATTCTTCTTGGTACTCTCTTTGCCGCTGTGTCCATCAACGCCATGGCTCAAGCGCCTGGCGGTCCGGACTGCGGCTGGGGCAACATGCTGTTTGAAGGTCAACGTGGCACGCCAGCCCACTTCCTCGCTTCCACCACCAACGGTACTTCGGGCAACGCCACTTTCGGCATGACCTCTGGCACCAACGGCTGCTCCACCAACAGCGCGCTGACCTACGGCGGCAAATCCTGGATTGCCATGAACGGCATGATGGATGAGCTTTCCAAGGACATGGCCATGGGCCAAGGCGAAGCACTGACCACTTATGCGGTCGTGCTGGGCGTTGCACCGGAAGACCGTGCGCATTTCGCCGCAGTCACCCACCAGCACTATCAGCAGATCTTCACCAAAGCTGATGCCACTGCAGAAGATGTTCACACCAACACCATCGACGTACTGAAGAACGATCCGACTCTGGCTAAATACGCGACCCAGGCTTAAAGTCGTGCCGCCTGCCTTCCTCCCCGGAAGGCAGGTTCTCTGCCCTGCCCACTTCTGACTAGTTGCCACTCTATGCTCAAACGCCTTGCCTGGCTGGCGCTCTGCGTCTGCGCCCCGCTTTATGCCGCGCCTCACGTCGACAATGATCGTTTGCAGCAATTGGCCCATTCCAGATTCTGGATATCCATCGGTCACTATGAAGCCGGCAAGCTCGGCGGCTGGCGCAGCTATGTCGATGATCCAAAATTTTTCCTGGCCGCCAATGGCGCGCATGATCCCGAGGCCGAGCTCGCCTCGACGCTTGAGGCGATCTACCGCCCGGTTACACAAGGGCAGGAAAACGCCCACCCGCAATGCGTTTACCCCTCCCGTACACGTTTTCTGCGCGACGAATTAAAGCTCACCGATCTGCCTGCGGTTGACTGCAAAGAATTCAACAAGTGGTTTTCCGATGTGGCCCCGGACAGCACGGTGCTGATTTTTCCGGCGGCCTACCTCAACAGCCCGTCGTCCATGTTCGGCCATACGCTGCTGCGCATCGATCAAGCCGATGTGCAGGCCAACAAGACCGCCCTGCTCAGCTATGCGATCAACTTCGGCGCGTACATCGAAGGTTCGGACAACAGCATCCTGTATGCCTGGAAAGGGTTGATGGGCGGCTACCCAGGGCTATTCGCGCTGGTGCCCTACCAGGAAAAACTTTCCGAATACCGTAGTCTGGAGAACCGCGATCTGTGGGAATACCGCCTTAACCTGACGCCGGAAGAAACCCGGCGCATGGTCGAGCACGTGTGGGAACTCAAACAGATTCGATTCGGGTATTTCTTCTTCGACGAAAACTGTTCTTATCGCCTGTTGGAGCTGCTGCAGGTCGCTCGACCTAGCCTGGACCTGACGCCTCAGTTCCGCCTGACGGCGATCCCCACTGACACCGTGCGCGCGGTCAAAGACGCCGGTCTGGTAGAGAAAATCGACTATCGCCCCTCCAGAGAGCGTGAGCTGTTGAGCCGCGCCGAGCCGTTGAATCACGATGAGCAGCAATGGGTTCTCAAGGTCAGCGCCGATCAAAAGCAGATGCAGAGCGCCGATTACATCGCGCTGCCAAAGGAACGGCGCGCGCTTATTCAGGATGCGGCCTACAGGCTTGAGCGGTATCGCGCCAATGGCCAGGAGCGCGATCCGACCAGTGCGCAACGCAGTTACGACTTGCTGCGCGCGATCAGTACAAATCCGCCACCTGCGCTGGACATCGAGCGACCGGGTCTTCCCGAAGACGGCCACGAGTCGCGCACCTGGCAGCTGGGTGCAGGCACGCGGGATGACAAGGCATTTGCCGAATACGGCCTGCGCATGGCGTACCACGATTTAAATGACAACGCGTATGGCTTCCCGCTGGGGGCGCAGATCGAAATTCTGCAACTCAAGCTGCGTCAATACGAGGACAGTCGGTGGCAGGTGCAGCGGCTTGATCTGGCGACGATTCGCTCGCTGACGCCGCGCAACGAACTGTTGCAGCCCTGGTCGTGGCAAGTGGCCGGTGGTCTTGAGCGGGTACTTGGCAAGCACGGCGACGAGAATCTGGTCAGTCACGTCAACGGTGGCGCGGGTGGCACATGGAAGCTGGGGGACGACGTGCTGGGCTTTGCGCTGGGCACTGTTCGGGTTGAGCACAACAACGATTTCTCGGCGCTGATTTCGCCGGCGGCGGGCTTCAACACAGGCGTGTTGTGGCGTAATGCGTTGGGTAACCTCAGCCTGGAAACCAAAGGCGATTACTTCACCAATGGCGAAGTACGGCGCAACATCAGCCTCAATCAACAGTGGGAACTGTCGCGCAACCTGGGTTTGCGACTCAGTGCGCAACGGGATTTCAGTCAGCTGACTTCGCCGGTGAACGAAGTGATGCTGGAGCTGAAGTGGTATCACTATTGAGTCGCGCAGGATTGTAGGAGATCCCCTGCCGCGAACCGCGGTGTGTCATCTCCAGCTTGATATCTGAAAGAATGCATTCGCGGGCAAGCGCGCTCCTACAGGGATCGTGTTTGCTGCGCGACATCGCGGCGTCTGGACGACGAGAGCCCTCCTACAGGATCTGCGTCAGGCTGGGGTTGCTGTGTAGCCTTCTTGCTCGATCAATCCGGCGACCTGCTCGGCACCCAGCCGGCTTTGCACTCTCACCTCACCCTTCGCCAGATCGACCTGCACCTGCGCTGCAGAGTCTTCCTGCTGGATGGCATTGGTGACGGCTCGAACGCAATGAGCGCACGTCATACCCTGAACGTTGAATACTTGCATGTGCTGACTCCTCTACTCATCTAAAACACGGTGTGGCGTCATCTAAGACCTTCCCGTCGGGGCAAGGTCAAGTTTTCGATGGATCTGCCGGGCTGGCGTTCAGCGGCACTCTGCGCCAGAGTGCGTCTACAACCGTCTTATCAGGAGATTCAGCCATGCGCTGGTCCGCCTTTCGTATCGCAGGTTTCGCCGGCCTGTTGGCCTGCGCACCCTGGGCCCACGCCGACCAGGATTATGGCGTGCTGATCATTTCCCGCGAGCGGCTGGAAGTGTCCACGTCCTGCGAAATCGGCATCTACATGCAAGACCAGCTAGTAGGTCGCCTGTATCAGGAAGAGTCGCGCTCGTTCAACTTGCCTGCAGGCGACCTGTCCGTGCGTTTGCGCGTGCTGCCGGGACAGACGCCGGGTTGCTCGCCGGGCATTGAGGCCCAGAACAACACGCGGCTGCACATCAACGCGGGCGACGTTTTGAAATATCGCATTGCGTCCGGGCCGAACGGGATGTACCTGAAAAAGGCGGATTTGAACTACTAGCGCCCAATAAAAAACCCGGCCGGAGCCGGGTTTTGCTAACCGATCACTGCATCCAGGGCGGAGGCGGTTCTTCGGTTTTGTTCGGCGGCGCATCATCCGCCGCACGCGCGGCCTGACGCCTTGCATCATCCAGTCGTGCTGCCTCGATCTCACGCAGCACTCCGCCAACATCAGCGTCTTCTTCCGGTTCGTCGAACTCGCCGGTCAATACCGTCGCGGGCGACAAGGTGCCGGCTTCGTAGTAAGACCACATCTCTTTGGCATAGCGGGTCTTCTTGAGCTCCGGCGCAAAACGACCGAAGTACGAGGCCATGTTGCCAACGTCGCGCTCCAGCATGCTGAAGGCGTGGTTGTTGCCTGCCGCGTCCACGGCCTGGGGCAGGTCGATGATGACCGGCCCGGTCGGCGTCAGCAGCACGTTGAACTCGGAAAGGTCACCGTGCACCAGACCGGTACACAGCATCAAGACGATCTGTTGAATCAGGTAGGCGTGATATTCACGCGCCTGGTCCGGCTCCAGCGTAACGTCGTTCAGACGCGGCGCAGCATCGCCATACTCGTCGCAAATCATTTCCATCAACAGCACGCCTTCGAGGAAGTCGAAGGGCTTGGGCACCCTTACGCCTGCGCCGGCCAGCCGGAACAAGGCGGCCACCTCGGCGTTCTGCCATGCGTCTTCAGTTTCCTTGCGGCCGAACTTCGAACCCTTGGCCATCGCTCGAGCCTGACGGCTGTTACGAACCTTGCGGCCTTCCTGATACTCCGCAGCCTGGCGGAAACTCCGTTTGTTTGCCTCCTTGTAAACCTTGGCGCAGCGCAGCTCATTGCCACAGCGCACCACATAAACAGCTGCCTCTTTACCGCTCATGAGCGGGCGCAGCACCTCGTCGACCAGACCGTCTTCGATCAGCGGTTCAATGCGTTTAGGAGTCTTCATCAGCTTTTATTGGGGGTCCTTCGTTGCCAAACACGCGGTTGTCGCCCCTTATACGGCAATCCTCTGCCAGCGAGTAGGGGGTAAGGCGGATTGACTGTGAGCGGGCAGTCGCGTGATATCCCTGATTGGTACTTGAAGCAGCTTTCGTGCCGATTTGCCTCAGGCGACCGACTGCGCTCAGGAGCAAGGGCGCAACCAAAAACGAGAGGGGTCCCTGTTTTTTACCTCCGTATTCACCGGTTGAACGGCTGTAAATATCAACTGCCGTCCGTTGCACGCCGTTCGAAGGATAGATTTTAATTAGAGGTTATCAAGATAGGTTCGCAGAGTTACCTAAACCCCCAAGCTGTCTTGGAACTCACAAATTGAACCGAGATTGACTGTCATTTGTGACAGCAGACACTCTGGATTACACGGCAGACAATCCCCACTCACACAACGGGTAGGGCGAAAATCATGAGTGAACAACTTATCAAGGCCAGCAGCGCCGTGCTTAATCCAATTGACGCCCCCAACGGCGCCACAGCGAGGGTGGCCTACACACCGATGTTATCTACCGACAACATCATGCTGGTCTGGGATGGCAACGACGCAATGATCGGCTCCCAGCCGGGCAGCACGGACGGAACGGTGGACTTCGCCATCCCTGCCGGTGTGGTTGCAGAGTCGCTAGGCAAAACAGTAGATTTTTTTTACAAGATAACGCGCGACGGCGAGGTTTGGCCGTCCAAACCGTTAAATCTCACAGTATTGCCTTTGGACGTTTCAGACTTGGCCGCCTCTAGGCCTGCAGTTGTTGAATCGAGCAACGGTGCGCTGGACCCCAATACATTCGAAGGCGATGCCCATGTCGCAGTCGCTAAATGGCCGCTGGCCGCGGTCGGGCAAAAAGTCTGGCTGACGGTAAAGGGCCCAAACGACATACCAACGCTCCGTTTGCTCGTTGCCCATCCGCTCGACGAGGCGCAGGCAGCAAGCGGAGTTGCAGTGACCCTGCCGCGCGCAGACTTACTGAATGTTGCCAACGGGGATGAGATCACGTTGATCTTTTCCGTAGCGTTTGACGGAACCAGTAATGCAGAAAACTCGGTCGAGTTCCCACCTCTGACCCTCATGTTTGGAACAACCCCTTTGATCATTGATAACTCGCCGTTGGTACTCGACGGATTTTATGTGATCTCGGACAGGCTCGCCTCCACCGGTCGAGTGCCCCCAGGCGTGCGAGTGACGCGACCCGCCGCCGGTGGGAAGCCGCTGTATGTTTATACGTGTGACCCTGCTTACCTCAAAATAGATGCTAAAGGTAAGATTACAAAACTTCGAAATGGAACCGGGAACATTACAGTGAGAGATGCAAACGGGGAAACTGTCACTTTCCCGTTCACTGCCTCAAATACGTGGAAAGCAGTCTGGGTAGCCGGGGAAGGCGACACATACGCGACGGCCTTGTTGATAATGCGAGACCGCGGTGGCCAGCCATTCACGGAAGCCGCGCTTGAGAATATGAAAATCTCCTACAAGCAACCTTTTAACTGGATATTGGACATTGATCTCCCGTACATTGGCGATATGACTACCGCTTGGACATGCGCTACGGCCGGTTGCACTGCAGGATCGGCTCAAGTGTTCAACTTGGAAAACAGCTCTTTTTCCTGCGCAAATCCGGCCTCTGACCACTTAGTGATAAACATTGAGCCTCAATATTAAGAATAGCGAATGAAGCCTTGGCAGCAAGGTGTTCGCTTAAACGGCAGCGTGATACTTCATGTCCTCGCCCGTTTCTGAAAAGAGCACCTTCAGGGCCGAAACAATTCCCCCGGCGTAAGCCCGAATAACCCTTTAAACGCCGCAATAAAAGCCGACGTAGAGTCATACCCACACGCCAGTGCCGTGGTAGTGACGCCAGCCCCCTCTTCTAATAAGTTCAACGACGACAGCAACCTAGCTCTTTGCCGCCATCCTCGGAAACTTAGCCCGGTTTCGCGCTGGAACAGGCGCGTCAGCGTCTTCTCCGAAACGCACAGCCTCTGGGCCCATTCGCCAAGCGTGACGTTCTGGCCGGGCTGTTCGATAAGTTCGCAACACAGGGAAAGCAGGCGGGGGTGGCGCGGCAGTGGCAAAGAAAAGCCGACTTCCGCCAGGCTCGCCAACTGATCGAGCAGCACTTGTACCAAGCGGCTTTCGGGGCTTTCTCCCTGGGGATAATCCGTTGGAAGAAGGCAAAATCTTTTGATCAATTCGCGCGCCAGCGGAGTGACCTCCAGCACTCGGCAATGGTCTGCCCCCCAAACGGAGTCTTCAGGGCGTATATACAAGCTGCGCATTTCGGCCCGCGCGGATGTGACGACTTCGTGATCGAGCCCGGCAGGTATCCACACGCCCCACTGAGGAGGAGCGAAGAAGCTGCCCTGGGCCGTATGAACGCCCAGTACACCGCTGATGGCATAGGAAAATTGCACCCAATCGTGACGATGCGTCGGGGTCCATGAGCCCGCATTCAAGCTTTCGGCTCGAGCGTAAACCGGACGTGGCAGGCGCGCCAATTCAGGCACTGCACGTTCGGCATATGATCGCAGGGTTGCGCGGTGTGCATAGGTCGGCATGGTTCAGCCCTATGTAAGACAGGCACAGTCGGCTCAGTAAACCTGCCGACGTCCGCTTTTACAAACCATGCTTGAAATCCTGCCGATGCTACCTACCAATACATCCAATCGCTCAGCCCTCGACAATAGCCGCCACGCCTTGCCCGCCCGCTGCGCAGATCGAAATCAATCCACGCCCTCCCCCTCTATTGCTCAGCAACTTCGCCAGGTTCGCCACGATGCGTCCACCGGTCGCGGCAAACGGGTGGCCCGCTGCGAGGGAACTGCCTTTGACATTGAGTTTGCTGCGATCGATCGATCCCAGCGGCGCCTCCAACCCCAAACGCGTTTTGCAATACTCTGGGTCTTCCCACGCCTTCAACGTGCACAGCACCTGCGCGGCAAACGCTTCGTGGATTTCGTAGTAATCGAAGTCTTGCAGCGTCAAGCCGTTGCGCGCCAGCAGGCGGGGAACGGCATAGACCGGGGCCATCAGCAGGCCTTCATTACCCCGCACGAAATCCACAGCAGCGACCTCGCCATCCCGCCAGTACGCGAGAATCGGCAACCCGCGCTCCTTTGCCCACTCCTCGCTGGCAAGCAGCACCAGCGAGGCGCCATCGGTCAGCGGCGTCGAGTTGCCCGCCGTCAGCGTGCCTTTGGCGCTGCGCTCATACGCGGGTTTGAGCGAGGCAAGTTTCTCCAGGCTCGCGTCGGGCCGCAGGTTGTTGTCACGCGTCAGGCCGAGAAACGGCGTAAGCAGATCCTCCTGCCAACCTTGGGCGTAAGCCGCAGCCATTTTTTGATGGCTCTCCAGCGCCAACTGGTCTTGCGCCTCGCGAGGGATGCCCCATGTTTGCGCCATCAGCTCGCAGTGCTGGCCCATCGATAAGCCGGTACGCGGTTCGCCGTTGCGTGGCAGCTCAGGCTTGAGGTTATGCAGACGTAGCTGGGTGAGCGCCTTGAGTTTGTCGGCCGTGGTTTTGCCGCGATTGACCTGCAACAGGATCTGCCGCAGGTCTTCGTTAACGCCAATAGGGGCATCAGACGTGGTGTCGACGCCGCCGGCGATACCGCATTCGATCTGGCCAAGGGCGATTTTGTTTGCCACTAACAGCGTTGCTTCAAGTCCTGTGCCGCAGGCTTGTTGAAGGTCGTAGGCGGGTGTTTGCGGCGACAACCGTGAGCCGAGCACGCATTCACGGGTGAGATTGAAGTCGCGGGAATGCTTGAGGACTGCACCCGCAACGACTTCTCCCAGGCGCAGGCCATGCAGATTGAAGCGCTCGATCAGACCCTCCAGCGCAGCAGTCAGCATGTCTTGATTGCTGGCGGTGGCATACGCTTCGTTGGAGCGCGCGAACGGAATGCGGTTGCCGCCGACAATGGCCACGCGTCGTGTCTGAATCATCTAAGTCTCCTTTCCCTTTTTGGATCTTGCAGGCATCCGCAGCGGAAGCAAGACCGTAGCAGGCCAAGCGTTTTTTGTGCGGCCTGACGAAAAGCGATCGCGAGCAAGCTCACTCCTACAGGATTTGGCAGCTGACAGCATAGGACCTATTACCCACCCTTGCGGTCCATTGCTTCGAACCCCGACTCAAGGAGAGTGTTCCATGGCATCCGATCGCTACATTGACTTCGTCAACTCCGACCTCGGCCGCAAGCTGGTCGGCGCCGTCGGTTTGCCTGCCCCCGCACACCTGGAACGCTGGCAGGCTGGGCGTCTGCGTCCGGTTGAAGGGGCGCTGCTACTGAGCTCCGGGCCACTGGCCGACCGTGTGACTGGTTTCGCACCGCGTCTCACCGACGTGCTACTGAGCATGGGCGGCGACGTCACCGGCGCCCACCCTTGGAATGCGGAGCAAGGCACGAAGATCAAAGCCGTGGTGTTCGATGCCAGCGCATTGCTACACACCTCCCAGTTGAAGCAGTTGCGCGAATTCTTTCAGCCGATCCTGCGCCATCTGGACAACAGCGCGCACGTCGTCATTCTTGCGCGCAACCCCGACGCCCAAACCGATCCGTTGGCCGCCAGTACACAACAGGCTATTGAAGGCTTCAGCCGCTCGCTGGCCAAGGAAATGCGCAACGGCGGCACGGTCCAATTGTTACAGATCGGGGATGGCGCCGAGGATCAGCTCGAAGGTGCGCTGCGCTTTTTCCTGTCGCCCAAGAGTGCATTCATCTCCGGTCAGGTCATCCGCCTCAGTGCCTGCGCTCGGCAGGTTCAGGACTGGACACGCCCTCTGGCCGGGCGCAAAGCGCTGGTGACAGGCGCGGC
This sequence comes from Pseudomonas sp. ME-P-057, assembly GCF_030208975.1. Lineage (NCBI taxonomy): Bacteria > Pseudomonadati > Pseudomonadota > Gammaproteobacteria > Pseudomonadales > Pseudomonadaceae > Pseudomonas > Pseudomonas sp. ME-P-057. The sequence continues at coordinate 186,435 of NZ_JARVSX010000005.1, forward strand.
GCGCGGTATCGGCGCGGCCATCGCCGAAACATTGGCGCGCGACGGTGCCGACGTGGTGCTGCTGGATGTGCCTCAAGCCAAATCGGACCTGGACGCCCTCGCTGCACGCCTTGGCGGCCAGTCGCTGGTGCTGGACATCTGCGCTCCCAATGCAGCCACTCAATTGATGGAACACCTGCCGAACGGGCTGGATATCGTCGTGCATAACGCCGGCATCACGCGGGACAAAACGCTGGCGAACATGCCGGCCGACTTCTGGGACTCGGTGCTCGACGTCAACCTCAATGCGCCGCAAATTCTCACTCAAGCGCTGATCGACAGCGGTGCGCTGCACGACAATGGCAGCGTGATTCTGCTGGCGTCGATCAGCGGGCTGGCAGGCAATCGCGGGCAAACCAACTACACCACCAGCAAGGCCGGGTTGATCGGTTTTGCCCGGGCCATGGCGCCGACGCTCAATGCGCGCGGCATCAGCATCAACGCCGTGGCGCCAGGGTTCATCGAGACCAGCATGACGGCGCACATGCCGTTTGCCATTCGTGAAGCGGGCAGGCGCATGAGCTCCCTGGGCCAGGGCGGCCAACCGCAGGATGTGGCCGAAGCAGTGGCCTGGCTCGGGCAACCGGGCTCAGGCGGCGTGAGCGGCCAAGTGCTGCGTGTGTGTGGGCAAAGCGTTCTTGGGGCCTGAGCGGGTTTCCAAGACGAGCGATTGAACAGCCGCCCGGTCGACCTGAACCGGGCCTGATTGCAGCATGTCCTCTGGAGAAACTCGATGAGTGTGCATTGGCGGTATCTGGACACGCCTCCGGCCCTGCCCGGCCTGTTCATGCAAGCGGCGTTGCGGCGCAAGGTCAGCGGCACCCAGTTGCCGGATCAAGGGCTGAGGTGCTGGATGTCGGTGGATCCCGACAAGGTCAAGGCGTTTGCCCACGTGTGTGGCTTCGTCCCCGTTAGTCTGCTGCCGCCAACCTATCCGCATGTGCTGGCTTTCCCGCTGCAGATGAAGCTGCTGACCGACAAAGACTTCCCCTTCCCGTTGCTTGGACTGGTACACCTGCACAACCGGATCACCATTCGCCGCCCGCTTGGCAACGTGATCAAGGCGCAGGTCAGCGTGCGCGTCGGTCATCTCCAACCTCATGTAAAGGGTGCGACGTTTGGCGTTATCACACAGGTCGAAGATGCGCTGGGCCTGCTCTGGGAGGAACAGAGCACGATGCTCTGCCGAGGCGTCCACATCGAAGGCGAGATCGAAGCCGCTGACGAGCCCGCGCCGTTGCCGATGACGGAACTGGCGACATGGTCGGCACCCGCGGACATCGGCCGCCAGTACGCCAAGGTCAGCGGCGATTACAACCCGATCCACCTGAGCGACAGCAGCGCGAAACTGTTTGGTTTTCCTAAAGCGATTGCCCACGGGATGTGGATGAAAAGCCGGGTGCTGGCAGCGCTTGAAGATCATCTGCCGGCGGCAAATGTTCAAGTCTCGGTAGCGTTTCACAAGCCGGTGCGGCTGCCCAGCGGGGTGACGTTGTCTGCCAGCGCAGCGGGGTCGCACGGGCAACTCAGGGTTGAGGGAGAGGAAGGGATCGTGCATATGGTGGGGAGCTGGCGGCCGGCTTCGGAGTGATGGCTGCGCTTGGGCCATCACTTTTGCGATATGGCATCTGCCGCGTTCCCGGCTAAAGCCAGTCCCACTAAGTACGCCAACTGTAGGACCGGCTTCAGCCGGGAGTCGACGCACCGCCGTAGCGGGTATTAAACCTGAATCCCGGAGCATCGCGACCTCTTGCGCCAATCCCTCATCCCCCTGAAGCTACGCACCTTCAGGAGACCCCCATGAACCTCGACGAACTCACACAACGCCTGCATCGCATCCGCGACAACAACGACTGGCGGCAATTTCACAGCCCGAAAAACCTGGCCATGGCGGCCAGCGTCGAAATGGCCGAGCTGGTAGAGATCTTCCAATGGAAGACCGAGGAGCAATCCCGTCAATTGCCTGCTGATGAGTTGGCGCACGCCGGGCAGGAAGTGGGCGACATCGTGCTCTACCTGCTGCTGTTGTGCAGCGAGCTGGGTCTGGACATGAACGAAGTCGTACAGGCAAAACTGGCGGACGGCGAACGGCGGTTCAGCAAATGAGTGACCGTCACTTCGATCACCTGGCGACGCGTTTCGCTGAAAAAATTTACGGCGGTGCCAAAGGGGCGATTCGCCTCGCGGTGCTTCAGGCTGATCTGACCGAGAGCCTGCCGCAGCGACCCTTGCGCGTGCTGGACATTGGCGCGGGGCTGGGTCACATGTCGTTGTGGCTGGCCGAGCGCGGCCATGATGTCACCCTCGCTGAGCCTGCGGCGCCCATGCTCGAAGGCGCCCGTCAGCGCTTCGCCGATGCCGGTCAGAGCGCCACGTTCATCCAGGCCCCGTGGCAGGAACTGACTGCGCAACTGGCCGAGCCCTATGATCTGGTGCTGTGCCACGCTGTGCTGGAGTGGCTGGCCGAGCCCTTCACGATCCTCCCTGTACTACGTCAACTGACCAAGCCCGACGGTTGGCTGTCACTTGCCTTTTACAACCGCGACGCGCTGATTTACCGCAACCTGCTCAAGGGCCATTTTCGCAAGATGCGCAAGAACACCCTCGCCGGCGAAAAACAGAGCCTGACTCCTCAGGAGCCACTTGATCCCCGGGCATTGGCGGCGCAACTTGGCGCAATGTGGCGAGTCGAAACCCAGAGCGGCGTTCGTGTTTTCCACGACTACATGCCGATCGATTTCCAGAAGAAAGCCGAACTGGCGGACCTGCTCGAAATGGAACTCGCGCACCGCCGCCACCCGGCGTTCGCTGGGCTGGGACGTTATCTGCACTGGATGTGCCGGGCTGTATGACCCACGCTGCTTAACATACGCTGCGGAGACCCTCATGAAACGCCGTCTCGCTTTGCTTTCTTTCTGCCTGGGCCTCGCTGCCTGTCAGAGTCCCAATCCTTACCGCGCCGTTTCGGCGGCGATACCACCCGCCCCGCCTCAGGCGGCGAATGCGATCGACATGAGCGCTTACCCTGCAGCGCCGCGCGATTACGGCCGTTACCGCAACTGGACCTGGCTTAACGGTCAGCTACCGCCCGGCACTGTGTGGGCCGATTCTGCCCAAGTCGCCGAAGCGGTCAGCAATGGCCTGGATCAGCGCGGTCTGAGGCCTTCCCGCAACCCGCAGGCGGCCGACCTGCGCGTCGCCGCCAGTACGCGCACCGAGACCCGGATACGGCAAGTCCGCGAGGATTATTACGATCCGTACTACGGCGGGTCCGGTGTGGGTTATTACGGTGGCAATGGCTACCGCAACGGTTACGGCGGGTACGCCAGCGTACCAATCGTGCGCACCTATCAGGAACAGGTGGTGGTGGTGAACATCAGTCTGTTCGATGCCCGCAGTGGCCAACCGGTGTGGAGCGCAAGCGCCGAAACCGGCAGCGGCGGCGACCAGTCCGCTCGCGCCAAGGCCTTGCGCCAGGCGGTGCAACAGGCCCTGTCGGCCTACCCGCCGGCATAACTGACGCCGCACGGCCTTTGATTACACTCCGGAGAACCCCCATGTATCGCCACATCGCTGTCCTCTGTGTCGCCTTGCTACTCGGTGCCTGCCAGACCGATCGGGTCAACCGGGACTTCGACGCCCAACGCGACTTCGGCGCTTACCGATCCTGGGCATGGAAGGAGCCCGGCCTGCAATATCAGCCCAACGACCCGCGTCTCAAAAGTGACCTCACCGAGCAGCGCATCCGCCAGGCAGTTGGCGAGCAACTCGAGCAACGTGGCCTGCGCATGGCCGCGCCCGGTGCGAAAGCGGACCTGCAATTGCAGGCATGGCTGATCGTTGAAAACCGCCAGCAAACGGTGACCACCAATTACGGCGGTGGCGGTTATTGGGGCAATCCGTGGGGCGGCTACTGGGGTGGGCCCATCGGCACCGAAACGCGCAACGTCGATTACAAAGTCTCGACACTGCAGATCGACATGCTTGACGGCAAAGACGGCAAACTCGTGTGGCGCGGCAGCACCGAACAGATGGTCAGCGACAGTAATGCCAATCCTGCCGCGCGCGAGCAGGCCTTGCGCCAGACCGTGCAGAACATCCTGCAGCAATATCCGCCGCATTGAGGGTCGTCGCATGGCCAACACAGCGAATCCGACTATGCCGGCGAACTGAATGGATACCACGAACCTGCATATGCCACCGGCCCAATGAACACCGCGAAACCTGAACATGCCCACGACGCAATGAACACCGCGAAATATGACATGCCGGAAACCCTATGGGTGCTGCGAATCCGTAGGAGCCGACTTGCTGGCGAACCCGATGTGTCATTCACCATCGCGGTGCCTGAACAACAGCGTTCGCCAGCAAGCCGGCTCCTACGGTAGATCGGGTCATTTGGGCCGGCGTCCGCTCCGGCGATCTGGTCATCCGCAGGCCGTATTTCGTCTGGCAAATGGATTACAGCTGCCACGGCGCTTCACTCCACCACACTGAACTCCACCCGGGCGGTCTGCCCGCTTTCATCCAGCACGCTCAGCTGATAGCGGCCCAGGCGCGTAAAGGTGTGGGTGTAGCTGTCCTGACTGGCGGTGTCGCCCACCGGCGCGCCGTCGATGAACCACCAGCGCCGCCCGCTCCCGCCCAACGTCGACAGCTTGAGCCGCAACAACTGCTGGCTGCCGGCCGGCAACCGCAGTTGATCACCCTCCCTTACCCCGACCACTGACAATGGCGGCGCCAGGTTCAAACCTGACGGCGGGCATGACGGGTCGATCTCCGGCAAACGCGCCTCGCGCCGTTCGATTCTTGGCAGCCAGGGCTCAAGCGGCGCCGGCCAGAGTGCGATGTCTTTTGCGTGAGCCTGTGGACAACTCGCCGCGACGCGCAAGCCCTTGTCGTTGACCCAGACCTTTTCCGTAAGGCCAAGCCCCAGCGGCTGATCGGTGGCTTGCAGCGTTGGCGGGGTTGTACCGTCGAGCGTCCAGGCGAATCGCTGGCGTCGGCAATTCGGGTCAGTCTTGCTCATCGGCTGCCCAAGCGGCCAGCAGATTGCCGCCACGCCAACGTTGAGCGGGACCGGCTGCACGGGCGGCAAGATGTTGCGCTGGGCATCGCGGTTCACCAGCAGGTCGTGCACCTGCAGCATCAACGGCGCTGCCGATGCCAGACCAAATTGCCCCGGCACCGGCGTTCCGTCAGGCCGGCCGATCCACACGCCGATCAGAAACCTCGGCCCTACGCCAATCGACCACGCATCACGAAAGCCGTAGCTGGTGCCGGTTTTCCAGGCCAGTTGCGGCCGCTGAACGAGTTCTGCGTGGGGGTCGAGGTCCGGCCGGGACTGCCCACTGAGAATGCGCCGAATGATCCACGCGGCGCCCGGCGACATCATCGGCCGGTCACGCAGGCGATCATCGGGCTGCAAGCGAATGTCCGCGCTGCGTCCGCCCCGCGCGAATGCGCTGTATCCGCCGACCAGATCTTCCAGCCGACTGCCCGCGCCACCGAGGATCAACGCCAGGTTGGGTTCGGCCAGGGGCGGCAAGGTCAGCGGCACCCCGCCGTTGCGCAGTTCCGCCGCGAAGCGTTTCGGGCCGTAGGCCTCCAGCAATTGCACCGCCGGCAGATTGAGCGACATCGACAGCGCCGAACTCGCCGCCACCGCGCCATTGAAGCCCGACGAGAAATTGCCGGGACGGTAGTCGCCATAGCGCCGTGGCACGTCTTGCAACAACGACTCGGAATGTATCAGCCCGGCGTCGATGGCCTTGCCGTAGAGAAAGGGCTTGAGCGTCGAGCCGGGCGAACGTAAAGCGCTGACCATGTCCACATGACCGAAGCGTTTGGCATCGCCGATGTCCACCGAACCGACGTACGCGCGCACTGCCATGTTCTGCGCCTCCACCACCAGAATCGCGGCGGACGTGCGCTCGGGCAAACGGGCGCGCCAGCCCAGCAGCAAGTCCTCAAGACGACGCTGCAGACCGGCGTCCAGCGTGGTACGGATCAACGGCGGGCTGTTGGGGCGATTCAGACGTCGGGCCAGCAAGGGCGCCAGGCTGGGTTCCTGACGAGGCGCGAGCAGCAGCGGTTCTTCCAACGCTTCCTCGACCGCCCCTTGCGGCCACACTCCGAACTCGGCCAGGCGCCGCAGCACTTTGTCCCGTGCGGCCTGGGCGCGTTGCGCATGGCGATCAGGGCGCAGACGACTCGGCGCCTGCGGCAGCACCGCCAACAGCGCTGCGTCGGCACGGGTCAACTGTTGCGGAGACTTACCCAGATACGCCCAACTGGCGGCCGCAACGCCCTGCAACGTGCCACCAAACGGCGCGCGGTTCAGATACAGGATCAGAATGTCCTGTTTGGACAGATGCCATTCCAGCTGAGCAGTGCGCCACAGCTGTCGCAGCTTGCCCGCCAGCGTGCGCGAATGCGGGTCGAGCAGCCGGGCGACCTGCATCGACAGCGTGCTGCCGCCGGATACCACATGGCCACCGCTGAGGTTTTGCCAGGCGGCGCGCACCAGCGCCATGGGGTTCACACCCGGATGCTGGTAAAACCAGCGGTCTTCGTAGGTCAGCAGCGCTTCAAGGTAATACGGCGAGACTTGCTCGACCGTGACCGGGTAGCGCCAGACGCCGTTGGCATCGGCGAACCGCCATAAAGGCGTGCCGTCTTCAGCGAGCACCACGCGGGCCAGATCATCCTTGGGCAAGGGCAGCGGCCAGATTCGGTCGGCGAGCCAGAGCAGCAGGCACATGATGAGCAGGCTGCCAATGAGCCAAGCGGCAGTGCGCGCCCAGCGTCGCTGCATTCGCGAGCAAGCTCGCTCCCACAACCCTGACGCGGTCTGTCGCCGCAATAATCCAGCGATCTTCACAGAAAGCCTTTACCCGGCAGGGAACTCGCCCAGACAATCGACAGCCAAAGCGAGCAACGCCGTTTTTGGTCCACGCCCCTCATCAGGAAGCAGATATGCAGGTAGAAAGCGTTTTCGAATGGCTCGGCCAAGTGATTGGCGCCGTGATCCGCTTCGTCGTCGACGGTTTAAGCTGGTTGTTCAACATGTTCACTCACGCGGGGGGCAATTTCGTTGACGGTCTGTCGCGCACGTTAGGGATGGACACCTCGATCGTCAGCATCATCGCCCTGATCGTCGGGCTGATGCTGCTGTATTCGGCCATCCGCGCCTTTATGCGGGCCTCGATCATCATGGGGATCATCTGGCTGTTTCTGGGGTTGTGGCTGTTGAGCTGGATTATTCATTGATTGCCGTGCAAGGCTGACGCCATCCACTGTAGGGACGCGCTTGGTCTGGGCCGCATCCGGACGATGGCACTTCTTCAGTCAATATTTTCATGTCAGACCCACCGCAATCGCGGGCAAGCGCGCTCCTACAGGGAACAGCGCTGTCCGCGAAATTTGTGATCGTTCCCACGCTCCGCGTGGGAATGCAGCCTCAGACGCTCGGCGTCAACTGACGCAGAGCGTCAAGCCAGGTGCTACCACGCAGAGCGTGGGAGCAATGAGGCCCAAGAGCGATCACCTTTCTTCTACTTCTTGCCCTTTACCACCAACTGCGCCGGCGCGTCGCCCAATGCCTGCCAGTTCGGCCGATACATCGACTCCACCTGCGGCGGCGGTACGCGGTACACGCCCGGCGTCACAGCCCGCGCCAGGTACAGCAGGTGCACGGTGTTGAAGCCTTCCAGGTCCACCGCAGCCACATAACGATCCCCGCGGAATTCCTGATGCTTGAGCCCGGCGTTTTCCATCGAGTCGCGCCACTGCTTCACGGACTCGCTGGCGTCCTCCAAGCTCGCCGCACTCTGCGCCAGGTTCTGGTTCTCGATCTCCAGACCCGCTGGCAGCAAATCCACCACTAATGCATCCGGCACGCGCTCCTTGGCCTTGATCTCCAGATGCACCAGAACCAACGCGCCGCTTTTCAAGGCGTTCAGGTTCAACGCTTCGCCGTCCATGCCGAGATAATCACGACGAATCGACAGGTTCTCGCCCCCGGCCGCGGGCGGTTGCGATGGATAACCGGAAATGGTCATCTGCTGATACAGCGTTTCGCCGCCGGTGTTCTGAACGGTCAATGGCGTGGCCAACACTGAGCTGTCCAGCTTGACGCCTGGCTGGTCGTTGCTCAGCTCGCGATTATTGCTGCCGCTGGTCAATGTCGCCGCCCATTTGGCTTCGGGCTTGCCGAGCAGGTCGCGGCCGGCGAGGAACAGCGAGTTGCGCTCCTGCGTCGACAGGTAGCGATTCGCCGCGACCTGATCGGACAGCGCAAACAGCCGCTCTTCGACTTTGTCCGCCGCCAGTTTGTTTTCTTCCAGCAGCGACAGAATCAGTGCCTGATCACGCAACGGGCTGCCGTAATCAGCGAGCCAGTCGTTGGCCTTGCGGCCCACCGCCAGCCCTGCAAGCAAGGCCTGATCGGCACGCGGTTTGTCGCCCATCTTCTCCAGCGCGATGGACAGCTGCACCAATGGCAGGCCCGAACGCGCATCGCTACGACGGTCGAACAAACTGCGCAGCGCACCCAGTGGCGCTTGCTGGCTACGCGACAACACCAGACCGGCGTAAGCCTGCACAGCGAAGCGAGTGTGATCCGCGTTTTCGCTGTAATTGACCTCGATCTGATTACGCTCCTGCAAGTAACGCAGCAGCCGCTCGTTGGCCTTTTTCAGCGCGTCCGGTGGCACGGCAAAGCCCTGGTCGCGAGCGCGCAGCAGGAAGTCAGTGACATAAGCGGTCAGCCAGTACTCTTCCTCTCCGTCCGCCGCCCACAAGCCGAAGCTGCCGTTATAGCGCTGCATGCCAATCAGCCGCTCGATGCCCAGTTCAATCTTGCGCTTGCGCTCGGCGTCGGATTCGCCCTCCAGCCCCAGACGTTTCAGCGTCGCCGCGTCGGCATACAGTGACGGGTAAAGGCCGCTGGTGGTCTGTTCGAGACAGCCATATGGGTAGGCTTTCAGCGCGCGGATCTGCTCACCGAGATTCAGCGGCGGACGGCTCGACACCGACAGCAGCGCCTCGCGTCCTGCCGGCTCGAACGCATCAAGCGCGCCTTCCGGCAGGTTCCAGGCCTGATCCTTAAGCACCGCGCGGTATTGCTTGAGCATCGCCGGGTATGCAGGGCGCACGCCGATGGTCCATTCGCGGCTGAACGCCGGCAGGTTTTCGCCCGGCAGATCCAGGCCGTTGACCGTGACCCGAATGACGCCCTGGCCGAAACCGCCCAGCGCCTTGACCGGAATCTGCAGCGTCGTGCGCTGACCCTGATTCAGGCTGACGGCCTTGGCGCCGTCGCCTTCGGCCACACTCAACTGCCCTTCGGCAACCACCTGCACGCTGAGTTTTTGCGCTTTGCCGGACAGGTTCGACAGGTCCAGCGCCACTTTGGTCTGATCACCGCCCGCAAGAAAACGCGGGGCCGACAGCTCGGCAATCAACGGTGCCGCGACCACGGTTTTGGCCTCGGCCATGCCGTAGCGCTCATCGGTCCAGGCCTGGGCCATGATGCGCAGCTCACCGTTGAAATCCGGGATGTCGACGCTGACTTCCGCATCGCCCTGCTCGTTCAGGATCACGGGCGCGCTTTGCAGTGCGACGATAGTAACGCTGGTTTCCGGGCGTTTGCCGCCTTTGGTCAGCGCTGCGTCGCCACCGAATGCCAGGCTGGCGAGACGGTTACGCCCGGCCTCGATCAGTTGGCCATAGATATCCAACTGATCGGCGCCGTACTCTTTGCGCCCGAACAACGCGGCGAACGGGTCCGGCGTTGCGTATTCGGTGATATTCAGGATGCCCACGTCCACTGCCGCGACCAGCACATGCACGTTCTTCGGAATCGTGCCGTCGGCGTTCTTCGCGTTGACCTTAAGCTTGAGCGGCTGCTTGGGCCGCATCTTCTCCGGGGCTGTCACGGTCAGCGCGAGCTTGCGCTGCGAGCGATCAAGCGGCAGGTGCAACACGCCCACGGCGCGCTTGGGCGTGACATTGGCCTTGCGCTCACCCGGACGAATCACCAGCGCGCTGACATACAAGTCGTGCCGAGCCCACTTTTCGTCCATCGGGATGTCGTAGGTTTTGCCTTCAGCGGGCACATCGATCTCTTGCCACCACAGCGGCCCCTCGCTCGACTCAACCAACAGATAACCCTTGCCCGCCGACGGCGGCGTCACCGTTACCTTAGCGGTATCGCCATCGGCATAGGCCGGCTTGTCCAGCGCCAGCTTGACCTGATCGGGACGCACGGCACCGCCTTCGGCGTTATCCTGCCAGCGATAACCGGCCCAGAAGCGCATGCTGCTGATCAGGCCCGTGGTTGGGTCCTCGACTTCAACGCGGTACGGGCCCCACTCCACCGGGAAGCTGATTTTCGCCGTCGAGCCCTTCTTCACGCTGAGGGTTTCTTCGGACAGATTGAGAAACTTCTCGTTGAAGTGGTAACTCCAGCCGTCGCTGTCGGAGTAGTTCCAATAGTAGTCGCGGCGTTCGCGGACCAGCCGCACCTTCAGGTTGTCCGCAGCCAGCTTGTTACCTTGGGCGTCGGCCATCAGCACTTCAAATTCAACCGGGCCGTCACCGTCAGTGGCTTCGCCGTCGAACAATCCGCGCAGGCCCGGCATGGCGTCGGCAGGCCAGACCGGCTGGGTCAGACGCCGCGTGATCGGACGTCCACCCGACTCCTGCAGACTGGCCTGCAGCACCAGTTCCAGCGGTGAACGGGCCTTGGCCCACTGGCTGTCGATGCTCAGGTCGAGCTTGCCGTTGGCATCCAGTGTGCTGTCTTCGATTTCCAGATCCTGCTTGAGATCTTCTTCGGTCACTGAGCCAAACTGATAACCCGGCAGGCCGGGCACGGCTTCACGCAGCGGGCGCACATACAGCTGACCGCTCAGGCGATTGCCCGACGCCGGCGCGCCGTAGAGGTATCGCCCGGTAATCGCCACATCGAACGGCGCATCGGGGGCCAGCGGCGTGTCGCTGCCCTTGAGCTCAAGGGCCATACGCTCCGGCAGGAAGTCTTCAACCTGGAATTCATACAGCTGCGGCTTGCCGTCGCCCAAGTCGAAGACCAGTTGCCAGCGCCCCGTCGGCGCTTCTTCCGACAGCTGCAATTGATATTGGTACAGCCCGCTGGCGTCAGCGTCCCACACGAATTTGCGACTGATCTGCTCGTCAGGGCGACGCACTTCAACGGTGATCGGCTGGGGCTTGACGCTCTTGCCGTCGCTGTCACGCAGCAAGCCGTTGAGCAGCACCACTTCGCCCGGGCGGTAGAGATCGCGTGGGCCGAAGATGAAGAATTGCAGCGGGTGCGCCTTTGGGCCAGTGATGTCGAATTCGGCCAGATCCAGCGCGGCACTGTTCAGGCGCAGCATGCTGGTTTGCTCGCCCTGATGCGCCAACAGCACCTCAGCCTTGGCCGGCAGTGGCAGTTCGGCGTGGCCGGCGTTGTCAGTCTTGCCCTGCCCGATCACGCGGCCCTTCTCGTCATACAGCTCGACGTCGACGCCGCTCAGGGCTTTGCCGCCTTCGAGCGCCTGGGTGAATACGTCCAGTCGGTTGGCATAGCGGTGAGCTGACAGGCCGATGTCGCTGAGGGTGAACAGCGTCGCAGGCTGCGTGTAGTTGTAAGTCCCCGACGCGCGCATCACCGCCAGGTAAACGCCCGGCTGTTGCAGCGGTTTGAGGCCCGAGATCGGCAGCAGAACGGTTTCGCGTGTGTTGCGCGCAGGGTTCAGGTCGAAACGGCCGCTGTAGACCAGATCGGCTAGGGGCAGCAGCTCTTTGGACTGGTAACTCTCAAGACTGGACGAGCCCTCCCACGAGCCGAGAAACGCAGGCAGCGACTCGGGCTTGATGCGGAAGAATTCGACGTCAACCTTGTCGACATTCAGCGCGATGACTGGAAGGCCCTCGGCCAAACGTGTCGGCAGCAGGCTGCCGCGACTGGCGAAGCCCACGGTTGCCTGCAGGTCAGCCGTTTCCAGCCGCGCGGAATATTCGGCTGCGAGGGCATTGTTGTTCACTGCCAACAGCCCCGGATCAATGGTCAGCACCAGCTTGCGCTTGGGCTCGAGGTGACGAAGCCGCAGCTCCATGAGGTTGTCGGAAAGCTCCCAGGCGCCATCCACCTTGCCATCCTTGCTGTCGACCAGGTGCAGCTTTTCAGCGAACTTCTGGTCTGGGTTCAGTGGCACCGAAAAGCTCAACGACAGCGTGCTGGCGCCATCAAGCTGAACCTCCGAGACGTCCACTACCGTCAACTCGCGCCCGGCGTAACGCTTGCTTAGCGCAGGAATGTCCACTGCCGGTTTGGGCTTCGAAGACTCGGCGCTTGAAGAGGCCACCGCAGCAGGAGGTGTGGCAGCGGCAGGCGCGGGTTTATCGGAAGTAGAGGAATCGCAGGCACTGAGCAGTACCAGCGCGCAGGCCAGGAACAATCCTTTGTTTAGCATGAGGCACTCATTTGGACGGCAGCGATGAGGGAGCAGAAGTTATAGCACCGCTTTGGCAATCGTAAAGCGCGGCGCGCACATAGACCGTGGGTTTGTGTGTTTGTTCTCGCTACACTCGCGCGCTTGCCCGGGAGCCTTCATGTCCAACTTCTTCAACGACTGGCGCCAGCGCGCGACGCATCGGCAGGTGTGGGCGCTGGCCGCACCCATGATCCTGTCGAATATCTCCGTGCCGCTGGTTTCGCTCGTCGACAGCACGGTTATCGGTCACCTGCCCCACGCTCACCAATTGGGCGCCGTGGCCGTGGGTGGCACGCTTTACAGTTTTCTCGCCTGGGCCATGGGCTTCCTGCGCATGGGCACTACCGGCTTCGCCGCCCAGGCTGCCGGGCGCAACGATGGCGCGGCGCTGCGGCAGGTGCTGTTGCAGGGTTTGTTGCTCGCGCTGGGATTCTCCGTGCTGCTGGGTCTGATTGGCTTGCCCTTCCAGCATCTCGCGCTGGAGATGATGCAACCCTCCGCTGATCTCAACGACCTGACCCGGGACTTCTTCCACACGCGGCTGTTCGGGTTGCCAGCGGCATTGGCGAGTTACGCGCTGGTGGGCTGGTTCCTTGGGCTGCAAAACGCAAGGGCGCCGTTGGCGATTCTGCTGACCACGAACCTGGTCAACATTGCCCTGAACCTGTGGTTCGTTATCGGCCTGGACTGGGGAGTAGTCGGCAGCGCGCGGGCATCGGTTATCGCCGAATGGACTGGCGCACTGCTCGGGCTCGCCCTTACCCACCGAGGCTTGCGCAGGTACCCGGGACAGCTGGCATTGTCTGCGCTTAAACGCTGGCAGAGCTGGCGACCGCTGCTCACAGTCAACCGAGATATCTTCATTCGCAGCCTGATCCTGCAATCGGTGTTCTTTTTGATCACCGTTCAAGGCGCTCGCTTGGGCGATGCCACGGTGGCCGCCAATGCACTGCTGCTCAACGGTCTTCTGCTCATGGCCCACGCGCTGGACGGGTTGGCGCACGCCGTTGAAGCCCTCTGTGGACACGCGATTGGCGCACGGGATCGCGAGGCATTGCGGCGCTCGCTCAACGTCTCTGCAGGCTGGTCGCTGATTTGCAGCGTCGCGTTTGTGGGGCTGTTTCTGCTCGGCGGGCGCCTGTTCATCGAGATGCAGACCGACATCACCGCAGTGCGTGACATCGCCTTCGTTTATCTGCCTTACCTCGCCGTGCTGCCCTGTGTGGCGGTCTGGAGTTATCTGCTCGACGGTCTGTTCATCGGCGCCACCCGCGCTCGCGAGATGCGCAACGCGATGGTCGTAACGGCACTGATCACCGCACCGTTCGCCTGGCTGGCGAGCGGCTTCGGCAATCACGGGTTGTGGCTGGTGTTTCTGCTGTTCATGGCATTAAGAGCGCTGACGTTGGGGTATCTGGCCAGAGGCATGAATCGCAGCGGCGGGTGGTTCAATGGCTGACCGAGACGCTTGATACCTGAGCCTGATCCTGGGCGTGAATGAACGCTACGACTTCTTCCAGCACCGGCGCAAGGCTGCGTAACGGCCGGGCAAATGCTCCCACTAGCGTGCGATGGGTGGTGCGTGAGAAATACACTTCGCGCACTGACACGCCCTGAGCGCGCAAACGAAGGGTCATGCCCCCCGTGTTGCGTTGCGGGTTCACTTCCGTATCGTCCACCGAAGCGATCAGCAGCGCAGGCGGTGACGTTGCGCTGACATGGTTGATCGGCTGGGAGTCAGGTGGCGAATTCGGGAAGTAGAACACCGGCTTCACCTCCGCGTCTTCGATAGGCAGAAAATCATAGGGACCGGCCAGACCGATCCAGCCCTTGATGATGGAAGGCGTCGCACCCGCCGTCGCCAGCCATCGCGGATCGAGGGCCAGCATCGCCGCGTTATACGCCCCGGCACTGTGGCCCATCACATACAATTTCCCCGGGTCACCGCCAAACTGACGAATGTGCCCGCGTGTCCAGACAACCGCCTGGGCACTGTCCTGCAGCAGCTCCTGGTAATGCACTTGTGGGTACAGCCGGTAATCGGCAAGCACAGCAACGATGCCCCGTGACGCGAGCGCTTCACCGACAAAGGCGTAGTCACCCCGCGATCCGCTGATCCAGCTGCCGCCGTAAAAGAACACGACAACGGGCGCATCCGCAGCGACGTCTTTGGGCATGTAGACATCGAGTTTATTGCGGGGGTCAGGGCCGTACGCCAGATCGGACACTCTGCTGAACGTGGTGCCTGGGGTAAATGCGTTAAGCACCTTCAGCGGCGAGCAGGCCATCAACAAAACCATCAGCCCGGCGGTGAACACTGATTTGAGCGCCAGTTTGATCATCGTTCATGCTCCCGAAACAGTGAAGGACACCCTGCGGTGCAGACAACGAAAACGGGCCACAAGGGCCCGTTTTTGAGAGGTGCTACATCATCACGACGACAGGTAAGAAGACCGCGTCAGGCCCAGACGCAAGGCGTCTAGAAACTGAGTCCGCTCGCGCGGGGTGATCTTGGCACTGGCGACTTTATCCCGGTAGTGGGTCATCAGCTCTTCGGGCGACAAGTGCACGTAACGCAGCATGTCTTCGATGGTGTCGTGGGTTTCGATCCCGGCGGAATACGCGCTGCCATCCTGGTTCTGATAGATATTCACCGAGTCGGTGTCACCGAACAGGTTGTGCATGTCGCCCAGAATCTCCTGATAGGCACCGACCAGGAACACGCCCAGCAGGTAATCCTCGCCCTCGTTCAACGAGTGAACCGGCAGGCTGGTTTCGATGCTCTGCTCGTCGACGTACTGATTGATCTTGCCGTCGGAGTCGCAGGTCAGGTCTTGCAGTACTGCGCGACGCAGTGGCTCTTCGTCCAGACGATGCAGCGGAATGATCGGCAGCACCTGATCAATCGCCCAGGTATCCGGCAGGCTCTGGAACACCGAGAAGTTGCAGATGTACTTGTCAGCGAGCTTGTCATTGAGCTCGTCGAGCACCTGACGATGAGAACGCTGACGCGCCTTCAACGAGTTATGCAAACGGCGGCACACTGCGAAATAGCACTGCTCGCCCAAGGCCTTCTGCGCCAGGGTGATCTTGCCGTCCGAGTACTGGGAAGCGATGTCGCTCATGTAGTGGGTGGCGCGCCAGTAGGTCTCGGTGACCATTTCAATGTCAGTCGGACCCAACAGGTCGATCAGCCATTGCAGCGTTTCGGGCAGGCTTTCCTTGTCGGTGATTTCCGGCACTTCGTCGTTGTGACGCTCGACGTCAGTGACCTGAATTACCAGCATGGCATGGTGCGCGGTCAGCGAGCGGCCACTCTCCGAGAAGATATGCGGATGCGGCAAGCCCTGCGCATCACAGAACTCCTTGAGCATCCCGACCACTACACCGGCGTAGTCGTCCATGTCGTAGTTGATCGAACTGGCGTTGCGCGAGTGCGTGCCGTCGTAATCGACACCCAGACCGCCGCCGACGTCAATGTGATCGACCGGCAAGCCGAGGTTGCGCAATTCGCCGTAATAACGGATCGCTTCCTTGAAACCGTGCTGATAGTCGGCCAGGTTGGCGATCTGCGAGCCCATGTGAAAGTGCAGCAGACGTATGCCCTGGTCGAGCCCAGCCTTGGTGAAGCGGTCAACGACCGACAGCAACTGTGCAGCGGACAGCCCGAACTTGGACTTCTCGCCACCTGTATCGGCCCACTTGCTGGACGCCAGCGAAGACAGACGCACGCGCAGGCCCACTTGTGGAGCAACCTTCAGCTCGGCGGCTTCTTCAATGACCAGTTCGACTTCGGATTCTTTCTCGATGACGATGAATACGTTGTGACCCAGCTTTTGACCCATGAGGGCCAAGCGAATGAACTCGCGATCCTTATAGCCGTTGCAGACGATCGTGCCACCCTTGGGCGCCAGGGCCAGCACGGCCATCAGCTCAGGCTTGGAGCCGGCTTCCAGACCAATGGAAACGTTTTGCGTGGCGATGATGTTCTCAACCACCGCCTCCTGCTGGTTAACCTTGATCGGGTACAGCGCGGTGTATTTGCTCTGGTATTCCAGACGCGCGATGTTCTCGTCGAACGCGCCGGTCAACTGACGAACGCGGTCCTGCAGAATGTCAGGGAAGCGCACCAGCAACGGCAGGGACAAGCCGCTCTTGCGCAGCTGATCGACCTGCTCGTAAAGATCGATGGGCGAGCTGTTCGGCCCATTGGGACGAACCTCAACGCGGCCGGCTTCATTGATTGCGAAATAACCGGCCCCCCAATGACGGATCCCGTAGACACTGCGGCTGTCCGCCACGGTCCATTGGCTGCCATCGTCTTTGCGTGTGCGTCGTACGGACATCAAAGTCCCCTATAGAAAAGTCATAAAGCCCCGGCCTGACCGGCTGGGCGCAGTGTAGAGCGTGGAAATGACGGTTTGGCGCCTGCTCGCCATGGGGCAGTAGACCCGCATTGCGCAGCAGAGTTTGCATGGGTGACTGCGGCCAGACCGACGACATAAATCAAAGGGCTTGAAACCGATGGCTCAACCGCCGGACTTCTTGGCCTTGAAGCCCTGCTTCACCAGTTCGGCCAGCAAGGTTTCAACGTGATCGCCTTGAATCTCGATGACCCCCTCTTTGAGCGCGCCGCCAGTGCCGCAACGACGTTTGAGCGTGGTCGCGAGCTCCTTGAGCGCGTCCTCGGCAAGCGGGACGCCTGTGATGGTGGTCACGGTTTTGCCGCCACGGCCTTTGCTTTCGCGGCGCACGCGAGCAATGCCATCACCTTGTGGAATGAGTGTGCTCTTGCAGACGCAGGCATCGACAGGCTGACGGCAGTCGGGACAATGCCGACCTGCATCGGTTGAAAACACCAGGCCGCCGAGTGCGGCGAAGGATGCGGCTTTTTTGGCCACCGGCAATCCTCTTGTTGAGGAGCGAAGTCTGGCCGACGGGAGCCGACCGCGAAGCCCCACTCAGGCAGGGGCGGCGCTACCGGATCGCTAGGCGGTCCGGCGTGAAAAGTCGCGCAGTGTAACGGCAAAAGGCGCAGTTGCTAAGTGCAAATATGCGCCAATTTACGGAACATTTGCGACGCTTTCCAAATAGCGTTTCAGGGCGGCCAGAGAGTCGGGGCAATACGGCTTTTCAGCCGCTTCAAGCAAGGCTTTTTCAACGCCAATGAAGCGCGCCTCGCAGACCTCTTCGGGCTGCAGGTTCAAAGGGCCGTCCCAAATGGCCGAGAAGACCGCGCACCACAGCCGATTGCCCGGTTGGTCGAAAAAGAAACGCTCGTGGGCAGTCAGCTGCACACCGGAAACGCCCAACTCCTCTTCGAGTTCACGCGCGGCGGAGAGCTCGTAGCTTTCGTCTGCCTGCACCATGCCGCCCGCTGCCACATCCCAGTATCCGGGATAGATGGCTTTGCTCAGCGTGCGGCGATGCACGCAGAGCTCTCCCGCCGAATTGAAAAGCAGAATGTAGGTCCCGCGGCCTATGAGCCCGCGTTCGCGCAACTGGGCGCGAGGCATGGAACCCAAAGGCTGATCGTGATGGTCGACCCAGGCAATCATTTCCTGATCAGAGGCCGCCCGATGAGCGGCCTCACGTTGTGACACCTTCATTAATCAGCCTTGAGACAGTAGCTGGCGCAGATCGATCACTGCTGCGTTGGCACGCGACAGGTAATTGGCCATAACCAGCGAGTGGTTGGCGAACACACCGAACGGGCTGCCGTTGAGGATCATCGGGCTCCAGATGGGCTCTTGCGAGGCCTCCAGTTCACGAATGATTTGACGCACGCTAACGGTCGCGTTCTTTTTCGCCAGGACATCGGCGAAGTCCACCTCGATCGCGCGCAGCAAATGCGAGAGCGCCCATGCCTGACCGCGTGCTTCGTAGAACACGTTATCGATCTGCATCCATGGCGTTTCCACGATCTCTTCATCGACCTGCGGGACTTCGCCCGGCTTGACCGTGACGGTCGATTGCGCCTCGGTTTTCAACGTGCTGTTCAACTTGACCCGACCCACGCTGGCAGACAGCCGCTGGGAAAGCGAACCGAGTCGGGTACCGACGTCGCCCAGCCAGTTATTCAGGTTATCGGCGCGGGTATAGAACAGCGCGCCTTTCTGGTTTGGATCGGAAAGGCGCGCTTGATAGCGGCTCAAGGCAGCGATGCCTTCGCGGTATTGAGACTCGCTGGAAGGCAGCACCCAGCTCTTGTTATCAAAGTTGAACAGTGGCTCGGCGCGTGCGAGATCACCGTCTTCCGCGGACTGCGACTGCGAGCGAGCGAAGTCCTTACGCAAGGCACGACTCAGATCGCGCACTTGAACAAGCACGCCGTATTCCCAGCTCGGCATATTGTCCATCCACAGGCCAGGCGGGGAGCGGTCGTTGGAAATGTAGCCGCCCGGCTTGTCCAGCAACGTGGAGGCCACGGTCTTCAGCGTTTCGACGGTGGTGTAACCCAGCACCATCTGCTTGCCTTCACCCTGCGCCGCAGCCTGGGCCTGCTGCTGGACGGGGAACAGCGCCGGTTCGCTGCTCCACCAGATACCGAGGACGACGGTGATGACCAGATAGATACCCACCACGGCGCCGACAGCGCGACTGAACAACAGGCCTCCCCAATAGCTGCGGGAGCCGCGTGGTGCCTTACCCATCGGCTTTTCGTCAGCGCGTTCAGTTCCCGCGCTGCCCGAGCGTTTCTTCCAATCCAGCATGGCCTAGTCCTTTCAATCACGGAATTCAGTGCTTCTGACCGCAACCTTACAGCAAGGTGCGTTTGTCAGGAATGTGATGGCAGCGGCAATTGTTTAGCAGCTGAGTCGGGCACTTGCAGGGATAAAGCGGGAACCACAAATAGCCAAAGCTGGAAATTTGAACGACATGGCAGTCAAAAGGACCGAAAACTGACTTAAGGCAATTCGGATGAGGGTGACAAGTGATACCATAGCGCCATCATTTGTATCGGCGTATCCCTATAAAGAAGTCAGCCATGACCGAAGCCGCAGACCCGAGCCGCGACCGGCTCAAACACCACTTTGCCCAGCGCGTTATCCATCAGGCCCGTCAGATTCTTGAGGTGTGGCAGCGCCTGCAGCAAAGTGAATGGTCTGCTACGGATATGGTGGAAATCACAGAAGCCAATCAGCGGCTTCTGCGCTTCGCTGAACGCTTCGAACAGGTCGAGCACGTGCAACTGGCCACTGCGATCAACCTCGCGCTGGTAGACATCGAAGCCAACCGCGGACGCTTGAGCAGCACGCTGATTACAGACCTCAATCGTCTGATGCAGCGCCTGTCCCGGACAGGCTTGCGACACGGCGACCGGCTGGAACAAACGACCTTGCCGCCGCTGCGCAAGCCCATCTACATCGCTTTGCAGGATTCCGAGCGGGGCGAACGGCTGGCCCAACAGCTGGAATTTTTTGGGCTGAGTGCGCAATCGCTTGGCAATGTCGACACTTTCCACATGACCATGGCCGAACGTTTGCCGGCCGCGGTCGTGATGGATGTGGATTTCAATGGCGCAGGCGCGGGTTTGGCACTCGCCACCCAGATGCAGGAAGGACTCGAACAGAAACTGCCGTTACTGTTTTTCAGTCACCTCGACACTGACACGCCGACCCGCCTGGCTGCGGTGCGCGCCGGCGGTGAAGAATTTTTGACCGGCACGCTCGACGCGTCGAGTCTGCTGGAAAAGATCGAAATCCTGACTCGCGTTGCGCAATACGAGCCTTATAAAGTGCTCATCATCGATGACTCCCGAGCGCAGGCAAAGCACACGGAAGGCCTGCTGAACAGCGCCGGCATCGTCACCCGCACGCTGCTTGATCCGATCAAGGCCATGCTGGAGCTGGCAGAGTTTCAACCTGACCTGATTATCCTCGACATGTACATGCCCGGTTGCACAGGCACCGAGCTGGCCAAAGTGATCAGGCACAACGATCGCTACGTCAGCGTGCCGATCATCTATCTTTCAGCCGAAGATGACCTGGACAAACAGCTGGACGCAATGAGCGAAGGCGGCGACGACTTTCTCACCAAACCCATCAAACCCCGCCACTTGATCACCACCGTACGCAATCGCGCGGCACGGGCCCGCAACCTCAAAGCGCGCATGGTTCGGGACAGCCTGACTGGCCTGTACAACCACACGCACATCCTGCAATTGCTGGAGGATTGCAGCTTCCGCGCGCGGCGCGAAAACAAGCCATTGAGTTTCGCAATGCTGGACATCGACCACTTCAAGCGGGTCAACGACAGTCACGGCCACCCCATGGGCGACCGCGTGATCAAAAGCCTGGCACTGTTCCTGAAGCAACGCCTGCGCAAGACCGACTACATCGGGCGCTACGGAGGGGAAGAATTCGCGGTGGTGATGCCAGACACCGACCTGCCGGCCGCCTATGGCGTACTCGACGAGATTCGCCAGCGATTCGCCGAAATTCACTACCCTGCGCAGCCCGTCGATCTGTGCTGCACGTTCAGCGCCGGCGTGGTGGAGATCGCCGCAGACGATGATGCCCTGATGATGGCTTCCCAGGCAGACGAAGCGTTGTACCGCGCCAAGAAAGCCGGTCGCAATCAGGTGCAGGGGCTGAGTCTTGCAGCCTCGACGATGAGCAGGCACCGTCATCCCGACATCGTGTGACGGGATAGGTCCTACACCATTTTCAGACCGAAGAAATTCAACCCTCTCAGCATGTGCCCAGACACTCCGCTATCATGCGCGGACTTTTGTGATGCGAGACCGCCATGCGCCGCCTGCTTTGTCTGTTGCTGCTGATCTGTGCCCTGCCCGCCTTCGGCGCGAGCTTTCTGGAAAACAGACCGAGCCCCACTCTCGGCGGCCCAGCAGTCGATAACAGCAAGGATTTCCTGCCCGTTCGCCAGGCGTTCCAGCTGAACCTGTCCGACACAACACCCGACGCCATCAAGCTGCAGTTCATTGCCACCGAAGGCTACTACCTTTACCGCCACCGCTTTCAGTTTCGCACCGAGCCCGCCGACATCGTCCTGGGCGCTGCGCAATTGCCGGACGGCGAGAAAAAACATGACGAGTACTTTGGCGACGTCGAGGTTTATCACGGCATCCTTGACGTCAGCCTGCCACGCAAGCCAGGGGACAGCCGCCCTTTCACGCTGGTTGTCACTTACCAGGGCTGCGCTGACAAGGGCCTGTGCTATCCACCGGAAACCGAGCGGCTGAGCATTGGCGGCACCAGCCCCGCAGCGTCGGACACCCCACTGGCTGGCGACGTCACTCGCGTGGAGTTCAGCTGGAAACAGCTGGTGCTGTTTTTCCTTGCTGGCGTCGGACTGACCTTTACTCCCTGTGTACTGCCCATGCTGCCGATCCTTTCGGGCGTGGTTCTGCGCGGGCAGATCGGCGGGCTGCGCGGGTTTTCCCTGTCGCTGGCCTACGTGTTACCGATGGCGGTCTGCTTCGCGCTTTTGGGTGCGTTGATGGGCATGTTTGGCGCCAGCCTGAATCTACAGGCGCGCCTACAATCGGCGTGGGTTCTGGTGCCATTCGCCGGGTTCTTTGCGCTGTTCGCCATCGCCATGTTCGGCGTGTTTGAATTACGCCTGCCCCGCGCCATCAATGAACGGCTCGACCGCATTGCCGGCAATACGCAGGGCGGTTCCTTATGGGGCGCAGCGGTGCTCGGGATTGTGTCGAGCCTGCTGGTCTCGCCTTGCGTTTCCGCTCCCCTGGCCGGGGCGCTCCTGTACATCAGCGCAAGCGGCGATGCGGTGGGTGGCGCGATGAAGCTTTTCGCGCTTGGTCTGGGCATGGGTGCCCCGCTGGTCATGGTCGCAACGGGCGGCGCGGCGTGGCTTCCGAAAAGCGGGCCATGGCTGGTGGCGGTAAAAAATGCCATCGGCGTGCTGCTTCTGGGCCTGGCCATTGTATTGCTCAGCCGAGTCATTCCCGGCCAGGCCACCTTGCTCCTAATCGGTTTGCTGGGCGCTGGCGTGGCGTTGTTTCTCGGCGCCCTTGAGGGTGGAGCGAAGACCACCCGTGGCCGACTCGCCCAGCTGCTGGGGCTGTTCTTGCTGATGTATGCGCTTGCCTGCTGGTACGGCGCGTTCAGTGGCCAGACCGACCCGCTGCGCCCGTTGGGCCAGACGCAAACAGTTTCGGGCATTACCCGGCAGCCCACGGACGACCGCTGGCAAACAGTGACCGAACCAGCCGAGCTGGACCGTATCCTCGAAGAATCGAAAAACGCAGGCCAGCCAGTGCTGGTCGACTGGTACGCCGACTGGTGCATCAGCTGCAAGGTCATCGAACATGAGGTTCTGCCTCATCCCGAGGTCGTCGCGCAGTTAACGGCCTTCACACTTGTTCGCTTTGACATGACCGACAGCAACGAAAAGCAACGGGGATTGCTGGACCGCTACAAACTGTTCGGTCCTCCCGCACTGCTGTTTTTCGGAAAAAACGGCAACGAGCTGAGCGATGTACGTGTCGTCGGCGAAATTGACGCCAAAGCGTTCTCCGAGCGGCTTTCTAGAGCAAATGACCAAATCCGGTGACGCGGTCACAAACTTCGCGCGAACATCGGACAACGTGCTGAATATTGTGGGTAACTGGACAGTCCATCGCACTTTCCGGCATAGTCGCTGCCCATCAGCGGCTCATGCTGCAAGTGAGCGCCGTAAAAGCGAACAACAAGGAACACACGATGGCGACTTTCCTGGTTCTTCACGGACCCAACCTGAACTTGCTAGGTACCCGCGAACCGGGGATCTATGGCTCGATCACGTTGGCCGATATCAATCAGGATCTGGAGCAGCGTGCGCGTGAAGCGGGTCATCATCTGATGTACCTGCAAAGTAACGCCGAATACGAGTTGATCGATCGCATCCACGCTGCCCGCGATGAAAGCGTGGATTTCATTCTGATCAATCCGGCCGCTTTTACGCACACGAGCGTCGCGATACGTGACGCGCTGCTGGGAGTGAGCATCCCATTCATCGAAGTGCACCTGTCGAACGTGCACAAGCGCGAACCTTTCCGCCATCACTCCTACTTTTCAGATGTTGCCGTAGGTGTGATCTGCGGCCTTGGCGCCAGCGGTTACCGACTGGCCCTGGAGGCCGCCCTGGAACTATTGGCCAAGCGTTCTACGACGTGAACGGCGCAGTCCCTGACTGAGCCAGACCGCCGGAACCGGCCACCAAATCCCCCTGACCGTCCCTTGGGAGTTGATGATTAATGGATATCCGTAAAGTCAAGAAACTGATCGAATTGCTGGAAGAGTCCGGCATCGACGAACTGGAAATCCGTGAAGGCGAAGAGTCCGTACGGATCAGCCGTCACAGCAAGACTCCAGCACAGCCTTACTACGCGCCTGCCCCAGTAGCAGCTCCAGCGCCCGCCCCGGTTGCAGCACCTGCCGCCGCCGTCGCCGAAGCGCCTTCCGCACCAAAGCTGAACGGCACTGTCGTTAAATCGCCAATGGTCGGCACCTTCTACCGCACCCCGGCGCCTGGTTCGCCAGCGTTTGTCGAAGTCGGCAAAACCGTGAAAAAAGGCGACACCATTTGCATCGTCGAGGCGATGAAAATGATGAACCACATTGAAGCGGAAGTGAGCGGCGTTATCGAATCCATCCTGGTAGAAAACGGTCAGCCGGTTGAGTATGACCAGCCGCTGTTCACCATCGTTTGAACCGGGGAGAGCCTGCGATGTTGGAAAAAGTCCTGATCGCCAACCGCGGCGAAATCGCCTTGCGCATCTTGCGTGCCTGTAAAGAACTGGGCATCAAGACCGTCGCGGTCCATTCCACGGCAGACCGTGAGCTGATGCACCTGGGCCTGGCAGACGAAACCGTCTGCATCGGCCCGGCGCCAGCCAACCTGTCGTACCTGAACATCCCGGCCATTATCTCGGCTGCGGAACTCACCGGCGCCACGGCGATTCACCCTGGCTACGGTTTCCTCGCGGAGAACGCAGACTTCGCCGAACAGGTCGAGAAATCGGGTTTCGCGTTCATCGGCCCTAAAGCCGAAACCATTCGCCTGATGGGCGACAAGGTTTCCGCCAAAGACGCCATGAAACTCGCCAGCGTACCCACCGTTCCTGGTTCTGACGGCCCGCTGCCCGAAGACGAAGAAACCGCGCTGCGCATTGGTCGCGAGGTCGGCTACCCGGTGATCATCAAAGCCGCTGGCGGCGGCGGTGGTCGCGGCATGCGCGTGGTTCACAAGGAAGAAGACCTGATCGAAGCGGCCAAACAGACCCGCGCCGAAGCGGCTGCATGGTTCAGCAACCCGATGGTCTATCTGGAGAAATACCTGACCAACCCACGTCACGTGGAAGTGCAGGTCATTTCCGACGGTCAGGGCCAGGCGATCCACCTGGGCGACCGCGACTGCTCCCTGCAGCGCCGTCACCAGAAGGTCCTGGAAGAAGCGCCGGCCCCGTTCATCGACGAAGAGGCGCGTCAGGCGGTGTTCGCCAGCTGCGTGAAGGCGTGCATCGACATCGGTTACCGCGGTGCTGGCACGTTCGAGTTTCTTTACGAGAACGGTCGCTTTTACTTCATCGAGATGAACACCCGCGTTCAGGTTGAGCACCCGGTTTCGGAGATGGTCACTGGTATCGACATCGTCAAGGAGATGCTTAGCATCGCCGCCGGCAACAAGCTGTCGTATACCCAGGATGACGTCGTCATCACCGGGCATTCGCTGGAATGCCGCATCAACGCTGAAGACCCGAAGACGTTCATCCCGAGCCCGGGCCTGGTCAAGCATTTCCACGCACCAGGCGGCAACGGCGTCCGTGTGGATTCGCACCTGTACAGCGGCTACAAGGTTCCGTCCAACTACGACTCCTTGATCGGCAAGCTGATCACCTGGGGCGCCACCCGCGACGAAGCCATGGCGCGCATGCGTAACGCTCTGGACGAAATCGTGGTCGACGGCATCAAGACCAACATCCCGCTGCACCGTGATCTGACCCGTGATGAAGGCTTCTGCGAAGGCGGAGTCAACATTCACTACCTGGAACACAAGCTGGCTGCTGACAAGCACTGATTCGCCAGTAAGGTGCCGTACCCGCAAAGCCGCTTTCGAGCGGCTTTGTTGTTCCCGGGGTGGGCAATCTGAATATTTCGGGACGCGCCCATCCTGTGGAACTCGCTTGAGCCGGGAAGAGGCCGGGGTGACCGAAATCACCTTCGCGGTTTGAAGCCTGACGCCTTCCCGGTTAAAGCCCACCCCACTTTCCCGACCCCGCTACGACACCCACTTTGTTGTTTCCCCGCGAACCCCGTAAACTTGCCGGTCTTTCGTGGCCATTGCGCCGCCTATCAACTTCCAACTCGAAGGTCACCCGCCATGCCTTGGCTGCAAGTCCGTCTCGCCATTAGCCCCGAACAAGCTGAAACCTACGAAGACGCCTTGCTCGAAGTCGGCGCCGTATCGGTGACGTTCATGGACGCTGAAGACCAGCCGATCTTCGAGCCAGAGCTGAACACCACGCCACTGTGGTCGCACACGCACCTGCTAGCGCTGTTTGAAGCTGACACGAATGCGGATCAGGTACTTGCCCATCTGCAACTGCTGACTGACGCGCAATTGCCGGAGCACACCCATGAGGTGATCGAAGATCAGGACTGGGAACGCAGCTGGATGGACAACTTTCAGCCGATGCGCTTCGGAAAGCGGCTATGGATTGTGCCGAGCTGGCACGCTGCGCCGGAGCCCGAAGCGGTCAATCTGCTGCTCGACCCGGGTCTGGCTTTTGGCACCGGCACTCACCCGACCACCGCGCTGTGCCTGGAGTGGCTTGACGGCCAGGACCTGAGCGGCTGCAACGTGCTGGACTTCGGCTGCGGCTCCGGCATTCTCGCCATCGCCGCATTGCTGCTGGGTGCAGAGCAGGCCGTCGGCACCGATATTGACGTTCAGGCCCTTGAAGCCTCTCGCGACAATGCCGGGCGCAACAACATCGCGGCCGAGAACTTCCCGCTGTATTTGCCTGAAGACTTGCCACACGTGCCCGCCGATGTATTGGTGGCCAATATCCTCGCGGGGCCGCTGGTTTCCCTGGCGCCGCAACTGGCAAGCCTGGTCAAGCCCGGCGGCCGTCTGGCGCTGTCCGGCATCCTTGCCGAGCAAGGCAATGAAGTGGCCACCGCTTACGCCGAGGCTTTTGAGCTGGACCCGATTGCCAACCGTGATGGCTGGGTACGGATCACTGGTCGTCGCCGCTGACAGCCCGTTGCCCTAAGATTCTGCCACCAGGCGCTCTTTAACCCCGGATACCCGCATGACCGACAGCTTCGTCACTCAGTGCCCGCATTGCCAGACCAGTTTCCGCGTCAGCCACGCTCAGCTGAGCGTCGCCCGAGGCACGGTACGCTGCGGCTCATGCCTCCAGGTGTTCAACGCTGCGAAACAGTTGTTGGAACAACGTGCCGGGACGTCATTCCAGTCACCCACAGCAGCATCCCTGTCGACCACCCTGGAAAGCCCGGTCGAGAAGCCGGCAGAGCAACCGTCGACTCCCTTGCAGCATCCCGACACCGTCGAGAAAAAACCGGAGATCCTCGCAACACAGTCGCTGGTGGTGAAGCCGCCAGCGTCGATGCCGATCAAGCGTGACGCCCCCAATGTTGATCTGGACAGCCTGGATCTGGATGACCTGGACGTGGAGCTTGCTCGCCTCGAACAGCGTGAAATCCAGCTCCCGGAGTCATTTGGGCGGAGCCATACAGCCCGCGACCGCGATGACACTGAATCTTTCAGTGCCCGGCGCGACGAACCGGATGTCGCGCATGAGTCGTGGAGCGAAGGGGCGGGTCGTGACGACGTCGAACAATTGCCCGAGCTGCGCGCTGAAGTGGTCGATGAGCACGACAAACATGCGCAACAGCCCCCGCTGGACGACGATCTTGACCTGCGAGACAGCCATCGTACCGAGCCCTCGTTTTCATTGACCCCGGATGACCTCCACGACGAGCAGGATCGCCCCCATTCGCTCAAGCATGACGAAGCTGACGATCAGCCGCCGTCTGAACGCTTTTCCGCGTTGGACACCCAAGATGATCCTGAGCACTTGCGCGCCCTTTCGGACGATGAAGACGAGCTGCCGCGAGACCGAACCATGGGCAAACGCGGCCGCAACGAACCGGGACTGCGGGATCCGGCGCTGCTCGACCTGACAGATGACCCGTTGCAGCTCTCCTGGCAAAAACCCAAACCTCGCTGGGGAAGGCGTTTGCTGTGGATGCTGTTGATCCTGATTGCGCTGGGCGCATTGGTCGGTCAGTACATTGCCTATCACTTCGAAGAGCTGGCGCGACAGGATCAGTACCGCCCGATCTTCACCGAGCTTTGCCCGACCCTCGGCTGCAAGGTCCCCTCGAAGGTTGACATCAAACTCCTCAAAAGCAGCAACCTTGTGGTGCGCAGTCATCCAGAATTTCAGGGCGCCTTGATCGTTGACGCGATCATTTACAACCGCGCATCGTTCTCCCAGCCCTTCCCGTTGCTCGAACTGCGCTTCGCCGATGCAACCGGTCAGTTGATCGCCAGCCGGCGCTTCAAACCGGGTGAATACCTGAGCGGCGAACTGGCAGGCAAAGACGAGATGCCACCGCAGACGCCGATACACATTGCGCTGGACATCCTCGACCCGGGTCCCAAGGCTGCGAATTACAGCCTGAGTTTCCGCTCCCCCGAGTAACACCGGCGGGCAGGACGCGCGTGCGCACTGTTATGCGGCACCGATGCATGCCCCTTAACGCCCGAAATCCGACGACACTTTTATGACAATTCGCGCCCCGGGCTGGCAGATTGCAATAAGAACGCAGCTGTTCAGATTTTATCCAATTCAGCCTTTATCCAGTCATCGAGAGCGGGTATCATGCCCACCCTTTTTCATACTCTGGGTCCCGTCTGAATTGGCGCTGAAGCACTTTTCGGACCAGACCTCGTGATTCGGCCCCACAACAGGTCACCCTATGTCGGCGGTACGCATCGGCCCTTACACATTGCAAAACGGCTTGATCCTCGCCCCGATGGCGGGTGTCACTGATCAGCCCTTCCGGCAGCTTTGCCGCCAGCTCGGCGCAGGCCTGGTGGTATCGGAAATGGTCACCAGCGACATGAGCCTCTGGAACAGCCGCAAGTCGCGGCTGCGCATGATTCACGAAGGCGATCCCGAGCCCCGCTCGGTGCAGATCGCTGGCGGAGACCCGCAGATGCTTGCGGACGCGGCACGCGCCAATGTCGAGTTCGGCGCGCAGATCATCGACATCAACATGGGCTGCCCGGCCAAAAAGGTCTGCAACAAGGCCGCCGGTTCCGCGCTGTTGAAAGATGAGCAGTTGGTGACCGAAATCCTGCACGCGGTGGTCGCTGCAGTCGAGGTACCGGTCACACTGAAGATTCGCACTGGCTGGGACAGAGCGAACAAGAATGGCCTGAATATCGCCCGAATCGCCGAACAAGCCGGCATTCAGGCGCTGGCGGTTCACGGGCGAACCCGTGCCGACCTCTACACCGGTGAAGCCGAGTACGACACCATCGCGGCCATCAAGCAGGCGGTGTCCATTCCGGTGTTTGCCAACGGCGACATCGATTCACCGGAGAAGGCCCGTTACGTCCTCGACGCTACCGGTGCCGACGGGCTGTTGATTGGTAGGGCCGCTCAGGGGCGCCCGTGGATTTTTCGCGAGATAGAACACTACCTGCAGACCGGGGAGAAACTTCCTGCGCTGCCGGTGAGTGAAGTGGAACGCATTCTGCTAGAGCATCTGGCCGCGCTCCACCTTTTCTATGGCGACGTAATGGGCGTGCGGATCGCACGCAAACACGTCGGCTGGTACCTCGCAACGTTGCCGGGCGCCCGGGAGTTTCGCGCCCTTTTCAACCGTTTGGAAGATACAGAAGCACAGTGCGCCAACGTTCGGGAGTTCTTTTCCCGGCGCGATAAATCCCGCCCAGCCGGGAACGAAGAAGAGGTGGCCGCATGACGATGATGACTGAGACTTTAGTGAGTGGAACAACACCCGTGAGCGACAACGTCAATTTGAAACAACACCTCAATACGCCGAGCGAAGAGGGCCAGACCCTGCGCGGAAGCGTCGAGAAGGCGTTGCACAACTACTTCGCTCATCTGGAAGGTGCGGCCGTCACCGATGTCTACAATCTGGTGCTCTCGGAAGTCGAGGCGCCGCTGCTCGAATGCGTGATGAACTACGTCAAGGGCAACCAGACCAAAGCCTCGGAAATGCTGGGACTGAATCGCGGCACCCTGCGCAAGAAACTCAAGCAGTACGACCTGCTGTAAGCATCCGAAAGACAAGCGACCTCACTTCAATGCGGTCGTTTTTTTTGCAAAATTCTTTTGCTTTTGATGGAAGTTGAGATGACCGACCAGACGACCCGCCTGCCGATCCGCCGCGCCTTGATCAGCGTATCCGACAAGACCGGCATTCTTGAGTTCGCACGTGAACTCGAAGCCCTCGGTGTCGAGATCCTTTCCACCGGCGGTACGTTCAAGCTGCTCAAGGACAACGGCGTTGCAGCAGTGGAAGTCGCGGATTACACCGGCTTTGCTGAGATGATGGACGGCCGCGTCAAGACCCTGCACCCCAAGATCCACGGTGGCATTCTGGGCCGTCGCGGTACCGACGATGCCATCATGAACGAGCACGGCATCAAGCCTATCGATCTGGTCGCCGTTAACCTCTACCCGTTCGAAGCCACGGTATCCAAGCCGGGCTGCGACCTGCCGACCGCCATCGAGAACATCGACATCGGCGGCCCGACCATGGTCCGCTCTGCTGCCAAGAACCACAAAGACGTGGCTATCGTCGTGAATGCCGGTGACTACACGCAGGTTCTGGAAAGCCTCAAGGCAGGTGGCCTGACGTACGCCCAGCGCTTTGACCTGATGCTCAAGGCCTTCGAACACACCGCTGCGTACGACGGCATGATCGCCAACTACCTGGGCAGCGTCGATCAGACCGCCCAGACCCTGAGCACCGAAGGCCGCAGCGAATTCCCACGCACCTTCAACACCCAGTTCATCAAGGCGCAGGAAATGCGCTACGGCGAGAACCCGCACCAGAGCGCGGCGTTCTATGTCGAAGCCAAACCAGCCGAGCTGGGCATCGCGACGGCAACCCAGCTGCAAGGCAAGGAACTGTCCTACAACAACGTGGCAGACACCGACGCCGCGCTTGAGTGCGTCAAAAGCTTCGTCAAACCTGCCTGCGTGATCGTCAAGCACGCCAACCCGTGCGGCGTTGCAGTCAGCCTGGATGCCGAAGGGGGCATTCGTCAGGCTTACGAGCTGGCATACGCAACCGACAGCGAGTCGGCGTTTGGCGGCATCATCGCCTTCAACCGTGAACTCGACGCCGAGACGGCCAAAGCCATCGTCGAGCGTCAGTTCGTTGAGGTGATCATCGCCCCGAGCGTCAGCGCCGAAGCCCAGGCCGTTATCGCCAGTAAAGCGAATGTAAGGCTTCTGACCAGCGGCCAGTGGGACGCAGAGCGTGCGCCAGCCTGGGATTACAAGCGGGTCAACGGTGGCCTGCTGGTGCAGAGCCGTGACATCGGCATGATCGGCGCGGACGACCTGAAAGTGGTCACCCAGCGCGCGCCGACCGAGCAAGAGATCCACGATCTGATCTTCGCCTGGAAAGTCGCCAAGTACGTCAAATCCAATGCCATCGTCTATGCCAAGAATCGTCAGACCATTGGTGTCGGCGCAGGCCAGATGAGCCGCGTGAACTCCGCCCGCATTGCAGCGATCAAGGCAGAACACGCCGGCTTGCAGGTGCAGGGCGCGGTGATGGCCTCCGATGCGTTCTTCCCGTTCCGCGATGGTATCGACAACGCTGCCAAGGTTGGCATCACTGCCGTCATCCAGCCCGGCGGTTCGATGCGCGATGCCGAGGTGATTGCAGCGGCGGACGAAGCCGGTATCGCGATGGTCTTCACCGGCATGCGCCATTTCAGGCACTGACAGTTCAGCGGCAAGTTTCAAGCTGCCAGCGGCAAGCAAAAGCAGACGGTGTTGCTCCCCTGCTCTGGCAGCCCCAACAATTCATAGCGATAAGCAGTGATTGAAAGTTGTGCGATTCGCTTTCACTTGCCGCTTGTAGCTTGCAGCTTCTCCGAAGGAGTCTTTCTTTGAATATTTTAATTATCGGCAGCGGCGGCCGCGAACACGCTCTGGCCTGGAAGGTTGCACAGGATGCTCGCGTCGAGAAAGTCTTCGTCGCCCCCGGCAACGCCGGCACGGCCACTGAAGCCAAGTGCGAGAACGTGGCGATCGACGTGTTGGCGCTGGAGCAACTGGCCGATTTTGCGGAAAAGAACGTCACGCTGACCATCGTTGGCCCGGAAGTCCCCCTGGTCGCGGGTGTCGTCGACCTGTTCCGTACCCGTGGTTTGAGCTGCTTCGGTCCGACCCGAGGCGCCGCCCAGCTTGAGGGCTCCAAGGCGTTCACCAAGGATTTCCTGGCGCGTCACAAGATCCCGACAGCCGACTACCAGAATTTCACTGAAATCGAACCGGCCCTTGCATATCTGCGCGAGAAAGGCGCACCGATCGTCATCAAGGCCGATGGCCTGGCGGCAGGCAAAGGCGTCATCGTTGCCATGACCCTTGCCGAGGCTGAAGAAGCCGTGCGTGACATGTTGGCCGGCAACGCATTTGGTGATGCGGGTTCGCGCGTCGTGATCGAAGAATTCCTCGAGGGTGAAGAAGCCAGTTTCATCGTCATGGTCGACGGCAAAAACGTACTGCCAATGGCGACCAGCCAGGATCACAAGCGCGTGGGTGATGGCGACAGCGGCCCGAACACCGGCGGGATGGGTGCGTATTCCCCGGCCCCGGTGGTCACCGCCGACGTACACCAGCGAGTGATGGACCAGGTCATATGGCCGACCGTCAGGGGCATGGCCGATGAAGGCAACATTTACACCGGCTTCCTCTATGCTGGTTTGATGATAGACAAGGCCGGCAACCCGAAAGTGATCGAATTCAACTGCCGCTTTGGTGACCCGGAAACACAGCCCGTGATGTTGCGTTTGCAGTCGAGCCTGGTATCGCTGGTCGAAGCCGCTCTGGCGCAAACGCTGGACACAGTGGATGCTCAGTGGGACCCGCGTCCGAGCCTGGGCATCGTGCTGGCGGCCGGCGGCTATCCCGCTGATTATGCCAAGGGCGACAAGATTCAAGGGCTTGAAGCTGCAGCGGCACTGCCGGGTAAGGTGTTCCATGCTGGCACCACGTTGCAGGACGGACGGATCGTGACCTCCGGCGGTCGCGTGCTGTGCGCGACGGCGCTGGGCGAGACCGTTGGTGACGCCCAAGTACACGCTTATGCATTGGCTGCAAAGATTGAGTGGCAAGGTTGTTTTTACCGCAAGGACATCGGCTACCGCGCTATCGCCCGGGAACGTGGCGAAGATCCGGCGTGAGCCTTGGCCCGGTCAGTGACACCCTCAGGGGCCGCTGACCGGTCAGACGGTGCGGCATAGTTAACAGGGTTCATTCACGAAGGGATTTCGCCGTGCGCTGGCTCAGGATTGCCACTCGTTTGACTGTCACATTGCTGACCCTGCTCTGTATATCCCCGGCCGTGGCCGAGGTCGGTGCAGGATGGTCAACGCTTGTCGACGATCAGGCGAACCTGAACCTCGGCGATATCCGCTCGCCCCACTACGAATCCCAGTTCAGCCCTGTCGAACTCGACAAGGTGCGCGCGACCTCCCGGAATGCGGCCCTGTGGTTGCACTATCGCCTCCCCCCCGCCAATCACGAACAGCTGGTGCGCATCTTCGCACCTGATCTGGCGACCGTTGACATGTACGTGCTCGACGGCGACCGCCTGATCGATCACTCCCGCTCAGGCAACAAAGTGCCGCGCGAAGCCCAGCCCTTGCCCTCACTCGACTTCCTGCTGCCGGTCCCGTATCGCGAAAAGCCGCTCGACCTGTACCTGCGCCTTAAATCGGAACAGGAGTTGCGCCCGAACATCACCCTGCAGTCGGCCGTTTCGAGTGCTGCCGATGAGCGACGACCGTTGCTGCTCGGGCTGTTCTTCGGCTCGCTGGCCATGCTGATTGTGCAGAACCTTACGCGCTACGCTCAATCGCGCTCAATCAGCAGTTTATGGCTGGCCGCGTGCGAAGCCTTTTTGGGGCTGAGCGCCCTTCTTTTGCTCAATCTTCAGGCGCCATGGCTTCCGCACTGGCATCTGGCGCAGACGCCCAGCGCGCATCTCGCTTTGCTGCTGGCGGCTGCAACGGGGCTGATGTACACGTATTGTTTCTTCATTCAGCGCGGGGTCGAAATACTCAACCGTCTGTTGATGGGCGTCTTGCTGATAGTCGGTTTTGGCGCCCTGCTGGTGCTGTTCGTGAACACGCTGCCGCTGAACATCCTGACCTTCCTGCTGGTTGCACTGACCACCTTCAGCATCACGGCCGTGTCGATCTATCACCTGCAAAAAGGCTATTCCCCGGCCCGTCCGTTCGTGATCGCCATGATCGTGTTCAATCTGGGCAATCTCGTGGTACTGCCTGCCATGCTCTGGCTGACCAGCATTGCGGCGCAGACGTTGATCATCGGTGTGTTGGCGGTGTTCTGCCTGTGCGGCCTGCTGATGAGCATTGCCCTGAGCGAGCGCCACCGCAGCATTACCGAAGACAACTTCAGCGTGAGCCGCGAGCTGGCGGCGAGCACCGCGGAAATCAACGCCAAGGCCGAATTTCTGGCCAAGATCAGTCATGAAATCCGTACGCCCATGAATGGCGTTCTGGGCATGACCGAGCTGCTGTTGGGCACGCCGCTGTCGGTCAAACAACGCGATTACGTGCAGACCATCCACAGCGCAGGCAACGAGCTGCTGACGTTGATCAACGAGATCCTCGACATCACCAAACTCGAGTCAGGGCAGATCGAGCTGGATGATGTGCAGTTCGACCTCTACGCAATGATCGAAGATTGCCTGAGCATCTTCCGCGCCAAAGCCGAGCAGCAAAGTGTCGAATTGATCAGTTTCATACAGCCGCAGGTGCCGCGGGTCATCAGCGGTGACCCGACGCGGCTGCGTCAGACGCTGCTCAGTCTGCTGGAGAACGCCTTAAAGAAGACCGACGAGGGCGAGATCCTGTTGGTCGTCGCCCTCGACTCCCGCGCTGGCAAACCCCGACTGCGCATCGCCGTGCAGGACAGCGGCACCCCGCTGACCCCCAACGAAAGGGATGCCCTATTGCACGCCGAGCTGCACAGCAAGAACTTCCTCGCCGCCAGCAAGGTGGGTGGGCATCTGGGGCTGGTCATCGCGCGCCAGTTGATCCTGTTGATGAACGGGGAGTTCGGCATCCAGAGCGGCACCAACCAGGGCAGCACCTTGTGGCTGAGTTTGCCGCTGGATGCCGAACGACTTGAACAGCCGCCCGCCGATCTCGACAGCCCGCTCAAAGGCGCTCGGGTCTTGGTCGTCGATGACAACGACACGTGCCGCAAGGTGCTGGTCCAGCAGTGCAGCGCCTGGGGGCTGAACGTCAGCGCGGTGCCGACCGGCAAAGAGGCGCTGGCCCTGCTGCGCACCAAGGCTCACCTGCGTGATTACTTCGATATCGTCCTGCTTGATCAGAACATGCCGGGAATGACGGGCATGCAACTGGCCGCCAAGATCAAGGAAGACCCCAGCCTGAATCACGACATTTTGTTGATCATGCTTACCGGCATCAGTAATGCGCCGAGCAAGGTCGTCGCGCGAAATGCCGGGGTCAAGCGCATCCTCGCCAAACCGGTCGCCGGGTACACGCTAAAGACCACGCTGGCCGACGAACTCAATCAGCGCAACAAGGGCAATGCCCCCTTCTCGATGGTGCCCGGGCTGATCGGCGATATAGACGTGCCGAGCGACTTCCGCATTCTGGTGGCCGAAGACAACAGCATATCCACCAAAGTCATTCGCGGCATGCTGGGCAAACTCAACCTGCAACCGGACACTGCCAGCAATGGTGAAGAGGCGTTGCAGGCGATGAAAGCCCAGCGCTATGACCTGGTGTTGATGGATTGCGAAATGCCGATTCTGGATGGTTTTTCGGCGACCCAGCAGTTCCGCGCCTGGGAAACCGGGAATCAGCGCATACGCACCCCTGTGGTGGCCCTGACTGCGCATATTCTGGCAGAGCACAAGGATCGCGCTCGCCAGTCCGGAATGGACGGCCATATGTCCAAGCCGGTCGAGCTCTCCCAATTGCGCGAGCTCGTGGAGTATTGGGTGGAGCAGCGTGCGCGGGATCAAGCGACGCGCTCGCTCCGAGACGATGACCGTTTTGAGCAAAACTGACCGCCAGGTCCACGTAGCGGGCTGATAGACTTGGCGCCGTCCCAGTCTGCTGCCATGAGCTCAAACCATGCTTCACGTGCTGTTCAGCGTTTATCTGAAGATGCTGGTGCTCTATAGCCCGTTCTTCGTCCTGTCCTGTTTCATCTCCCTCAGCCGCGGTTATTCGCGCAAGGAACGCAAGCGCCTGGCGTGGAAGATCGCGCTCGCAACGCTGGTGTCCAGCGTGCTGTTGTACCTGTTCGGCCGGGTGATTTTTGGGGTATTTGGCATCACTGCCGACGCCTTCCGCATCGGCGCGGGCAGTGTGCTGTTCATCTCCGCGCTGGCCATGGCCCAGGGCAAATCAGGCGTACAGACCGACAACGTTCAGCAGGACGTTGCCATCGTGCCGTTGACCATCCCCATCACGGTAGGCCCTGGCACCATTGGTGCGCTGCTCGTTATGGGCGTCAGCCAGCCACACTGGGACGACAAGCTCACCGCCATCGTCAGCATCGCGCTGGCCAGCCTGACAGTCGGCGTGGTGCTTTACCTCTCCAACAGCATCGAGCGGGTTCTGGGCGATCAGGGCCTGCAAATAGTCAGTCGGCTGATGGGGTTGTTTGTTTGTGCGTTGGCCGCCCAGATCATCTTTACCGGCATCAAGGGTTACCTCGTCCCTTGAGCGCATGACCTTCAGATCGGGAATTGTCGAATCGCACGCTCGAAGTCTTTGCCCAGCTCGCTGCGGATCTGCGCTCGATAGGCCGCATACACAGTGCGGTCAAAACGATACAGCCCGCCGCTAATTCGCAGCAGCATCTCCCGGCGCGTCTCGGTCCAGAAATCGTAGTCCTTGATATCGACGGTACCGGTCAGCGAGATGCTACAGATCAGCATATTGATGTCGCCGGTGGCCTCCACCGTACACGGTACGACCTGGACATTGCCGATCACCCCGTCAGCATCGCCGTGCTTGAAAAACTGGTTGGCGTATTCGTTGGCC
The DNA here is from genome assembly GCF_030208975.1 of Pseudomonas sp. ME-P-057. NCBI lineage: Bacteria > Pseudomonadati > Pseudomonadota > Gammaproteobacteria > Pseudomonadales > Pseudomonadaceae > Pseudomonas > Pseudomonas sp. ME-P-057. The sequence goes on from NZ_JARVSX010000005.1 coordinate 223,307, forward strand.
CGCATGCCTTTCCAGGAAGCCTGAACCAACTCGGCAAGTATGCGTGAACCCACCGCTCGAACGACGCGAAACGTGGAAGAGTCCAGCTCTGCCGCACTTGAGATCACCCGTGGCTGATGAATGATAGGGCTCACGAATACGCAGCCACGGCTCTGCAGCCGCGTGCGGTATCTGAAAAACCAATTGGAATAATCCCGCCGCCGATCAAAGTGGCGGCTGGCAAACATATGGGCACCCAGCAGGCATTCCATAATGTTTTCACGGTCCTGCCTGTTGACTCCTTCATACAGCGACACGAGGTTGCTGCCGACGAGCGCACCGGTGCGGGCGCTCACGACCCACACCCCTCGACGACAAGCGATAGCTCATCGCGCCTTTCACTGAGCGCGACGTTGATCTTGTTCCGGAACTGCGCGTACCTGAGGTCGTCCAGCTTGGCGATCAACCCGAAGCAGTTGATTTCGCCCACCAGTTTTTGCCGGGCGAATGATTGGGTGAATGGGTTCTGAGCGATGGTTTCATTCGTTTTGAGGCCGACGCACATCGAGACTTTTTCGCCTGTCGGCAGCACAAAGCTGATTTGCATCAGTGCGCTCGAGACGGTTGTACTCGCGGCTGAATCGGTGGGCGACGCGTCGGCTAACAAGAGGCTTCGATCGCGAAGCGACAGGGCGCGATCACTCAACGGCGAGCAGAAAAGCCGGCTCAGCAGGTCCTCCAGCTTCTTTCCTCGCCAGCTGCCGAGCACCTCCGGCAGCAACGCGCTGAACAGATCGACCGGTGTAAAAGTCTCTGACTTGAGACAATCATCTTCACGGCCTAGGAGTTCGAGCCTCAACCAGCCGAACGTCGTCAGCGCCTTGAGCAACGTGGCATGCCAGTTGGAGCAGTCGGTGAACTTAGGTGTTTGTTTATCGGCGGCCAATTGGGCGTACAGCGTTGACGCCAATATGTCCTGCCTGGCGGGTGATTCCACCGCATCAAGAAACACGACTAATTCTGCGCCGTTTATATACATTCCCGAAACTTCCTGATTCATCTATCCCACTCCTGTGAGGGGCCGCAGCCAGACTGCGACCCTGTTGATCTTTAAATCGGGAATTCCAGAAACGCAGCGTCCGCAGCTTCCGACAGTTTCGTGCGTACGTGATCACGACGCAGTGCGTACAGCGATTGATGGAACACGAAAACGTCAGCACTTCGCTGAATATCGAGCGACACCGAGTTCCAGTTGACGAACAGCACATGACCCGTGGTGATTTGGGCCTTCATCTCTACCGCGCCCACGGCCAGAACGATCACACCCTCCTGGCTCTCCCGGCATCCGCCCACCATAAACCGCACACCGTTGGACTTCCTGCTCCGACCGTCGAACAGACGAAACGGACCCGGATTCTCTTTAAGTGCCTTGACTGCATCACTCGCAACCTGCAGGACCAAGGGCGATGCAGCACCGCCTGTAGCAGCCGTTGCGCTGGCCGCTGTGAGCGATGAGGCGAGCAGATCCAGGCCGATCTTGTCCATGGTCAGCACGCGCTCGCGGCTGGAGTAGTTGGTGTAAGCGACCTTCTGCGGAGTCCAGTGCAACGCCCGCCTCATGACCTCACGGAAGACCTCGTACCAAGCGCCATTCTGGGTGATCACATTGTGTCGCCTGTCGGCGGCCAGGGTCGCGTAAGTGAAGGTGTCCAGAACATCTTCACGCGCCTGCAGGCTAATGCCCTCGACGAAACCGATGATGCCCTGGCCTGCAACCGCCGCACTGGCCGGTTCGACCATGTCAGATGTGGGGTATTCGCTCAGGGGAGCAGGTCGAATCGACTCCAGTGAAGGGATGTTCGCAACGTGGGCCATAAAAGCGTCGTTATTCATATTCAAGTCCTTTTAAGTGAGTTGTCCGTCTTGGACACACAACACCCTAGCTCAAATAACAGGCTTGAACCCAATGACACTTGAACTTACATAACGACATTTTTGATTAGTTAGAAGAATTGTCACCACCTGCGCGTGTTTGAAGCGCTTGACTGACGGTGGGTTCAAGCCATTCGTTCGAGAGACCTACACAACATCGGGAAGTGGAAAATATTATTCCGGTGAAAACTTTCATTAGTTCCCATTAGCACTGATGCTTATTCTCGGGCGTGCATAGTTTCTTTCCTACAAGTCAAGGGGAAGTTCCTGTCGCGAACTTCCCTTCGTGTTCATCTCACTGCCCCGGCTTGCTGCCGTACCATCGCGGCGTATAGACCCACCGCTGGCCATCGGCACGGGGAAACACGCAAGTCAGCGACGAGCCGATCAACACCATTGTTCGCATATCGACCAGTTCGGGGGCCAACTCGCCGAGGGTGATGACGCGCAGGGTCTGCGCCGGCCGGCCGACGTCCCGTCCCAAGGTGACGGGTGTTTCGGGGCTGCGGTGCCGGCGCACGATTTCCAGTGCGCGCCCCAGTTGCCAGGGCCGGGAACGTGAGATCGGGTTGTAGAACGCCAGCGCCAGATCCGCCTGACAGGCCAGATCAAGGCGCTTTTCGATGATCTCCCACGGCTTGAGGTTGTCCGACAGGGACATGACGCAGAAGTCATGACCCAGCGGCGCCCCCGCCAGCGCGGCGGTGGCGAGCGATGCGGACACCCCTGGCAGGATGTGCAGGTCAACCCGATGCCAGTCGGCATTGTCTGATTCGTGCAGGGCTTCCAGCACCGCCGCCGCCATCGCAAAGACGCCCGGATCGCCCGAAGAAACCACCACCACCGAACGTCCGGCAGCGGCCAGCTCGAAAGCATGCCGAGCGCGCTGCATTTCTTCACGGTTGTCGGTGCAGTGCAGCACTTGATCCGGCCGAAACGGGCCGGCCATGCGCACGTAGGTTTCATAACCCAGCACGTCATTGGCGCGCGCGAGCTCGGCTTTTACGGCGGGGATCATGAAGTCGCTGGCGCCCGGGCCCAGGCCAATGACGGCCAGTCGCCCCCGTGCACGGCCTATCTGCCGAACATCCAGCGGCTGAGGCGCAACAGCGACGGCAATACCCTCCGCCGGAGTCAGGGGTGGCAACAACTGCGGCAGCACTTGCTGGATCATCTCGGCCGGAGTTGCGGTGTCTGTAAAGCGTACCGCGACGCCCAATGTTTCAGCGGCAGTGTGCAACGCCGGATTGGCCATTTCCTCTTTGCTGGCAAGCAGACAGCCCAACGCCTGCAGAGCAATACGCGAATCGTGCAGCGCGGTTTTCACAGCCCCGGCGGCATTGGTGAGGTCCCCCTTCAGGGCCACCAGCACATTGCGCGGGTAAATCAGCAGCTCGTGATCGCTGGGTTCACGGTCGGCATAACCGACGTGGATTGCCAATTGCGCCTGATCATCTTCGGGCAGCTGCGCCTGAGCCAGCCAGGGTGCTGCGCCCTCCACACGTACTTTTTCGCCCGACAGCAAATCGCTGACGAAGCGCTTGCCCAGCTCCAGGTCGCCCAACGCATAGCCCGCAGGCGGGTTGAGCAGGCAGGTACCGAACCGCAGCTCGCCGCTGGTGGTGATGGCAGCTGCGGTGCCCAGCGCCGAAGCGATTTCCCGAGCCATGACGTTCACGCCGCCCAAGCCGCCGAGCAGTGGCACGACAGCACTGCCATCCTCGGCGACGGCGAGTACCGGCGGCTCAGCGCCCTTCTCCAACAACACGGCTGCCAGGGTGCGAATAACGATGCCGGCTGCGCACAACGCAATGATGGGCGTGTTCTGCTGGTAAAGCTGACGCAGGGTCGCGCCAAACTCCGAGTAGCTGCGATCAGCGTCATCGGCGCGTTCGGCCAGCCCATGGATCAGCGCTTGCGGGTAGAGCTGCTGAATGCGTCGCGCCGTCATCAGCGCGCCTTTGCCCAGAACGACGATCGCCGGGGCCGTGAAGTGGGTCGCGGCCATCAGCCTTGCCACCGTTCGCCAGGGACAATAATCAGCGAGAAATAAGGCGAGGACATCGGATCGACCTCGGCAAGCGGGACAATCTTCTGGTTGGCCATGGTTGCGCGCTCGACGTAAAGCGCGCGCTCGGCCAGGCCGGTTTCGACCAGCACCTGACGCACTTTGGGAAGATTACGGCCCAGCTTCATAATCACCGCAGCGTCGGCATCCTGAAGTTTGCGTTTGAGGTCGTGGGCCGACAGTACGCCGGACAACACCGACAGGCTCTGATTGCGGTACACCAGCGGCGCACCCAATACCGATGCGCCGCCGAGCATCGAACAGACGCCCGGGATGACTTCGGCTTCGTAGCGCTCGGCGAGACGGTCGTGCAGGTACATGTAAGACCCGTAAAACATCGGGTCGCCTTCGCAGATCACCGCCACATCACGACCGGCGTCGAGGTGCGCCGCGAGGTCGGCGCTGCATCGGTCGTAGAAATCGCTGATCACACTTTCGTAAGACATCGGCGCGGGCAGCGCCTCAGTGGTGACCGGGTACACCAGCGGCATCAATGTCTGCGCTTGCTGCAAATGACCTTCGATGATGCCGAACGCGTTACCCTTCTTGCCTTTGGCGACGAAATACGCCACCACCGGCGACTCGCGCAGCAGGCGCAGGGCCTTGACCGTAATGAGTTCCGGATCACCTGGCCCCACGCCAAGGCCAATCAGACGACCGCGCGGTGGCATCATTCGATCTCCGTGGCGAGTGAGTTGACCGCCGCGGCGGCCATCGCGCTGCCGCCACGGCGCCCCTGCATGATCACGTAAGGCACGCCGCGGCTGTCGGCGGCGAGCATGTCCTTGGATTCGGCAGCGCCGACAAAGCCCACCGGAAAGCCCAGTATCAGCGCCGGTTTCGGCGCGCCGGCATCGAGCATTTCAAGCAGGTAAAACAGCGCGGTCGGCGCGTTGCCGATCACCACGACGGCGCCTTCAAGATGCGGGCGCCACAGTTCCAGCGCTGCAGCGGAGCGAGTATTGCCCAGCTCGCGCGCCATCTCGGGAACGCGCTCGTTTTTCAGGGTGCAGATCACCTGATTGTTGGCCGGCAGGCGCGTGCGGGTGACGCCTTCGGCAACCATGTGCGCGTCACACAGGATCGGCGCACCGGCCGCCAGCGCGCGGCGGCCAGCGGTGCCAGCACCCGGCGAGTAGCGCAGCCCTTCGACCGCATCGACCATGCCGCAGGCATGGATGACCCGCACGGCGAGTTTTTCCAGGTCGGCCGGGATGGAATCGAGCCGGGCTTCGGCACGAATGATCGCGAAGGAGTTACGGTAGATCTCCTGGCCGTCGCGGATGTAATCAATCATCGGTGTTGCTCCGTGAGTCGGCGGTCAACAACGCGCCGACTGCATCAATAGTGAGGTCACGTGCATGCAGATCGCCGAATCCGGCTGCGTCTGCATGACGAAAATAGAGATCGTAACGACCGGGCGAGGCTGCCAGGAGCGTCACCGGGGCTATATGCGCAGCGGCGCACGAACGCCGGCAGCCGGACAGGTGCACTGTCTGGCGGGTGGCGTTGTTTTGCAGCAATGCGGCCAGACGAAATGCGTCGGCCTTGGTGTCGGCCAAACCTTTTGCGCAAGCCGCAGAGCCTGTGCACGCGATCATTCTGGCCAATGAAGCATTCGCATCCGCGAGCAGACCGGCTTTGCTCAAGCCATTCGTCACGGCAAGTGAATCCTCCATCGCAACGTTTCGCAGCGTCAGGCTCTGCCAGGGCGTCATGCACAGCTGACCGTCGCCATAAGCACGCGCCAGCCGCGCGGCTTTGCGCAACATAGACGGCCCCATGCGTCCCAAGGGCACGGCTGCGCCAATGGCGACGACGCCGTGTTGCGCCTGCGCATAAGTGCCAAGGTGCGCCAGAGGACGTATCGGCTCACGTCGCCATCCGGTTATGTCCTGATTAACCCAAAGAGGCTGCGCAAAACGAGCGGCGACGTGCTCCATGAACCGGACGACAGGCACTTCTTTAAGCAGGTCACGCATGCGCGCGTGCTCAGGCCGCGCAAGGTCCAGAAACGTTTCCAGCACTGCCACGACCAATGCGTGCGCCGCTTCTGGTGCAACGGCCGCCAGGGGTGAATCATTTGCCGGGCAGCCTGCGAGCCCGAAGCCCAGCAACGTCTGGCCGTCGATGCACATCGCCGACAACCAGAGGTCATGGGGATGTTCGAGCATGGCCAGGCCTTCACCGCCGTCCAACGACAGCGCGAATTTAGGCGATAGCTCGTGAAAGCGCGGGTGATGCTCGAGGGTGTGCAGAATCTGCCCGGCCAGCGGACGTACATCGAGCAATTGCTGTGGATCAAGCCCTGCGGTCGGACTCAGCATCAGGTTGCGCACGTCATCACTGGCCGGATTGCCAGGGCCCAGGCCGGCGTCCAGCAGGCTGGCGATCAACCCGTCGTGGTCGGTGCCGATGCCGCGAATCTGCAGATTGCCGCGGTTGGTGGCCTCGATCACGCCACCGGCGAACCGCTCTGCGGCCTGCGCCACGGCCAGCGCCTGATCGGCGGTGATCAGCCCGCCCGGCAGCTTGATCCGGCAGATGCCGCCGTCCATCGCCGGGACGATACGCAGCAACCCCGGGCAAGCCGAGGGGCGAATGGGCGTAGCGGAAAGGCGAGCGGACAACGGCTCGGTCAATGGATCACCTGGTGCGACGGGCAGACGCGTAAAGAAACGAAACGTTACAGGGGCCGTATTATGCCTGCTTTGGCGGCAGGCATGAAAAGACGGTCTGTCGGATCGCTCATCCCGCGTGTATGTAAACGCTGGCTTGCCACGGGTCGGGGGCTGAAATCGCTGACGGCCGGCACGCCGGATGACTAGTGGGATGTTGTTAAATTTGCTACCAGAGCTTCCCCAAGACCGCCAAAGCGGTAATACCCGCAATGAACGATGTGATTGCAACTCTCTCGGGAATACAAATCCATCGTCGCTGGTGGGAAGAAATGCTGGCGACATCCTTAATATCCACCAGGCTTTTCTGACGCATAAGTTCGGTTGATGTCAGTGCCAGGTTCACCGCTACAAGTCGATAGCGTCGACCGACAAACCCCGCGTTATCCCAACAGCGCTTCGCATCAATGACGATACGACAGTTTTTTAGCCGTTCTTCTACCTCAGGAAGGATGACGTACTTCACGTACACGTCTAAGCAAAAGCTGACAACGCTTATAACACCGGAAACGATGACGACTCCCCCTAAAAGCCCGTCATTCATCGCCAGCCAACTCATACAACCAGCTACCAATATATTCCCCCATTTTGCTACCTCCTGCTCCACCCAACCATCCGCCCGCAGCTCCACCTGCGATACCACAAATGACCAGGCTGGCACCGCGACTGGGACCGGCCATCCTGAAGCACATGGATACTGCTGTTTTCGCGCCAATCCCTCCAACCGCAACGGACGTTGGAATCCCCACCATCATCTTCCCCACTTCAACAAACTTGGCCTTCGTGCACTGTTGCTCGCGCCCGGCAGAACACGCTTCGCCGATCTCTATCAATCCCGCACTGACGTCCAGCGCGACGCCTATCGCCGTCCCGCCGCTCAACGTACGGGCCACATTATTAATACGCTTCACATTACTGGCGTAGTTGGCGACTTCCCCCCAGCGGATGAAGCTTTTGCTGGAGATGCCCAGCATCTTTTTGATCGTCGAGTTGTTCTTCAGCCCAGTACCCCAGCGCCCAATACCCCGCAACTGGCCATCAAGGACGCTGAACAGGCTCTGACGCCGAGCCACGAACTGATCCTTGGTCAAAGTTCCGGCGCGCCAGCGCAGGTAGGCATCGTTGATATCTTTAAGGGTGCCCTCCACCTGAGCCAGGTGACTGCTCCAAGCGGAGGTGACGCTGCCTATGCCGATAGAGCCGTAGGACATGATGCTTTGCAGCACATCGTAGTTTTGTGTCAAAACCGTTGCGCTGGCGTGGTCGGTAGCGATCAGAGACTCACGCACGTCACGAGCATAGAACGCAAGGAGATTGTCCCCGGGCGTACACATGCTGGTGGATTCGTCACCCACAACAATCAGCTGCCCCGGCAGGACGATGGAAAAGGGGGTGATGCCAGGATTGAGGAGGTCGAACTTGGACCGAGCTCCATTTCCATTAGGCAAGCTGTCGCGAAACGAGTAGAGATTCTGTTTTTTGTCATTGATAAACGCATAGGCCCCGGACATCCGCTCAGCATCCTGTTCGGCTTGATGAGCGGCGCACGATAGGTGTGCGCTTTGAGGACTGTCATTAAACGTTACGTGTAAATCGGCGTGATTACGGTATTTTCAGAAACGCCCCACACCAAAGCTACTAACCGCCTACGAAATAAGGCTGATTGACCCAGCACGACGAGGCTACCTCAGCGAGGTATGATGCGCCCCACTATCCAGGGCTGGTATGACAGGCCTGTCGCACGAATTTGGTTGAGGGCAATTCATGTCGCCGTGGCTGACAGTCGTGGGAATCGGTGAGGACGGCTACAAAGGGCTGGGCCGCAACGCCCGGCACGCGCTGTTGCAGGCGCAGCAGGTGTTCGGCGGCGCGCGACAACTCGGGTTGTTGCCATCCTGCATTCAGGCCGCGCATCGCCTGTGGCCCAACCCGTTCTCTCTGGACCCGGTGCTGAAGCAGCGCGGCACGCCGGTATGCGTGCTGGCCAGCGGCGACCCCATGTTGTTCGGCGTTGGCGCAAGCCTGTCGCGCCAGGTCAGCGATGACGAGATGCGCGTGATCCCTGCCCCATCGTCTTATTCTCTCGCGGCAGCCCGCTTGGGTTGGCCGTTGCAGGACGTGGTAACCCTCTCGGTAGTCGCTCGCCCGGTCGCGGCACTGAACGCTCAATTTCATAACGGCTTGCGCCTGCTGGTGCTGAGCAACGACGGTTCCAGCCCCGCAGCCATTGCCGCACAGCTCGAGGAGCGCGGCTATGGCCCGAGCCGCATGATCGTGCTTGAGCATCTGGGCGGCGCCGCCGAGCGGCAAATCGAAGGCACGGCGGGCGAGTGGAACGCAACCGACATCGCCGCGCTGAACCTGGTCGCCATCGAATGCCGGGCGCAGCCCGATGCGCTGCGTCTGTCGCCGCTTGGCGGCCTGCCGGATGAGGCGTTCCGGCACGACGGCCAGCTCACCAAGCGCGACGTACGCGCCATTACCCTTGCCCGACTCGCCCCGACGCCTGGCGAATTGATGTGGGACGTCGGCGCAGGCTGTGGCTCCATCGGGATCGAGTGGATGCGCGCGCATCCGTCTTGTCGCACCATCGCCATCGAAGCCGATGAGGGACGGCAACAGATGATTGAGTTCAACCGCAATGCGCTGGGGGTGCCGGGCCTTCAACTGGTGCGTGGACGCGCGCCCGATGCCCTTGCCGGTCTGGAGCAACCGGATGCGGTGTTCATCGGCGGCGGTGTCACGCGTGAAGGCGTGTTGAGCGCGTGCTGGCAAAGCCTGCGGCCGGGCGGTCGGCTGGTTGCCAATGCCGTCACGCTGCAAAGCGAGGCGACGCTGGTGAACTGGCGCGAGCAACACGGTGGCGAATTGACCCGTATCCATCTGGCACATGCCAAACCGCTGGGCGACTTTGACACGTGGCGCCAGGCGCTGCCGATCACCCTGCTTGAAGCGATCAAACCCTGATGCGCGACGAAACCGCCGAGCAACCCGCGCCATTGCGCAGCGGTTTGACCACGGGCAGTTGCGCCACGGCGACCTCCCTCGCCGCGGCGCGGTTGCTGCTGGCTGGCGAAACAAACGATGCGATTGAAATCACGTTGCCCAAGGGCAAATGCGTGCAAATGCGCCTGGAGTTTTGCCGCTTGATGGCCGACGGCGCCGAAGCGGGCACGCTCAAGGACGCCGGGGATGACCCGGACGTAACACACGGCGCGCTCGTTTACGCTCAGGTCAGGTTAACGAGTGAGCCCGGCACACGCTTTGTTGCGGGCGAAGGCGTCGGCACCGTGACCCGGCCGGGTCTGGTGCTGGGCGTGGGTGAACCGGCAATCAATCCAGTGCCTCGCAGAATGATGGCCGAACACCTCTCTCAAGCAGCGCAGGAGTTCGGCTATGAAGGCGGCTTCGAGGTGACGATCTGTGTGGAGAATGGCAGCGCGCTCGCCTTGAAAACCATGAACCCGCGTTTGGGTATTCTGGGCGGATTATCGATTCTGGGCACCAGCGGTATCGTCCGGCCTTTCTCTTGCGCGGCGTACATCGCCTCCATTCATCAAGGCATCGATGTCGCGCGTACCAATGGCTACCAGCACATCGCCGCCTGCACCGGCAACGCCAGCGAGGACACGATGCGTCGGGTGTATCAGTTCCCGGATATCGCGCTCATCGAGATGGGGGATTTTGTCGGCGCTGTGCTCAAGCACCTGCGCAAGACCCCGGTGGAACGGCTTAGTGTGTGCGGCGGCTTTGGCAAAATCAGCAAATTGGCGGCGGGCCATATGGACCTTCACAGCCGCCACTCCAGCATCGATTTGAATCAGCTCGCTCAGTGGGCCGCCGATGCAGGCGCGGACGTCCCGCTGCAGCAAAGCATCCGTGAAGCCAACACCAGCCAGCAAGCGCTGGCCATGGCCGCCGCCGTCGGCATCGCGCTCGGCAACACGGTATGCCAGCACGCGCTTGATTTCGCCCGTACCGTGGTGCCGGCGCAGGTAGAGGTCGAAGTGTTTGCCATTGACCGCCAGGGCGGGATCGTCGGCCATGCGGGAGGCTTTTCTTGAAACCATCTGCTCTGAAACGCGTGCTGCTCCTCGGCGGTGTCACCGAAGCGTTGGCGATTGCCCGCACCCTGGGGCCTCAGCATGTTTACAGCCTGGCAGGCGTGGGCCGCGTGCCGACCGATTTGCGCTGTCAGGTACGAGTCGGCGGGTTTGGCGGCGCTGAAGGCATGGCCAACTTTGTGCGGCAATCGGGCATCGATCTGATTCTCGATGCAACGCATCCCTACGCCGCGCAGATCAGCCACAACGCTGTGGTTGCAGCGAAGGCCGCCGGAGTTCCGTGTTGGGCCTTGCGACGACTGCCGTGGCAAGCGGGCCCCGAGGATGACTGGCGCGAGGTCAGCGACTGGGCTGAGTTAATGTCCGCGCTCGCGCCTTTTCAGCACCCGCTGTTCACCTTGGGCCGCGAACCCTTGCAGCATCTTCGTGACATTCCACAGCATCAGTTCTGGACGCTAAGGGCGCTGGATGTCTACCCCGGCAACGAGCGCTGCGAGGTGATTGCCGCGCGCGGACCGTTTCGCCTGGAAGACGAGCGCGAGCTGTTCCAGCGCCGCAATATCGACGTCCTCATCAGCAAGAACAGCGGCAGCACGGCGACCGAGCCCAAGCTGGAAGTGGCCCGCGAGTTGGCCCTGCCCGTGCTGGTATTGAAGCGACCCATGCTGCCTGAAGTGGATCGGGCTTTCTGGAGTGTCGGAGAGGTGTTGGCTGCATTGCGTGAGATTGTGAATCAGTAGGTGGACGCGTTTTTGAAATGCGCGTTCACTACGGGCCCGGTTATCGAATTTACCTGACGCGGCATGGAGACGCTGTCTATCTCCTTCTCGTGGGTGGCGATAAATCGACTCAGAAAACGGATATCAAACGTGCCAGGGAAATGGCCGAAAGCCTCACGGCGAGGGATCACTAATGAAAGAGGAATTCAAACCCTTTGATGCGGCTGAATACCTTGAAACACCTGAGGACATGGCGTGGTTATCCGGACGCTTGCCTGGAGGAAGACAACGGCGACGGCGTCTTAATACGCAAGGCCTTGGGCAATATCGCGCGGGCGTATGGCATGTCTCAGATCGCACGTGACACGTGACACGGGACTGGGCAGGGAGAGCCTTTACAAAGCGCTGAGCACCGACGGCAACCCCGACTTCGCCACAATCATGAAGGTGATAAAGGCGCTGGGCCTGAAACTCCACGCCTCCACTGCCTGAACCCCCGCTGAACGCTGACTGAACCAACACCTGCTGCGCGACATAACGTCGCGGCCAGGGTTTTTACATCGGGCGGCCAATCAGGCTAAATGGCCCACATGACAAAACAACAAAATCAAATCCTCACGCCACAGCGGCGGCGCGCCTTTGCCTGGGTGGCCTGCTTCACCCTGCTGTTCGGGGCGTTGGCAATGCCGCTGACACCGACCATGCCGCGTCCCCAGGCTGAGCGTCTGGTGTGGGGAAATGCGTGTACGGGGGCTGCGCCTCCATTGGCCATGACGCCCGTTGAGGTCATCGACCGACAAGCTCCCCATCACCCCGATATCGCGCTCATGCAGCACTGCGCCTGTTGCACCGGCGCCATGCCGATGGTTGCGGTGCCAACCGGTATCGGTTTTGGATTGTTCGCCCTCATCGAACCGGTGCGTTTCCCTGTGGCGATGGTGGTACTGCGCACTGCGCACCGCCCGCAATGGCCGAACCGCAATCCGCACGCATCCCCTCGGGTCTGATTGATCGTGCCGTCGCGTACCTGAACGAATTGGAGCCCCAGCTTTGATACTGAACAAACTCGTCCTGCTGGCCGCTCTCGCGTCGCCGGTCTGTTACGTCGAAGCGCACGATTACGCCACGGGCTCGCTGACGGTGACGCAACCGTGGTCACTGGCGTTGCCCCCGAACTCACCCACCGCCGCTGCCTATTTTGTGATCACCAACGAAGGTCAGGCGCCTGACCGACTGGAGGCCGTCGACAGCCCCATCGCAGGTGGCGCACAGTTGCACGAGCACGTGAGCAAGGACGGTACGATGAAAATGCAGCGCGTCCAGTCAGTGGATATCCCGGCGGGCGGCAATCTCGTTTTTGCGCCAATGGCGTATCACGTCATGTTGCTGGACTTGAAAGACCGCAGCAAACTCGTCGACGGTCAGACCTTCCCTCTGATTCTGCACTTTGAAAAAGCGGGTGATCTGACGGTCGACGTTACGGTACAAAAACAGCCACCCGAACCCGCCCACTCGGCCCACGCACACTGAAGCTGCCTAATCACGACGCTGCCCCATGAGCCGCCTGCCCGCGATCCGCATCAGCTCCGCATTTGCCCCTCGTAAATCTCAGGGCGTGTGGCTGAGCCTGTTCGCCATGCTGATGATTTTCGTCGGCCCGCTGATCTCGCAATCCATGCCAATGGAGCACCACAGCGGCCAAGCGGCTCCCGCGCCTGCATCGATGTCGATGTCGATGGCGATGCACGCCGAGATGAACATGCCTGCGTCTATGGACATGGGCGCAGACACGCATGACGGTCACGTCCAGAGCGAGCAAACCGCAGGCGTCGACCATGTCATCTGGGCCAAGTGCGGTTACTGCACGCTGTTGTTCAGTTGCCCTGCGATCACAAAGACCGTCGCTGTCGCGGCACCCGTTGCGCCCAGACCCGCGGACTTCTACAACGAAGTCCCGCAACACGGGCATGCCCAACGCCACGTATTCCCCCACGCCCGCAGTCGCGCGCCACCCGTCTCGTCAGTTGCCTGGTATCGCAAATTGACTCGTAACCGCTGGCGGCTCTTCTCACCGCCAGCGCGTTGCGCCGTGTTTCCCCGACGGGAGCGTTGCACCGTGTCCAAACCCAATGTGTCGTTTTATAACCTGGCCTGGCGATGGCATTTCTATGCCGGCCTGTTCGTCGCACCCTTCATGATTTTGCTGGCGCTTACCGGGATCGTGTATCTGTTCAAGCCGCAGCTCGATGCGCTGATGTACAGCGACCTGTTAACGGTCAAACCTGCGCACCACTCGCTGACTGCCGATGAACAGCAAAACCGTGTGTTGGCCGCTTATCCCCAGGCGCAGGTGAGCAAATACCTGCCGCCGTTGAATGCCGAGGGCAGCGCGCAGTTTGTGCTCAGCAAGGAGGGCCGCGAACTCAATGTATTCGTCGACCCTTACAGCGGCACGGTCTTGGGTGATCAGGATGCCAAAAGCAACCTGCAAGCCATGGCCCGCGAGCTGCACGGCGAACTGATGATCGGAACCGTGGGTGACCGGCTGGTCGAACTCGCGGCCGGCTGGGGCATCGTGCTGGTGGTGTCCGGCGTGTATCTGTGGTGGCCGCGAGGTCGCTCGCCCGCTGGCGTGCTCTGGCCTCGGATTGGCGCGCGAGGCCGTATCCTCTGGCGCGACCTGCATGCGGTGACCGGGTTCTGGGGTTCGGTGGCGCTGTTGTTCATGCTTCTGAGCGGCATGACCTGGACCGGCTTATGGGGCAAAACCTACGCCGACCTCTGGAATACGTTCCCGGCAGCCATGTGGAATGACGTCCCCAAATCCGACAAGCAAGCCGGCGCACTGAACAGCGCACGCGTGCAGACCGTGCCATGGGCCATGGAAAACACACCGATGCCGGTGTCTTCGGGGGATCACGCCGAGCACATGAACCACAGCCACATGGCCAGCGGGCCAGCGGCACCGGCTGTTTCCCTTCAGCAAGTGGTGGACATCGCCAGGGCCCGACAAATCGAACCGGGCTACAGCATCACCCAGCCCAAGACCGCCGACGGCGTGTTCACCGTTTCGGTGTTCGCGGACGACCCGCGCAACGACGCCACCCTGCATATCGACCAGTACAGCGGCAAGGTCCTCGCGGACGTGCGTTACGGCGATTACAGCACGGTGTCCAAAGCCACCGAACTGGGCGTGATGCTGCACGAGGGCAAGATGTATGGCTGGGTAAACCAGTTGGTGATTCTGTTCATCTGCCTGATGGTGCTGTTGAGTTCGGTCAGCGGCATTGTGATCTGGTGGAAACGTCGCCCGCAAAACGGTTTCGGCGTTCCGCCGTTGCGTCACGATCTCCCCCGCTGGAAAACCGCAACCGTGGTGATGATCGTGCTGGGAGCAGCATTCCCGCTGGTTGGCGTTTCAATGCTGGCGGTTTGGCTGCTCGATCGAATAGTGCGTTCGCGCTTTGCCAAAACGGCGGCAACAGCTTAGATTGCGTCTCGCGGGGCCTGGAACCTTTCTTGGGTGGTTTAGTGATGAATTCCTCCTCATTTCGGGTTTCAGGCTCCGCACCTGTTTTTACGCCCCGTCCCCCTCTGACTCCTCCCCTCCTCCTACTTGCGCCGCATTAGCGTTGCGCACCAGATAAGCGCAGGCGATGCACCACGCCGGCTGGCAGCCACCAGATTGGTGCGCCCCACCTAGCGCAGGCGACGTTTTCATTCCATTTTGCGACCCGCGCAGCCTTGGCCCAGCGTTTGCTAAAGCCTAAGCAGACCCAACCTCTGCACTGCCAACCGCGGTCATCCAAAAAAATCAAAGAATGGAGCTAGCCAATGAAGCGTCGTAGTTTGCTGAAAGCGTTCACTTTGTCTGCATCGATCGCAGCGATGGGTTTGACCTGGACCGCGCAGGCGGCCGAGACCATCAAGGTCGGCATTCTGCATTCTTTGTCCGGCACCATGGCCATCTCCGAGACGTCGCTCAAGGACATGGCGCTGATGACCATTGATGAGATCAACGCCAAGGGCGGCGTCAACGGCAAGATGCTTGAGCCGGTGGTGGTCGACCCCGCGTCGAACTGGCCGTTGTTTGCAGAAAAGGGCCGCCAACTGCTGACCCAGGACAAGGTCGCGGTGGTGTTCGGCTGCTGGACGTCGGTATCGCGCAAGTCGGTGTTGCCCGTGTTTGAGGAATTGAATGGCTTGCTGTTCTACCCGGTGCAGTACGAGGGTGAAGAGATGTCACCCAACGTCTTCTATACCGGCGCTGCGCCTAACCAGCAGGCGATCCCTGCGGTTGAGTACTTGATGAGTGAAGACGGCGGCGCAGCCAAGCGCTTCTTCCTGCTCGGCACTGACTACGTGTACCCGCGCACCACCAACAAGATTCTGCGCGCCTTCCTGCACTCCAAAGGCGTTGCAGACAAGGACATCGAAGAGGTCTACACCCCGTTTGGCCACAGCGATTACCAGTCCATCGTGGCGAACATCAAGAAGTTCTCCGCAGGCGGCAAGACAGCCGTCATCTCGACCGTCAATGGCGATTCCAACGTGCCGTTCTACAAAGAGCTCGGTAACCAGGGCCTCAAAGCCACCGACGTGCCGGTGGTAGCGTTCTCGGTGGGCGAAGAAGAACTGCGCGGCGTCGATACCAAGCCGCTGGTGGGCAACCTGGCCGCCTGGAACTACTTCGAGTCGGTGAAGAACCCCGTCAACACCAAGTTTGTGGCCGATTGGAAAGCCTATGCCAAGGCGCACAATTTGCCGAACGCCGACAAAGCCGTGACCAACGACCCGATGGAAGCCACCTACGTGGGCATCCACATGTGGGCGCAGGCGGTCGAGAAAGCCAAATCCACCGATGTGGATAAAGTCCGCGAAGCCATGGCCGGCCAGACCTTTGCCGCGCCGTCCGGCTTCACGCTGACGATGGACAAGACCAACCACCACCTGCACAAGCCAGTGATGATTGGCGAGATCAAGGCTGACGGTCAGTTCAACGTGGTCTGGCAGACCAAAGAGCCGATCCGCGCCCAGCCGTGGAGCCCGTTCATTCCAGGCAACGACAAAAAGCCTGACTACGCGGTGAAGAGCAACTAAGGAAAACAGGGTGAACGGTCGGGTGAAATGCCCGGCTGAACCTATCCCTGTAGGAGTGAGCTTGCTCGCGATTGCAATCTATCTGTAACGATGATGCCGGCTGGCATACCGCGATCGCGAGCAAGCTCACCCCTACAGTTCCTCGCAGGACATTGCGTCATGCGGGTGTTCTCAGGACTCGATATGCCCAAATACCTCCACCACCTCTTTCTCGCGCTGTGCCTGTGGCTGCCCTTCGCCGCTCATGCCAGCGAAGCCGGTGACTTTGTCGCGGCCCCCTCCTCCGAGCGCGCACAGCTGCTGGAAGCCTGGGCGGCCAAACCTGATCCGGCGCGGGTCGAGTTGCTGATTGCCCTGCAGGATGGCCGCGTCGCCGCCGACAGCAGCAACCGGGCGTTCATCCAGAACGGCGACCGCTTCATTGCCGTCGACCCGCAGGCTCCAGCGCTCGCCGATGCGCCCAGCCCCGACGAGCCCCAGCCCATCAGCCTGAACAACCGCCTTCGCGGTCTGATTGACACTGCATTGGCCAGCCATCAGTTGCTGGCTGCCGACCCCAAGGTGCGTCTGGCCGCAGCGCAAACCCTGCAAAAAAGCGCACGTCCGGCGCAGTTGCCGCTGTTGGTGCAGCAGGTGGCAAGCGAACAGGACGACAGCGTTCATGCAGCATTGAATCTGGCACTGGCCAATCTGCAACTGGTCGACGTCAGTCCTACCGTACGGCTCGCCGCCGTACGCCTGCTGGGCGAAACCGGCGATCCGCTGGCCCGCACGCGTCTGGAAACCCTGCTCGAACCCAGCGTAGAAACCGACCCGGCCGTGCGCCTTGCGGCTGAAACCAGCCTGGCGCAGGTCAAGCGCAAATTAATGTTCGGCGAAATCCTGGGCCAGGCCTTTGCGGGGCTGTCGCTGGGCTCGATTCTGCTGCTGGCGGCCCTTGGACTGGCCATCACCTTCGGTCTGCTCGGCGTGATCAATATGGCCCACGGCGAGATGCTGATGCTCGGCGCCTACGCCACTTACGTCGTGCAGCTCATGTTTCAGCGCTACGCGCCCGGCGCCCTTGAGTTCTATCCACTGGTGGCGCTGCCGGTGGCGTTTTTCGTCACCGCCTGCATCGGCATGGCGCTGGAACGCACGGTCATTCGTCATCTGTATGGCCGCCCCCTAGAAACATTGCTGGCGACCTGGGGCATCAGCCTGATGCTCATTCAACTGATTCGCGTGGTGTTCGGCGCACAGAACGTCGAGGTGGCCAACCCGGAATGGCTGTCAGGCGGCATTCAAATGTTGCCCAATCTGGTGCTGCCGTATAACCGCATCGTCATCATCGGCTTCGCCCTGTTCGTGGTCGTGCTGACCTGGCTGCTGCTGAACAAGACGCGCCTGGGCCTGAACGTTCGCGCCGTGACCCAGAACCGCAATATGGCAGCCTGCTGCGGTGTGCCTACCGGCCGCATCGACATGATGGCCTTCGGGCTAGGCTCCGGCATCGCCGGGCTGGGCGGCGTGGCGCTGAGTCAGATCGGCAACGTCGGCCCTGATCTGGGCCAGAGCTACATCATCGACTCCTTCCTGGTGGTCGTGCTCGGTGGCGTCGGTCAACTGGCCGGCAGCGTCATGGCAGCGTTCGGGTTGGGCATCGCCAATAAAATTCTTGAGCCGCAGATCGGCGCGGTGCTGGGCAAGATCCTGATCCTAGCGTTGATCATTCTGTTCATTCAGAAACGTCCGCAAGGCCTTTTCGCACTCAAAGGACGGGTGATCGATTGATGAATCAGCCACTGATGGTCACTGCCGCGCAACGCGCCGGCACCAAAATCACGGTCTCGGTTGGCGTGGTGATCCTTGCCCTGCTGATCACCCTGCCGTTGCTGTCCCTGCTGCCGGAAAGCAACGGCCTGCAGGTTTCGGCCTACACGCTGACGCTGGTAGGCAAGATTCTCTGTTACGCGATTGTCGCGCTGGCGCTGGACTTGGTCTGGGGCTACGCCGGGCTGTTGTCGCTGGGCCATGGCCTGTTCTTCGCGCTGGGCGGCTACGCCATGGGCATGTACCTGATGCGCGAAGCGTCGGGCGACAGCCTGCCGGCATTCATGACGTTCCTTTCCTGGACCGAGCTGCCCTGGTATTGGGTCGGCACTCAGCATTTCCTGTGGGCCATGTGCCTGGTGGTGCTGGCGCCGGGATTACTGGCGCTGGTGTTCGGCTTCTTCGCCTTCCGCTCGCGGATCAAGGGCGTGTATTTCTCGATCATGACCCAGGCCCTGACCTTCGCCGGCATGCTGCTGTTTTTTCGTAACGAAACCGGCTTTGGCGGCAATAACGGCTTCACCAACTTCCGCAGCATTCTGGGTTTCAGCATCACCTCCCAAGGCACCCGTGCGGTGTTGTTTCTGCTCACGGTAGCGTTGCTGGCCGGCAGCCTGTTCGTGGGATGGCGACTGGCGCGCAGTAAATTCGGTCGCGTGTTGACCGCTGTGCGCGACGCGGAAAACCGCCTGATGTTCTGCGGCTACGACCCGCGCGGTTTCAAGCTGTTCGTGTGGGTGTTGAGCGCAGTGCTGTGTGGCCTGGCCGGAGCGTTGTATGTGCCGCAGGTCGGCATCATCAACCCGAGCGAAATGTCGCCGACCAACTCCATCGAAGCGGCGGTGTGGGTAGCACTGGGTGGGCGCGGGACGTTGATCGGGCCGCTGCTCGGCGCCGGACTGGTGAACGGCATGAAGAGCTGGTTCACCGTGGCGTTCCCCGAATACTGGCTGTTCTTTCTCGGCGCGCTGTTTATCGTCGTGACGCTGTGGCTGCCCAAAGGCGTGATCGGCCTGATCAAAAAAAGGGGCGAACAATGAAAAGCACTCCGACGCCCGCATTCGATCCGGTGCTGGATCCGATGCTGCACCCCAACAGTGACGCTGGTACCAGCCGCGAGGCCATCGGCCTCGGGCAGGTCGCTGGCAAAGGGCTGAACACGCTGCATGGCACCATCCTCACGCTGGAAGACATCAGCGTCAGTTTCGATGGTTTCAAAGCCCTCAACGATCTCAACCTGTACATCCGCGTGGGTGAACTGCGTTGCATCATCGGCCCCAATGGCGCTGGTAAGACCACGCTGATGGACGTGATCACAGGCAAGACTCGCCCTAGCCATGGGCGAGCCTGGTTTGGTGAAACCCTGGATTTGACCAAGATGAGCGAAGTACAGATTGCTCAGGCAGGGATTGGCCGCAAGTTTCAAAAGCCCACGGTGTTCGAAGCGCTGAGCGTGTTCGAAAATCTGGAGCTGGCGCAGAAAGCCGACAAGTCCGTGTGGGCCAGCCTGCGGGCCAAGCTTAGCGGCGAACAGCGCGACCGCATCGATGAGGTCCTGGAAACCATTCGCCTGACGTCGTCGATGTCACGCCCGGCAGGGCTGTTGTCCCACGGGCAGAAACAATTTCTGGAGATCGGCATGTTGCTGGTCCAGGACCCGCAATTGCTGCTGCTCGACGAACCGGTGGCGGGCATGACCGACGCCGAAACCGAATTCACCGCCGAGCTGTTCAAAAGCCTGGCGGGCAAGCATTCGCTGATGGTGGTCGAGCACGACATGGGGTTCGTCGGCACCATTGCCGACCACGTCACCGTATTGCATCAGGGCAGCGTATTGGCAGAAGGGTCGCTGGAACACGTGCAAGCGGATGAGCGGGTGATTGAGGTTTATCTCGGCAGATAGCGCCGAACCCTGTGGGAGCGCGCTTGCCCGCGATTGGAGTGGGTCTGCGGGATAAATATCGTCTGACCACCGATTCGCGGGCAAGCGCGCTCCTACAGGTCCCACATCGTTTTTTGGGTGATCAGCCATGCTCCAAGTCGAAAAGCTCCACCAATATTACGGCGGCAGCCATATTCTTCGCGGTCTGTCGTTTGACGTGAACATCGGCGAAGTCACGTGCCTGCTCGGTCGCAATGGCGTGGGCAAGACCACGCTGCTGAAAGTGCTGATGGGACTGCTGCCCGCCAAAGAAGGCGCGGTGCAGTGGGAAGGCAAGCCGATTACCGGTTTCAAGCCGCATCAGCGCGTGCATGCCGGGATCGCCTACGTGCCCCAGGGGCGGGAGATTTTCGGGCGGCTGACCGTCGAGGAAAACCTATTGATGGGGCTGTCGCGGTTTCCGGGCTCGCAAGCCAAAGAAGTGCCGGCGTTCATCTACGAGCTGTTCCCGGTGTTGCTGCAGATGAAACATCGCCGTGGCGGCGATCTGTCCGGCGGGCAGCAACAGCAACTGGCAATTGGACGGGCCCTGGCCAGCCGTCCGCGCCTGCTGATTCTTGACGAGCCCACCGAAGGCATTCAGCCGTCGGTGATCAAAGAGATCGGCGCCGTGATCAAGAAGCTTGCCGCTCGAGGTGATATGGCCATTCTGCTGGTGGAGCAGTTCTACGATTTCGCCGCCGAACTGGCGGACCAGTACATCGTCATGTCGCGCGGCGAGATCGTGCAGCAGGGTCGTGGCGAAAACATGGAGACCGAAGGCGTTCGGGGCCTGGTCACCATTTGATGCGCCGATCAGCTAAGGTACGAACCTTCACGAACATGACAGTCGACTTATGAATCTTCCTGCCCACACCGCCCTGTTCACGCCCAGTTGGCACGCCGAGCTGGAGCTGGCGTACGGGCGCTTCGGTGACAGCACGCGGCCAACGCAACGCCGCCACAAAGGTCCGTTGCGCGTGCAAAAGCATCTGTACGCCGAAGGTCCGCAGGTCTGTCAGCACATCATCGTTCATCCGCCGGGCGGCATCGCGGGTGGCGATCGGCTCGACATCGATGTCAGCGTCGGCGCCAACGCGTGGGCACAACTGACCAGTCCCGGTGCGGCAAAGTGGTATCGCGCAGCCGGCCCGGCCTATCAACAGCTTGAACTCAACGTCGCGAGCGGCGGGACGCTGGAGTGGCTGCCGCAGGAGACCATCGTCTTCAGCGAGGCCAAGGCTGAACTGACCACGCGGATTAATCTGCAGGGCGACGCTCGACTGTTCTATTGGGACGTGGTCGCGCTGGGCCGGCCTGCAAGCGGCGAGCGTTTCGATCAGGGGCACCTTCAGGCGCATCTGGATATTCGGCGCGACGGCAGGCTGTTGTGGCACGAGCGCCAGCGCGTCGTGGGCAACGACGGGCTGCTCGACTCACCGATCGGCCTGGATGGCAAACCGGTGTTTGCCACGCTGATCGTGACCGGCGAGATTGACCCCGAGTTAATGGAACGCTGCCGCGAACTGGCTGAGCATTCGCCTGTGCGCGGGGACCTTAGCCAGTTGCCCGGGCTGATCATTGCCCGTTGCCTGGCGGACGAAGCGCTGCACGCCCGGGCGTGGCTGATCGAATTATGGAAACTGCTGCGCCCTGCCCTGCTGGGCCGGGAAGCGGTGGCACCGAGGATCTGGAGCACCTGATGGACCGCGTTGCCCGATTCCCGAGCAAGCGCGCTCCTACAACGGCGCTTGCAGCGATTTCTCTATTCGGAACTTAAAAACGGAAGCCCCATGGATCTCACCCCACGCGAAAAAGACAAGATGCTGATCTTCACCGCAGGCCTGGTTGCCGAGCGACGGCTGGCACGCGGTTTGAAGCTCAATTATCCGGAGGCCATGGCCTTCATCTCTGCGGCCCTGCTTGAAGGCGCACGCGACGGCCAGACCGTGGCCGACCTCATGCATTACGGCACCACTCTGCTGACCCGCGACCAGGTGATGGAAGGCATTCCGGAAATGATCCCGGAAATCCAGGTCGAGGCCACCTTTCCGGATGGCACCAAGCTGGTCACTGTGCATCAGCCCATCGCCTGACCTGGACAACTCAACAGCTAACAACAAGTGAAAACGAACATGACGTATTCGATTCGTGACGCACTGCTGACTGACATGCCTGCCGTGCTGGACATCTACAACGACGCAGTGCTCAACACCACGGCCATCTGGAACGAACAGCCGGTGGACCTTGCCAACCGCGAAGCCTGGTTTGCGTTGCGGCAGACTCAGGGCTATCCGATTTTGCTGGCGGTCGATGAGCGTGATCAGGTGCTGGGCTACTCGTCCTTCGGCGACTGGCGACCGTTTGAAGGGTTTCGCCACACCGTCGAGCATTCGGTGTACGTGCGGGCCGATCAACGCGGCAATGGGCTGGGGCCGCTGCTGATGAAAGCGCTGATCGAACGTGCCCGCCGCTGCGACAAGCACATGATGGTGGCGGCCATTGAAAGTGGTAATGCAGCGTCGATTCACCTGCACGAGCGCGAGGGCTTTATCACCACGGGGCAGATGCCGCAGGTCGGCACCAAGTTCGGGCGGTGGCTGGACCTGACGTTCATGCAGCTGGATCTGTCGCCCGGTGCTACGGCGCCACCCTCTCAGGCGCCCGGCATCACGCCCAACGCTTGAGTTTCACTAACGAAAGGATCTCGCCCCATGAATGCCGCTCACCTGCGCCGGGTCACGTCAGAAAGTTTCGCGCACTATCGCCCTGGTCTCGTATCGCTATTGCTGGACGCAGTCCAACACGGCGCCTCGGTGGGGTTCATGGCGGGTCTAGGCGCCGAGGAAGCTGCCCAGTGGTGGGACGCCGTCAGGGGCGAGGTCGAGCAAGGCAATCTGCTGCTGTGGGTCGTCGCCGAGGAAGAGCACGTGCTTGCAACGGTGCAACTGGTGCTGTGCCAGAAAGCCAACGGCCTTAACCGCGCCGAGGTGCAGAAATTGCTGGTCTTGAATCAGGCGCGTCGGCGCGGGCTGGCCACGCAGTTGATGACAGCCGTGGAGTTGGCGGCGCAGCAGCATCAGCGCGGGCTTGTGTACCTGGACACCCTGGCGGGCTCCGATGCCGAGGATTTCTATCGCGCCCTGGGGTACGAGCTGTCCGGTCTGCTGCCGGACTACGCCTGTAATCCCGATGGCGAATACAGGGCCACGGCCATCTACTACAAGTTACTGTCGAGGAAGAGCGAATGATTCCTGGTGAATACCAGATCCAGCCCGGTGACATCGAACTCAACGTCGATCGGCGCACTATCACCCTCAGCGTCGCAAACAGCGGTGACCGGCCGATTCAGGTCGGCTCGCACTTTCATTTTTTCGAAACCAACGACGCCCTGACGTTTGATCGCACCGCCAGCCGAGGCATGCGCCTGAACATCCCGGCCGGCACCGCCGTGCGCTTCGAGCCCGGGCAGGCGCGGGAAGTGGAGCTGGTGGACCTGGCCGGGTTGCGGCGGGTTTTCGGGTTTGCCGGACGGGTGATGGGGGATTTGTAGCGCGACACGCCCTGTAGGAGCTCACGGAGGTTACGACGGCAGCGAAAGCGAGCACCGCGAGCGGTTTCAGAATCCATTGAATTCAAGGCGAACAGATGAAAATTTCCAGGCAAGCCTACGCCGATATGTTCGGCCCCACCGTCGGCGACCGTGTGCGTCTGGCGGACACCGAATTGTGGATCGAGGTAGAGAAGGACTTCACCGTTTATGGCGAAGAAGTGAAGTTCGGTGGCGGCAAGGTCATCCGTGACGGCATGGGTCAGGGTCAGGGCGTCGCCGCCGACGTAGTCGACACGCTGATCACCAACGCGCTGATCATTGATCACTGGGGCATCGTCAAAGCCGACGTTGGCCTCAAGGACGGACGCATCGCAGCCATCGGCAAGGCCGGCAACCCGGACATCCAGCCTGGCGTGACCATCGCCATTGGGGCCGCCACCGAAATCATTGCCGGCGAAGGCATGATCCTGACCGCCGGCGGCGTCGACACCCACATCCACTTCATCTGCCCGCAGCAGATCGAAGAAGCGCTGATGAGCGGCGTCACCACCATGATTGGCGGCGGCACCGGCCCGGCGACGGGGACCAACGCCACCACGGTAACGCCCGGCAAGTGGCACATGATGCGCATGCTGCAGGCCGCCGAGGCGTTCCCCATGAACATCGGCTTTACCGGCAAGGGCAACGTCAGCCTGCCCGAGCCGCTGATCGAGCAGGTCAAGGCCGGGGCCATCGGCCTCAAGCTGCACGAAGACTGGGGCACGACGCCTGCGGCCATCGACAACTGCCTGAGCGTCGCCGATGAGTATGATGTTCAGGTGGCGATCCACACCGACACCCTGAACGAATCCGGCTTCGTCGAAACCACGCTGGCGGCGTTCAAGAACCGCACCATCCACACCTACCACACCGAAGGCGCCGGTGGCGGCCATGCACCGGACATCATCAAGGCGTGCGGCTTCGCCAATGTGTTGCCCAGCTCGACCAACCCGACCCGCCCGTTCACCCGCAACACCATTGATGAGCACTTGGACATGTTGATGGTCTGCCATCACCTGGACCCCAGCATCGCCGAGGACGTCGCGTTCGCCGAAAGCCGCATCCGCCGCGAGACCATTGCCGCCGAAGACATCCTGCATGACCTGGGCGCGTTCTCGATGCTCAGCTCCGACAGCCAGGCCATGGGCCGGGTTGGCGAGGTGATCATGCGCACCTGGCAGACCGCCGACAAAATGAAACGCCAGCGCGGCGCATTGCCGGGTGACGGCGAAGGCAACGACAACTTCCGCGCCAAACGCTACATCGCCAAGTACACCATCAACCCGGCCATCACTCACGGCATCAGCCACGAAGTGGGTTCGGTCGAAGTGGGTAAATGGGCAGACCTGGTGCTCTGGCGTCCGGCGTTCTTCGGAGTAAAACCCACGCTGATCCTCAAAGGTGGCTCGATTGCCGCCAGCCTGATGGGCGACGCAAACGCCTCGATTCCGACCCCGCAGCCGGTTCATTACCGCCCGATGTTCGCCAGCTACGGCAGCTCGCTGCACGCCAGCAGCCTGACCTTCATCAGCCAGGCAGCCTTCGATGCCGGCGTACCGGAACAACTGGGGCTGAAGAAACAGATCGGTGTGGTCAAGGGCTGCCGCAATGTGACCAAGGCGGATCTGATCCACAACGACTACCTGCCCGACATCGACGTCGACCCGCAGACGTATCAGGTCAAGGCCGACGGCGTGCTGTTGTGGTGCGAGCCGGCCGACGTCCTGCCGATGGCGCAGCGGTATTTTCTGTTTTAAGGGCGAATCAACGCTCGGGAATGTGTTTGCTGCCTGACAGCCCTCCAACTGGACGGCAAGCCGACTCAAAAAGGAAGCGCGCGCAAATGCGTGATGCTTCCTGCAACAACATGGCGGTACTATGCGCGCTCTTAATCAGCGCTCCGCCAGCAAGGTAGTTCCCCATGCGTCTTTCGGACTTTATCGTTCAGAACGTGGACCGCATCGTCGATGAGTGGGAACGGTTCGCGGCAACCCTGACGCCTGCAGCCCATGCGATGAGTTCGCTGGAGCTGCGCGACCACGCCGGGGCGATCCTGCTGGCAGCAGCGCGCGACATGAACACCGCGCAAACCAAGGCCGAACGCATCGCCAAGGCTCAGGGCGAAGACATCGGCAAGACCCCGACCCTGGATCAGGCTGCCGCCAGCCACGGCGAATTGCGGCATATCGTCGGATTTGATCTGGTGCAGATGACCTCCGAATTCCGTCACCTGCGCGCCACCGTCGTGCGGTTCTGGGCTGAAAGCCAGTCGGAGCCTCAAGCCAGTCACTTGACGGACATGATCCGCTTCAACGAGGCCATCGATGAAGCACTGGCCGAGTCCACAGCGGCATACGCCGAACGCGTGACGCGCTCGCGCGACATCTTCCTCGCCATCCTCGGCCATGATTTGCGTGCTCCCCTGCAAGCCATCGGCATGTCATCCGAAGTATTGCTGCGCAAGACCGTACTGGCGGACGCAGAGCTTGCGTACATCAAACGCATCAAGAGCAGCAGTTTGTTGATGGGGACGATGATCAGCGATCTGCTGGAGTTCGTCCGCAGCCGCCTGGGCGTGACATTGCCAGTGGATCGCAAGCCGATGGAAATGACCCTGGCCTGCCGCGAAGCCATCGATGCAGCGACGGCAGGACAGCCAGACTGCAAGGCAGTGTTCACGACCACAGGTGACACCCGTGGCGAATGGGACGAAGCACGTATTTCACAGTTGCTGCAAAACCTGATCGGCAACGCCTTGCAGCATGGCGCGGCGACGCGTCAGGTGACCGTAACCCTGACGGGCGGAGACAACCACGTTCGGCTTTCAGTGCATAACGACGGCGAGCCGATTGCGCAAGAGGCCATCGGCAGCATCTTCGATCCGCTGGTGCGCTCGGCCAACGAAAAAGCCGGTATTCACAACCCTTCCACAAGCCTGGGTCTGGGCTTGTACATCGTCAAGGAAGTGGTCAACGCCCACGAGGGCAGCATCACCGTGGTGTCGAATGTCGGCGACGGCACAACGTTCACCGTTGAGCTGCCCAAGAAAGGGTAAAGATGCAAACCCTTTGAGCCGATACCGGCCAAGGACCGAACAAGGGTCTGAATTGGCCGGAGGCGATGCACAAGTCTTTGAGATCATTTGGCGGCGACTGCGCTGTGCAATGAGGTGCAACTCTGTAGGAGCCGGCTTGCTGGCGAACCCGTTTGGTCAGTCATGACCGTTGCAGTGCTTGGCCTGACGCATTCGCCAGCAAGCCGGCGCCTACAGATTCGGGTGTGTCAGTCCAGAAACCGCCCCAACCGCTGCTTCAGCATGCGGTTTTCCGCCCTCACCCGCTCAAGCTCTTCCAGCAGGTTCAACGCCAGGGCAACGCCATCCCATTCCAGCTGCAACTGGTGATGCAACCTGACCGCACGCTTGGCAATCGACAGCGACGCACCGTCAAATACCCACTCATCCGGACGCCTTCCCTGGGGTTCGAGAATGCCGTGTTCGACGATCTCGATGACAAAAGCGGCCGGCATGCCGACCACCTCACAGAACTCCTGCATGTCGATGACCAGGGTGTCGCTCATGATCAGTTACTCCATTGGGCCCTCGGATCGAAGGCGGCCTGCGCGGCCAGCTTCTCCCACAGCACTTTGGTCGCTTCATCGGTTGACTTGGGCATGACGATTTTGATTTGCGCGAAGAGGTCACCGCGCTGGCCCAGCTTGTTCAGCAGACCATTGCCTTTGACGCGCAAGCGCTGGCCGTTCTGACTGTCCGGGCGGATGGTCAGGTTGATCTTGCCAGTCAGCGTCGGGACGGCGACCTTGGTCCCGAGCGCCGCTTCCCAAGGCGCAATGGGCACCGTAATGATCAGGTCATGGCCCTCGACGTCGAACATCGGGTGCGGCGCCAGACGAATGATCAGGTACAGATCGCCCTTCTCACCGCCCGCAATGCCAGGTGCGCCCTGGCCCTTGAGGCGGATGCGCTCGCCATCGGTGACACCCGCCGGAATCTTCACGTTCAGCGTCTTGGTGATGTCCGCCATGCGTTGGCCATTGGCGCTGTGCTGCGGCACCTTGAAGCTGATCTGTTTGGACTCGGTGGAGAGGGTTTCCTCCAGAAACACCGCCAGTTCCATCTCCACGTCCTGCCCTCGACGTCCAGGGCTTTGTGCCCGGCCGCCCTGCTGACCACCCCGGTTGCCAAAGATGGAGCTGAAAAAGTCCGAAAAGTCGCCGTTCTCGAATCCGCCGCCACCAAATCCCTGGCCAGCGCCGCCACGTCCCTGCCAGCCGGGTGGTGGCTGGAAGCGACCCTGACTGCCGTACTTGCGAATGTCATCGTATTCGGCACGCTTCTCCGGATCGCTGAGT
This sequence comes from Pseudomonas sp. ME-P-057, assembly GCF_030208975.1. Classification (NCBI taxonomy): domain Bacteria; kingdom Pseudomonadati; phylum Pseudomonadota; class Gammaproteobacteria; order Pseudomonadales; family Pseudomonadaceae; genus Pseudomonas; species Pseudomonas sp. ME-P-057. The sequence goes on from NZ_JARVSX010000005.1 coordinate 251,543, forward strand.
GCTTCATACGCTTCGGAGGCTTCCTTGAATTTATCCTCGGCGCCAGGCTCTTTGCTGACGTCGGGGTGATACTTGCGCGCAAGCTTGCGATAGGCGGTCTTGATGGTCTTATCGTCCGCCGTCGGCTCTACGCCAAGGATCTTGTAATAGTCTTTGAAGTCCATGTGACGGTCACCCACTTCTGCAATATCCAGCCCAGTCCGCACCGGGTTACAGGTGTGAACGCTGGATGCATTAAACGTTGCAAGGTTATCGGCATGCGGTCATGCGGGTTGAAACGCCGCGCGGACCGGCCGAAAGCATTAAGAGTTGCCTGCTAGATTGGGGCGTGGGGTGCCAGTTCAAGCCACACGAGCGAAATAGATGCACCGGGGCTGATAAACCGACGTTTCGCGCTACGCATCCGCCGCGCACTCGCATACACTGCGCGGCCGTTTTTTGACTGGTACGTAAAGCAGATGAGCACTCCTTCCCCGGCCCGTGCCCTTGGTATTGACTTCGGCACGTCCAACTCCACAGTCGGCTGGCTGCGTCCAGGGACGGAAACACTGATCGCACTGGAAGACGGCAAGATCACGCTGCCATCGGTTGTGTTTTTCAACATCGAAGAGCGCCGCCCGGTTTATGGTCGCCTCGCGCTTCACGAATACCTTGAGGGCTACGAAGGCCGCCTGATGCGCTCGCTCAAGAGCCTGCTGGGCTCCAAGCTGATCAAGCACGACACCAGCGTGCTGGGCACGGCGATGCCTTTCAAAGACTTGCTCGGGCTGTTCATCGGCGAGCTGAAGAAGCGCGCCGAGGCGGCGGCGGGCCACTCCTTCGATCAAGTGGTGCTGGGCCGACCGGTGCATTTTGTCGATGACGATGCCGCTGCTGACCAGGAGGCCGAGGACACCCTGGCCGAAGTCGCACGCAAGATCGGTTTCAAGGACGTGTCGTTCCAGTTCGAACCGATTGCTGCCGCGTTCGATTACGAGTCGACGCTGGACCGTGAAGAGCTGGTCCTGATTGTGGACATCGGCGGCGGTACGTCGGACTTCTCGCTGGTGCGACTGTCGCCGGAGCGTCGTCTGGTTGGCGATCGCCACAGCGACATCCTCGCCACCGGCGGCGTACACATCGGCGGTACCGACTTCGACAAGCAACTGAGCCTGCAGGGCGTGATGCCGCTGTTTGGTTACGGCAGCCGGATGAAAAGCGGCGCCTACATGCCGACCAGCACGCACATGAGCCTGGCGACCTGGCACACGATCAACTCGGTGTACTCGCAAAAATCGCAGCTGGCCCTGGGCAGCATGCGCTACGACATCGAAGACACGCAGGGCATCGACCGTCTGTTCAAGCTGATAGAACAGCGTGCCGGTCACTGGCTGGCGATGGAAGTCGAAGAAACCAAGATCCAGCTGACTCAGGCAGACAGTCGCCTGGTGCTGATGGACCGCGTGGAGCCCGGCCTGAGCGTAGACCTGACCCGCCAGTTATTTGAATTGTCGATCGATGCGTTGCTTGAACGTGTGCGCAACAGCGTGACGAACCTGCTGAGCAACGCTGGCGTTGGGGTGACCGACGTCGACACCGTGTTCTTCACTGGCGGCTCAAGCGGCATCCCTGCCCTGCGCAACAGCGTCGCGGCGATGCTGCCCAAGGCTCGGCACGTTGAAGGCAACATCTTCGGCAGCATCGGCAGCGGTTTGGCCATCGAAGCGAAGAAGCGCTACGGCTGATTCATGGCTTTCTTGCCTTTAGTGGGACCGGCTTTAGCCGGGAAAGCGTCAGGTGCCGCGCCGTAAGTCTTAGGATATTCCAGCTGGCCTCTTCCCGGCTGAAGCCGGTCCCACTGACCGCAGGCACTTGTAGGACCGGCTTTAGCCGGGAAGACGTCAGGTGTCACGTCGCGAAATTGAAGTTGTTCGCGC